>JABIPG010000215.1 GCA_018698795.1 Rhodospirillaceae bacterium
GGTTTGTGTTTCACGCCCAAGGAAAGAGTGCGTAGTTCCCGTTATGTTTCGATTCAGTAATGAAAAGCCGGGCTGAAAACTGCTTTATTTTCAGCAGCCTGAAAAAAAAGTGAAGGAACGAACCCAATTTTTAGGTGGTTCTCTCCGGTGCCGTGTTAAATGCCCAAAAAGCCAGACGTTACATAGGCCCACTGGTTTCCCGCCGTCGCGGGAAAGACATATATTATTACCGGCCCCAACAACCCGTCAGCCCCGGCTTAACCTATACAAATGTCCAATAGCGTGCCCTCACCAATGGAACGGTGATGCGATAACTTATATAGCAGATTTTTTGAAAAAGTCAATATATTCCTATAATATAGGAAATATATTTTAATGTCCCGCCGCTGCCAACAGCGCATCCAAATCGAGATGCGCCTCCAGGTGCGCCGCAAGTCCGTCCAGCGCCGCATCGATTTCCGCTTCATAGGCCACGTCACTGACCCGCCCTTCGCGCAAGCCTGCCAGAAAAGAATGGCGGAAATCATCCGAGGCGAAGAGGCCGTGGACGTAGCTGCCGAGCACGCGGCCATCTGTTGTGCGCGCGCCGTCCTCGCGGTCGCCGTCCAACGTCAGCCAAGGGCGCCCTGCGTCGGGGCCGATGGTGACGCCGATGTGCATCTCGTAGCCTACGAGCGCCGCGCCACTGACAAAATCCCTGCCGGTGACCGCGACCAGGGATTTATCACCACCGATCACCGTTTCCACATCCAGCAAACCCAACCCCTCGACGATCCCCGCCGGTCCCTCAACACCTTCGGGGTCGGCGACCGACCGGCCGAGCATTTGATAGCCGCCGCAGAGCCCGACCACCATGCCGCCGCGTCGGTGGTGGGCGGCAATGTCGATGTCCCAGCCTTGCGCACGCAGATCCTGCAAATCACCCAACGTTGACTTGGAGCCGGGCAACAACACCACATCGACGTCACCCGGCAAGGGTTGGCCGGCGTCGATCACTTGAACGGTGACGTCGGGCTCGGCGACCAGCGGGTCGAGATCGTCAAAATTGGAGATGCGTGTGAGACGCGGCACGGCAATTTTGATGTTTCCATGCGCGCTCGCTTCTTCTCGCCGGTTATCCAATGTCATGGCGTCTTCGGCAGGCAGCCGGCGGGCATCGGCGAAATGCGGCACCACGCCAAAACACGGCCAGCCGGTTATCTCGGTGATGATTTTCAGGCCGTCATCAAACAGCGATGCGTCGCCGCGAAATTTGTTGATCACATAGCCTATGATGCGCGCCCGCTCAGCCTCATTCAGCACCGCATGGGTGCCGACCAAACTAGCGATGACGCCGCCGCGGTCGATATCGGCAACCAGCACGACGGGGACATCTGCGGCCTCAGCGAAACCCATGTTGGCGATATCGCCGGCGCGTAGATTAACCTCAGCGGGGCTGCCCGCACCTTCCACCAAAACCAATTCTTTATCCGCACCGATCAATGCGAAGCTCTCCAGTACGGCATCCAGCAATTGCGGCTTCAGGGCATGGAAGTCGCGCGCTTGAGCGTTACCAGTTACACGCCCCTGCACCACCACTTGAGCACCGATGTCGGACTGCGGCTTGAGCAGCACGGGGTTCATGTGGACGCTGAGCGGCATCCCGGCGGCACGGGCTTGCAGAGCTTGCGCGCGGCCAATCTCGCCTCCATCAGGGGTGACGGCGGCATTATTTGACATATTCTGCGGTTTGAACGGCGCCACGCCGACGCCACGTTTCACCATCAATCTGCACAGCCCGGCGACCAGCAGAGACTTACCGACGTCCGACCCCGTGCCCTGAACCATCAGAGCCGAGAACGGGCGATTAGCGTCCGAGGGCATCCTGCAAGGGTTTTGCGATGGTGGTTTTAAATTTGCCGGCGAGGATGGCATCCGCCGTCGCACCCGTGCCGTAAACGGCCTCGTTCAGATCACGGCGCACCGCCAGCACGGAGCCCTCCAGCGAACTGCCGATATAGGCGCCCAGAACGGGTGCGGCGAAGGCCAAAATGTCAGCCCCCAAATTCGACGTGGTGGCGGCTTCCATGCCGACACCCGCATAGACCATGGTCGCACCGATATCGGCGCCCAACTTGCCTTGATGCTTCAAGATTGAATTGAGCGCCTTTTCATTACGGATGATCAACAAAATGGAAGTGTCTTGTATGCCGATCTGCAATCCGAAGCTGGCTGCCGCCAGGGTGTGGAAAGTCGGGTCGGACCAGCCGCCGCCGGCTTGCTTGGCCAGCAACACGCCATTGCCGGCCTCAGCACCTAAAAACCAGCCCGCCTTGACCACGTCGGGCAGGATCACCACGCCCGCTGCGTCATCAAGGTGGGTGACATATTCTTTCAAATTCTTATGGCTGCGAAAATCTGCCAGGGTTTCGACGGCATCAACAACCAAGCTTTTAGCGGTGTCGAGCGGCGCTGTTGTGGGTGTCGCGCAGCCTGCGAGCAGCACCACAGCCAGCATCGGGAAAAAGCGTTGAAACATCAAAATTCAATCCCTTTTTGTGCTTTGACGCCGGCCCGGAACGGATGCTTGACCATGGTCATCTCCGTCACCAGATCGGCGGCGTCAATCAATTCATCCTTGGCGTTGCGACCGGTGACCACGACGTGCAGCATCTCCGGCTTGTTTTTAAGCGTCTCAACAACGTCGGCGATATCCAGATTATCATAACGCAACGGAATGTTCAGTTCATCCAGGACCACCATATCAAATTCTCCGCTGGCCATCATCTCTTTCGATGTCGCCCAAGCCTGTTCAGCGGCGGCGATATCGCGCGCCCGGTCCTGGGTATCCCAACTGAAACCCTCACCCATGGCCTTAATGGAGATCTGATCGGGGAAGGCTTCCAGGACGACACGCTCGCCGGTTTCCCAAACACCTTTGACAAACTGCACGATGCCGACCCGCATACCGTTGCCGATGGCGCGCACCGCCAAGCCCATGGCCGCCGTGGACTTGCCCTTGCCCTTACCGGTATGAACGATGAGCAAACCCTTCTCGATGGTTTTGGTGGCGATGATTTTGTCACGCGCCGCTTTTTTCTTAGCCATCTTCTCGGCGTGGCGGCGGTTGAGTTCGTCTTCATTCATTTTGGACTTGGATTTTTCGGCCATGAATTTCACCATAATTATGCGCGCGAGATATACGTAAGTGTTGAGCATTGGCAGTTTGTGCCTGTTACCCAGTTTGGGTACCATCCCCGGCATGCGTCACGCAAGAACCGCTTTCCTGATCCATCGAACAGCTCACCGGGTGAAGCTTATGCTTTTCCTGGCAAGCTTGGCCGTAATGGCCGTCATCAGCACGGTTCAGGCGGGCCCTGAGAACGTCCAGCATTGGGCACGGGAGTTCCCGAAAACCGACTTTACCAAACGTACGATTAATCTCTCCGAAATTCGTGCCGATGGTGCGACGCGCGATTCCATTCCGCCGATTCTCAAACCTAAGTTTGTTCCCGTGGCTGAGATTACAGGCCTGGGCGACTTAGAGCCGGTGATCAGCCTGTCGATTAATTTTGAAGCCCACGCCTATCCGCTGCGGGTGCTGCTGTGGCACGAAATCGTCAACGACGAAATTGATAACACGCCCGTGGCGGTCACCTATTGCCCGTTGTGTAACTCCGGCGTGGTGTTCAAACGCAATATCGGCGGCAAAACAGTAGTGTTCGGCAATACCGGCAGACTGCGGCATTTCGATATGCTGATGTACGACCACGGTACCGAGTCCTGGTGGCAGCAATTCACCGGCCAGGCGGTTATCGGTACGCGCGCCGGTGAGAGACTCGAGGCGTTGCCGAGCCGGGTCGAATCCCTGGCGAAATTCCGCGAGCGCCACCCCGATGGCCAGGTGCTGGTGCCGAACAACCCTGCTGCCAGGCCTTATGGGACCACGCCCTTCGTGCGCATGGATACGTCGAGTGGTGAGGGGTTGGGTGACTACGATTTACCCGTCGAGGTCAAACCCTTCGACAGGGTGGTGGTGGTTGGCGGCGAGGCCTGGACGATCAAACGATTGCGAGAAAAAGGCGACATTGAGCGCGATGGTCTCTATATCAGCGTCGAGCCGGGGCAAAATTCCATCCACGACACCAAGTGGATCAGTTTCGGTCGCGATGTCGGCAACGTCGTGGTGCGCCGTTTTGATGCTGAACTCGACGACTGGGTCGATGCCGTGCACGACGTCACCTTCGCTTTCGCCTTCAAAGCCTTTGTGCCGGAGGGCGTGTTGTATTCATGGTGAGGGCGCTTCGTTGACTCAACCACCTCACCTAAATTCATATTATAAGGGTATTTATTTATGCCCTCGGATCGGAGGCCGTTCTCGCCTTTCGCATGTTGATGTTATACGGAGTGGTTTTTTCAAAAGAAGCGTGAACTGATTAAACCCAGTGCGGCCATTTCGTGACAAATCTACCGTCATATGTTACGCGGCGCTATGCGCACTTCCTACGATACGATCGGTGTCAATTATTCTGATCTCAGGAAACCTGACTCCCGGATTGAGATGGTGATCGGAAGGGCGCTGGGAACTGCCAAAACTGTTTTGAATGTTGGCGCAGGAACAGGATCGTACGAGCCCACCGACAGAATAGTCACAGCCGTCGAGCCTTCAATCGAAATGATCCGACAGCGCAGTGCGTTGGCAGCTCCGGTTATACAGGGTTACGCCGAGAACTTGCCCTTCGACGACAATTCCTTTGATGCGTCGATGGCGATCCTGACAGTTCATCATTGGGCCGACAAAGAGAAAGGCCTCAAAGAGATGCGTCGTGTGACGCGGGGCCGAGTCGTAATATTAACGTTCGACCCTTTGCATCGGGGGTACTGGCTTGCCGACTATATTCCAGAACTTGTGAAGTTGGACGAGGCGCAAATGCCAAGCATGACAGATTATGAAGAGTGGCTTGGGCCGGTGGAGATTACGCCCGTTCCGATACCTCATGACTGTACCGACGGTTTCTTGGGTGCCTATTGGCGACGGCCTGCGGCATATCTCGATCCTAAAATCCGGACCGCCCATTCTTGCTTCTGGGCCGTGGACAACGTTTCTACACCGTTGAAAAAGCTTGCGCGCGATTTGAACTCCGGTGCATGGGCGCAGCGATATTCTGAACTGCTCGATCTTGATGAGTATGATTTTGGCTACCGTCTTGTAACCACAAAGTATTGAGTTCTTTAAATCGATTTTTTCACCCAATTTAGAGCACGTATTGATGATGCCCGCCGGTTGGGATTTTCTTGACCGGAAAGATGCCCGCTCTACACCCGAAACGCTGCCGCTTTGCGTCCTTCGCCGGCTTTATTCGGCGCGTAGCTGGCCCATTTGTCGGCGTAGTATTTGGCGCGCATGTCGCCGGCTGAAGCTCGGTTAAACGTCAGGAAGATGTTGCGCCGGGATTGATCGGAAGTGTTCGGTGGCGAGCCGTGCGGCACGTAGGAATCGAAAAAGATTACATCCCCCGGATCGGCTTCGAGCAGTGAGAACTCATCCACCGGCTGGTACGGCGGGTCGTCTTTGGTGATCGGCTGCCATTCCTCGGTCATCAGATCATCGTGCGGATAATTGCCCGAGCTCATAAAGCTCAGGGCGGCGTTGTCAAATCGGTTGGCATCGATGGCGATGGCCATGGTGATGAAGAAATCCGTATAAACGTTCCAGCCGGCGGCCTGATCCTGGTGCAGTTTATCGGCGCGGCAGCCGGGCAGTTTGTAGTTGATTTTTTCCTTGAACAGCACCGGCGCTTCCCCCAGCAACTGGCTCAAGCAGTCGGTCACTTCAGGTGAAACCAACAACGACGTCATTGCCGGATTGATCTCTTCACCGACAACGTTCTCGATACGCACCAAAACATCCTCACCGGTGAGGACGCTTTGTTCGTAATACTTGGCCTCACCGCCCTTAATGGGTTGCTTCTCCTGAAGCTCATCGGCCCAGGTCGATACTTTGGTCATGGCGTCGCCGTCAAACATCCCTTTGACGACGATAAACCCCTTGCTCGTGAATTCTTCAATTTGGGCTTCGTTTAACCGCATGACGCAGTTCCTTCATGAAAGCTGTTAAGCCTGCTTTCATAGCGGACAACGCAATGAACGGGTTTGATATAAATCAGGCTTTCGGTTTTATGCCGTAAATCCGCGACAACGCACCTTCGATGAACGGCACGGCGACAACATCCGTGAACCCGGCAGCAGTAAAGTATTCGATGCAGTCCGCTTCGGAATGGGCGACACCCAGCGTCTCGCCGATCGCCTGACCGAGACCCCAATAGGCAGGGCCGATGGGGCCGACGCGGTCGTCAAATAAAGTTTCACCGATCAAATGCATTTCGCCGCCGGGATCAAGTGCATCAAAAGCTTTTTGGACGATTTGCCCGATCATCTGGGGGCCATACATGGGCAGGTTCGAGGCCATAATTACAACGTCGGCGCCGCTCGGAAAATCGTCCTTGGTAAAATCACCGCCCATCGCCGTCACGCGGTCACCGACGCCATTCTCGGCAATGAATTCGCGCGCCACTTCGGCGACCACGGGCAAATCAAAAACCACGGCGATGATCTCAGGATACATCTTGGCGGCGTTGATGCAGTACGCGCCGGAGCCGCCACCGAGATCGAGGATTTTCTTGCGCCCCGTCAGATCAACCTGACGGACGAACCGCCGCCCCGCCCCCATGCCGATGGAATACGTGGCTTGGTGATAGGCGCGCGCGTCGTCCACAGTGAAATCACCAATCGGGCCTAATACTTTAAGTTCTTTGGCGCGCAAGTGTTGGGTCAAGCGACCCCAATCGTTCCATTGCGGTTTGTTGAACAGCATCCACGGCCCGGCATAGCGTGGGCTACCCTCAACCAAAAAGCGCGCCACGTCATCGGCGTTTGTGAAGCGGCCCTGTTTGATGTGCAACAGCTGCATGGCGGCCAGCATGGTCAACAACCGCTCGGCGTTAACGGGATGAATGTCCACCGCCTGGGCGATGTCCGGGACGGTATCGGCGCCTGCGTCGATGGCGGTAAAAACACCCAGCTCGACAGCCGACATCAGCGCGGCGGATTGCCCGAACCCTTGCACGATATTTTGCAGCCGCACGCTGTCGGTTTTTTTCTCAGTCATTGTTCCTCACCCGATTTGTGCGGCATGCACCTTGCCGGCCCAGCCGCGCAAACCGTGCGCACCCTCTTGAGCCCAGCGCTCCACCGGCACGAAAAAGCCGGTTTTTAGGCGATTGAGCACGGCGTCGGGGAGCGGTTTGGCCGGCGTTAATGCCATGTCTCGTTTGGTCGGCGAAGTGGCCCCGCCCAAGCTTGACGCCAGCGCCGAGAACAGCACCGGGTCAACCAACGGCACGCGGATTTCCAGCGAGTGCGCCATGCCGGCCCAGTCGGCGTCACGCAGCAATTGGTTGCGCATATACCAAGCCATTTCCAAAGCGCGGATTTTATTTTGCGGCGCGGCAATCCCTGCCGCCTCGGCATTCAGACGGATCATCGGCTGCAACGTTTGCCAGCCTTCGCGCGCCATGTCGGGGTCCATCAGGTGCGGCAGCTCCCACGGCATAAACAGCCCGCGACGCAGTAAATAAGCACCGCCATAGGTGCCGCCCAGCTCCAGCAAGCCGGCGTATTTAGGCGACATCATGCGTGCAATCAACGGCCCGGCAACGACCCGTACCGCCTTGCCCAGACACCCAATGCCCGGCACGGCCCCCAGCGTCCCGGCCAGGCGCGGCACTTGGGTAAAAGTGTCATAGCCGCCAAACAATTCGTCACCTCCGAGCCCCGACAGCGCCACCTTCAAGCCGCCGTTGGCCGCCACGCGGGCAACGAAATAACTGTTCACGCCATCGACGCTGGGTTGGTCCATGGCGTGTAATATATCCGGCAACGCGTCATCAAAATGCCGCCTGGCAATGCGCTCGGTCAAATGCGTCGTGCCATAGTGCGCCGCCACGGCCTCAGCCAGCGGCACTTCGTCCTTGGGCGTGTTTTTAAATTCCTCGAAGCCCAACGTAAAGGTGCGGATGTCGCCAGCCTGGCTCTCCGCCGCCAGCCCGGTCAGCGTCGTTGAATCGAGACCGGCGGAAAGGAACAAGCCCACCGGTACATCGGCGACGAAGTGATGGCGAACGCTGTCGAGAAGAAGTTCGCGCAGGTCATCGTTTTCACCCTTTGAGGCTTCAATCAGGGATTGGCGAACGTCGAAAAAATGCGTCTCTTGCCGCGCGCCGCCTTTGTTGATGCTCAACGTGGTGCCGGCGGGCAGCGCCTTGATATCTGCATACAGTGTGTGCGGGTCGGGGACGCTACCGAACAAGAAAAACCCTGTATGGCCTGCCGGATCCGGCCCGACTTGGCCTGCATGGCCGCCAGCCAGCAGCGCCTTGACCTGCGATGCGACCCGCAACGTACGGCCATCATCAGCCAAATACAGCGGCTTGATGCCAAACGCATCGCGCGCCAGAAACAGCGTCTCGGCACGCGCATCCCAAATGGCCAGGGCGAACATACCGCGCAGCCGCTCGACCATGGCGGCGCCAAAGCGTTCGTAAAGCCGTAGCAACACCTCTGTATCGGACTGAGTTGTGAAGTTGACACCGGCGCTCTCAAGTTCAGAGCGTAGCGCCCGAAAATTATAGATCTCGCCGTTGTAGGTGATGTGGTAGCGCGCTTTGGCGCCATCCAAAGCATCAATCACCATCGGCTGTGCGGCATCAGCTGAGAGGTCGATGATCGCTAAGCGGCGGTGCGCCAAGCCGATACGGCTGGCGTTATCGACCCAATGATCCCCGCCATCGGGGCCGCGCCGAAGCATCGCATTGTTGATCGCCAACAGCTCATCCGAGCGCACCGCAGGCGCGTCAGAATGGTAGGCAAAAAGGGCGGCAATCCCACACATGCAAGCTTCATAGCGTGCTCTTGCCCGTGAACAAAGTTTTTTCAATGGAATCAGGTCTTTGCATCAACCGGTGAAATGGGGTTAAAAAGCCACATGAAACAAGTTATCCAGAGTCGCAAAAGCGGCAAGCTGGCGCTCAAGCAAGTACCGGCGCCCCAGGTCAAGGCTGGGTGTCTTTTGGTGGAGACGCGCGCTTCGCTGATTTCCGCCGGCACCGAGCGCATGGTCATCGATTTCGCCAAAAAGAGTTTGGCGGGCAAGGCCCGTGCGCGACCGGACCTGGTTAAGCAAGTTGTCGACAAAGTTAAACGCGACGGCCTCAAGGCAACTTTTGAAACCGTGATGGCGCGATTGGATGAACCCTTGCCACTGGGCTATTCAGCCGCCGGCGTCGTGCGCGCTGTTGGTGCAGGACTGGAGGGTGATTTCCGGGTTGGCGAACGCGTCGCCATGGCCGGCGCCGGACAGGCCAATCACGCCGAGTTCAATGTGGTGCCGCGCAATCTGGTCGCCGCCATTCCCGACGGCGTCAGCAATGAAGACGCCGCCTTCGGCACGCTCGGCGCCATCGCCATGCATGCGGTGCGCAATGCCGAGATCGGACTGGGCGACGTGGTCGGGGTGATCGGTTGTGGATTGGTCGGCCAATTGGCGGCGCAATTCCTGGCCCTATCGGGCACACGCGTCATCGCCCTGGACTACAACCCTGAACGACTTGAACTGGCAAAAACGCTGGGCGCCGAACAAGCGCTTGATCTAACCGATGGCCATGTGGCCGGAACTGTGCATGAAATGACTGAAGGGCGCGGCTGTGACGCCATCATCATCGCCGCCGCCACATCCTCCAACGAACCCTTTGAGACCGCCGCCGCCATTGCCCGCGATCGTGCTCGCGTTGTCATGGTTGGCATGACCGGCACCGATTTTCCATACGCCGACTTCATGCGCAAGGAGCTTAATATCATCGTGTCGCGCTCCTACGGCCCGGGGCGCTACGACGAAGATTTTGAAAAGCGCGGCA
>JABIPG010000217.1 GCA_018698795.1 Rhodospirillaceae bacterium
CCGTGCCAGGGCAGTTGTCCGTCCGGTCACGATATCCGGGGTTGGCTCAGTATCGTACGCGGTATGGATAAACCGCTCGGTGACAAGCCTTGGCAACAGTATGCGTTTGAGCGCATGACCGAGGCCAACCCGTTTCCGTCGGTCATGGGCCGGGTTTGTCCCGCTCCGTGCCAGGACGGCTGCAACCGCAACGACGTCGAAGAGTTCGTCGGCATCAATTCCATCGAACAATATGTCGGTGACTGGGCGCTACAGAACAGTCTTGCTTTCGAAAAACCAGAAACCGAGACCGGCAAGAAAGTTGCAGTCGTCGGCGGTGGACCGGGTGGGTTGGCGGCAGCCTATTTCCTGCGCAAGAAGGGCCACGCCTGCACGATTTTCGATTCCTACTCGGCGCTCGGCGGCATGATGGTGTTCGGTATTCCCGGCTACCGCACGCCCCGCGACGTGTTGGAAGGAGAAATCCAGCGCATCATCGACATGGGCGTCGATGTGCGCCTTGAGACGCAGGTCGGGGTCGATGTTTCCGTTGCGCAGTTGGAACAAGACTTCGACGCCGTCTTCTGGGCGATCGGCGCGCAAAGTGGCAAGCCGTTGCCGATCCCCGGCGCCGAGGCGCCGAATTGTGTAGACGGCATTGTCTTCTTGCGTGCTTTCAACGAAGGCCGCCTGCAGCATCTGACCGGCCGGGTGCTGGTTGTCGGCGCCGGTGATACGGCCATGGATGTCGCCGCCGTGGCGCGGCGCATTGGCAATGTCGATGCTGATGACGGCACTAAGCTGCCAGAGAACGTCATCATGGGTCAGACCGTGCACGATGTTGCGCAGGCTGCCAAGCGCCAGGGTGCGGATGTCTGGATTGTCTATCGGCGCCCGATTTCAAGGGCGCCGGCTACCGAACACGAACTGCAGGCGGTCGTCGCTGAAGGTGTGGAAATTCATGAAAGTCTGGCGCCGAAGGAAGTGATTCTTGATGCCGATGGCCGCGCCAAGGCGCTTCGCGTTGTGCCTGCCGATTGGAGTTCGGGCGAAATGGTCGCCGACGAGGACGCCGCCTTCGATATCGAGTGTGAACTAATCGTCGGTGCCACCGGGCAGGCCGGGGATTTCACCGGGTTTGAGAGCTTTGATAACGGCTGGGGGCTGATGAACGCCGACAGCCACTACCGTATACCGGACCACGGTGGACATTTCGTCGGCGGCGACATCATCAAGCCGCACCTGCTGACGACAGCCATTGGTCATGCATCCTTCGCGGTCAACAGCATCGATGCTTATCTGGACAACCGCGATCTGAAGGACCGGCCCAAGGTCGATGGTTTCCGGTTCAATTTGCTGGCAGCACTACGCGACCATGAACTGGAACCCGAGCAAGCCGAACCCGAGCCGGTGCGCGGGACCGACAGCGGCAATTTCGCCGTCCACAATTTTGAGGACCGGTCGTTTGCCGAGATCATCCCGAGTGCCAAGCAGTTCCTCGGTTATTTTTCCGGCACGCCCCGGCTGCACCGTGACGAAGTCGATATCTCCGCCGGCAACGTGCTCGGCAATTTCGATGAACGCTTCACCGGATTTATCGAAGAAGATGCTATCGCCGAAGCCGAGCGCTGCATGACCTGCGGGCTCTGCATGGAGTGTGACAATTGTCTGATCTATTGCCCACAGGACGCCATTCAGCGGGTCGACAAGTCGCGTCGCGTTGCGGGTCGTTACGTGGAAACGGAGTACTCGAAATGCGTTGGCTGTTATATCTGCGCCGACGTTTGTCCTTCTGGTTACATCCAAATGGGATTGGGAGCTTGACCCGAATATGACGAAGATCGGCAAATTGCTGATGGTATTGCTGCTGTTGAGTGCGGGCAGTGCCAGTGCGGCTGATTGGAAAGTACCATTTCCCAGCGTGCCAAAGGGTGATGGTGAGGCCTGCGTGCGCGACACGGCCTTCATGCGCACCAATCACATGGAATTGTTGTTGCATCAGCGCGACGAAACCGTGCATCAAGGCGTCCGCCCAAAACAGACGGCGCTGACAGAATGCCTGACCTGCCACGCGGTCAAAGATCAGGCCGCCAAGCCGGTGACCTATAAAGACCCGAAGCATTTTTGCCGAGCCTGTCATGACTACGCAGCGGTATCGATCGACTGCTTCAGTTGCCACAATTCGGCGCCGGAGAGTTCTAAGCCATGAGTGAGAATCAAAACGTCCCTGCATGTGAAAGCGCGCCTGCGCGTGGACGGCGCGGCTTTTTGAAGGGCCTCGCGGCAGCGGGCGCCTTGGCCCTCGCGCCAGGCGTGACGCTCTACAAATTCGCCGAAGCTGCCGGCATTTCGGGTGCCGTTCGCTGGGGCATGCTGATCGATATCAACAAATGCCAGGATGATTGCCAGGCCTGCGTGACGGCGTGCTCGAATGAGAACGGTTGGGCCAATGGGAAACCGGGAACTGATAAACCGCGCACCGATGCGCAGTGGATCCGGAAAGTGACGCTCAAACAAAAAACCAGCGGACATCAAAAATCGCTGCCGATGATGTGCCAGCATTGCGCCGAGCCACCTTGCGTTTATGTGTGCCCCACGGGTGCATCGTTCAAACGCGCCGACGGCATTGTGCTGGTGGATAAACACATCTGCATCGGCTGCCGCTATTGCATGATGGCGTGTCCCTATAAGGCGCGATCGTTCGTGCATGAGGACGTTGAAGGCCAGAAATCACATGCACCGCGCGGCAAGGGCACCGTTGAAAGCTGCACTATGTGTGTGCACCGCATCGATGCCGGCAAGCAACCTGCCTGCGTCGAAGCCTGTGGAAAAGACGGTGGAGGCGCATTCGTGTTTGGAGATATGAACGACCCGAACAGCGATATCTCGAAACAGTTGGCCCAGTATGGCGGCACGGCTATTCGCAGAGATCTCGGCGTCGATCCGGGTATTAGGTATCGGGGACTCTGATGAAGACATTACGCTATCGCCCGTTCAGCCTCGACAGCAAGCCGCTGGTCGGCGCGTTCTTTTTTGCCGGTCTTTTCGTACTGATGGGATTGGGCTCGGCTTGGTACATGGAGCACAACGGCCATGTCGTCACCGGCATGGATAATCAGGTCGTGTGGGGTATGCCGCATGTGTTCGCGGTGTTCCTGATCGTCGCGGCTTCGGGTGCGCTCAATGTGGCGTCCATGGGCTCCGTGTTTGGGCGGGCGGCCTACAAACCGCTGGCCAGGCTATCGGGCTTGGTGGCCATGGCGCTGTTGATGGGCGGGCTTGCGGTATTGGTGCTTGATCTCGGCCGCCCTGATCGCCTCATCGTCGCCATGACGAGCTACAATTTCAAATCGATCTTCGCGTGGAACATTTTTCTCTATACCGGTTTGTTGGTCATTACTGCCGCTTATCTCTGGACGATGATGGAGCGGCGCATGAACGGCTATACCAAGGCGGCCGGAGTGGTTGCGTTCTTGTGGCGGTTGGCGCTGACAACGGGCACGGGATTGATTTTCGGCTTCCTGATGGCGCGTCAAGCTTATGATGCGGCGGTCATGGCGCCGATGTTTATTGCCATGTCTTTCGCGTTTGGGCTCGCCATCTTTTTTCTGTTGATGTTGGGTCTGTATGAGGGTGATGGCCGCCCCGTCGGGGACTATATCGTCAACCGCATGGGCAAGTTACTGGGGCTGTTCGTTGCCGCCGTCATGTATTTCACTTTCGTCCAACACGCCACCAACCTCTATGCGCCCGAGCACCACGGTGTTGAGCGCTTTATTTTGCTCGACGGCGGCGCCATTACCACGCTGTTCTGGGTCGGTCAGGTGATCATCGGTGGCTTGATCCCGCTGGTGCTGTTGTTCCCATTGGGGAGCGGCAAACTGGGGCGTGGCCGGGTATCCGTGGCATCCGTGCTGGTGATCTTGGGCGGTTTAGCGCAAGTGTATGTGATCATTGTCGGCGGGCAGAGCTATCCGTTGGTGCTGTTCCCGGGCTGGGAAGTCTCCAGTTCGTTCTACGACGGTGTGGTGGCTGATTATCACGCCAGCTTACCGGAAATTGGGCTCGGCATCGGCGGTATTGCCATCGCCGGCCTGATCGTGCTTGTTGGCACCAAGGTTCTGGATTTCATGCCGGTCAGCCTCGCCGACGAAGAGGTCGACCCGCACCACTCCTGACAGGAGGATATTTCTGATGGATCGCGAAGAGCATCCGTTCGCGCAATATGTGCGCATCATCGGGCGTGGTAAAAACGTCGGTCGTTCACTGACTATGGATGAGGCCGAAGCCGCCATGGACATGATCTTGGCCGGCGAGGTGCGCCCCGAACAATTGGGCGCCTTCCTGATGCTGCTCCGGGTTAAGGAAGAAACACCGGAAGAAGTGGCGGGTTTCGTCAAGGCCGCGCGCAAAGGGTTTGATATCCCGGCCGATGCGCCGAAGGTCGATCTCGACTGGTCGTCTTACGCCGGCAAGCGCCGGCAGTTGCCGTGGTTTTTGCTTGCCGCGCTGGCGCTGGCGCAGCAAGGCGTGAAGATTTTCATGCATGGCGCGGAAGGCCACACGCCGGGCCGGCTCTATACGCGCGAAACACTCGAGGCCCTGAGCCTGCCGGTCGCCAGTGATTTTGCCGAAGCCGCCCAGCAGATCAAAACTGCAAACTTTGCCTACCTGCCGCTTTCGGTGGTCAGCGCCAAGATGCACGAAATCATCGAACTGCGTCCGATCCTGGGGCTGCGCTCGCCGGTGCATACGATCTCGCGCATGCTCAATCCGTTTGGCGCGCCCAATGTGCTGCAGGGTATTTTCCATCCCGGCTACAACGCCATCCATCAAGGTGCTGCGCAATTGCTGGGTTATGAACGCATGGCCGTGTTCCGGGGTGAGGGCGGAGAAATTGAACGCCGGCCCTCCAAACCGTTGGATGTTTGGACGGTTGAGAATGGCGAAATGGGTACGTTTGAGTGGCCGGCCCTGTTGCCCGAACCGCAACAACCCAAAGACGATGAGATGGAGATTGATCGTCTGGTTGATGTCTGGAAGGGCGATGAGAGCGATGCCTATGCCATCGCCGCCGTTACCGGCACTTTGGCGCTGGCGTTGCATCTTATGGGCCGTGCCACGGACCCTGCGGATGCTCAGGCCCAGGCCGAGGCGCTATGGGCCGAACGCAACCGGGAAAAACTGGCAGCCTAGCGCATGAACGGCGTCCTTATCTCGGCGCTGCATAAGTCGTCCGGCAAGACGACGATCTCGCTAGGCGTGGCAGCGGCACTGACGGCGCGTGGTCTTTCGGTCCAAAGCTTCAAGAAAGGCCCAGACTACATCGATCCCATGTGGTTGGCATTGGCCAGCGGCCAACCTTGCCGCAACCTTGATTTCCATACCATGAAGCCGGCGGATATCGCGGATTTTTACCGCGATTACGGTGAAACAGCCGATATGAGCTTGGTCGAAGGCAACAAAGGCCTGTTCGATGGTGTTGATCTGGCGGGTAAAGACAGCAACGCCCAACTGGCCAAGTTATTGGGCGTGCCGGTGGTGTTGGTCATTGATACCCGCGGCATGACCCGCGGCATCGCGCCGGTGATTCAGGGGTATACGGGCTTCGATGCCGATGTGAGCATCGCCGGTGTCATCCTAAATCAAGTCGGCGGCCCGCGGCATGAAAGCAAATTGCGTGCGGCATTGGAGCACTATACCGACGTGCCGGTAATCGGTGCTGTCGGTCGCCACCCGGAAATGGAAATCGCCGAGCGCCATTTGGGGCTGGTACCGGCCAACGAGGCCAGTGAAGCCGCATCCTTGATCGAACACGCGCGTGTGGCGATCGAGCAAGGTGTTGATGTCGGCGGGCTCGGCGTTATCGCGTGCATGGCCGATGAGCCATCAAAACCATCTCGACCGCAAGCGGCATTGCCTGCGACCGATATCCGCATCGCCGTAGCCCGCGACGCGGCATTCGGATTTTACTATCCCGACGACCTGGAGGCCATGCGCCGCGCCGGTGCGGAGATTGTACCTTTCGACACGTTGCATGATGCCAGTTTGCCTGATTGCGACGGGCTTTTCATCGGCGGTGGGTTTCCCGAAACTCAGGCTGCTCGGTTGGCTGGCAATACCCAACTCCGCGCCGATATCCGCCATCGACTCACAGGTGGGCTGCCGACTTATGCGGAATGTGGTGGGCTGATGTATTTGTCGCGCTCGCTGACATGGCAGGGCGAGCGCCACGAGATGGTCGGCGCCATCCCCGGTGATGCTGTCATGCACAAGACACCGGTTGGACGCGGCTATGTAAGGTTGCAGCCGACAGATTTGTCTCCGTGGCCGGCCTCTGCTGTCGACGATATCGCCGCGCACGAGTTTCACTATGCCTCGCTTGAAAGCTTGCCGGCCAATTCCGATTTCGCCTTCCGTGTCACGCGCGGCTACGGCATCGATGGCCGGCACGACGGCTTGATCGTTGGAAATACCCTCGCGACGTTTTCGCACCATCGAAACATTGGTGGTAACGTCCCTTCATATGAAATAGAAATTCAACAAGTCACCTTTAGAAAAGGTAATAATAATCTTGCTGTGCGCTTTGCAAGAAACACGCTACCAGTTGTTAAAGACCTAGATGGCGATGGCGATTTGGATCTCATGTTTTTCCCTGTAAATTATTCAGACATCTGTTCCTTTTCAACCTTTACAAATCAATCTGTAGAGGAGTATGGTAATTCCGATAGTCTCGAGTTCAAATTAGAAAATAGCTGCTGGGGCGAAATTCGAGTTTCGGGCGGATCCCATCCAATACATAACTGGCGCGAGTTTAGCTGTGACACTACTTGCAACATCTTTGACGAACAGAGAGATTTAGACATAACAATGACACAGAATCTACACGATTTAGATGGAGACGGAGCCCTAGATTTATTGGTAACCTATGATCACCATGATGAGCTTTTTGGCATGTACAATGCTGGTTCTTCTCCGGAAGGAATAATTGATCAATCACAGAATGACAATACCTTTCCAAGTAACGATGTGCAGGTCAAGCTGAACAATCAACCTTACCCTTATTTCTTTGATGTGGATCAAGACGGAGATAACGACATGCTGATCGGAGCCAATCAAATCAACAATTTAGATCCGAACGAATATGACACTTCCGATGCTGTAATATCTGACGTCTATTATGAGAATACTGGCTCAGATGCTAATCCTGTTTTTGAACTTCACAGTCGCGGTTTCTTTTCAGGTGAAATGTTGGATGTTGGCATTCGCTCTTACCCATGTTTCGCTGACATGAATGGAGATTCACTGCCCGACATGGTCGTTGGCAACATCG
>JABIPG010000137.1 GCA_018698795.1 Rhodospirillaceae bacterium
CAGGCCCGACAGCGCCTCGGTCGCTTGCTCCAACAAACCTTCCATGCTGTTGCCGGAACCGGCGAACTGTCCCTTGATATCGTCGCGCTCGGCACTGCTAAGATTGCCGACCTCCAGCAAACCATTGACGAACATCCTGAGCCCTGCGTCCGTCGGCAGCCGCCCCGCCGACGTATGTGGCGCATACAACAACCCGGCTTCTTCCAAATCGGCCATGACATTGCGCACCGTCGCCGGCGACAGCTTCTGGCCGAGCTGGCGTGCGATTGAGCGCGAGCCGATAGGTTCGCCGGTTTCTACGTAGGCGTCGACGATCAACCGGAAAATCTCGCGTGAACGTTTGTTGAGTTCGGTAATCATGCTGAAGCTCAAATTCCGTAATTCGGGCAGAATGTAGTTTTGTGCTTCCCCAGCGTCAACGGCACTGCCAAACGATATGGTGGCGCTTGTCTGTCCAGGGAGGCCGCGTTAGCTTGCCCGCACTTTTGAACATAGTGATAAAAGATCCACTCCTTAGAACATAGTGACAAAAGAAAGGTGACGCCATGCGGCCTTCTGCTCGGCAACCCAACCAATTGCGCGAGATCGTACTCGAACCCGATGTGTCGAAACACGCCGAAGGCTCCTGCCTAGCGAAATTCGGCGATACCCACGTGCTGTGCACGGCCAGCGTCGAGCAACGCGTGCCCCCTTGGATGCGCGATACCGGACGCGGCTGGGTGACGGCGGAGTACGGCATGCTGCCGCGCGCCACCAATACCCGCACCGACCGAGAGGCCGCACGCGGCAAGCAATCGGGCCGCACCCAGGAGATTCAACGCCTGATCGGGCGCAGCCTGCGCGCGGTCACGGACTTAGAGGCGCTCGGCGAAATTCAGGTCAAGCTCGACTGTGATGTCATTCAGGCCGATGGCGGCACGCGCACGGCGGCGATCACCGGCTCCTACGTGGCCCTGCATCGGGCTTTTGAGCGCTGTCAAAAGCTAGGGGTAATTAAGACTATTCCGTTGATCGATCAGGTGGCGGCCATATCGTGTGGCTTATATAAGGGCATGGCAGTGAGCGATCTTGACTACGCCGAAGACTCCAATGCTGAGGCAGATGCCAACTTTGTTCTTACCGGAAAGGGCGGAATCGTTGAGATTCAAGGCACAGCCGAGGCTGACCCGTTCAGTGAAGGGCAGTTTCTTGAGCTTCTTAAATTGGCGCAAGCCGGTGTTGCCGAACTGACGGCAGTGCAACGGCGCGTCCTCGGACAAGGCTAATGGATTGAGCTAATGGCGCAACGATTCACGGAGCCGAAGCTGGTCATCGCCAGCCATAACCCAGGTAAGGTTCGCGAGATCGACGAGCTTTTGGCGCCATTCGGCACCACGGTTATCTCGGCGGGCGATTTGGGCCTGCCTGAACCGGTCGAGGACGGCGCCACTTTTATCGCCAACGCCGAAATCAAGGCCCGAGCCGCCGCCGAAGGCTCTGGTCTGCCCGCACTGGCGGACGATTCCGGCCTTGTCGTGCCGGCGCTCGGCGGCCAGCCGGGCATCTTTTCCGCGCGCTGGGCCGGACCGACCAAGGATTTCGGCCTTGCCATGGAAAAAGTCTGGCGCGAGCTCGATGGCGCAGACCCGACCGCCTATTTCGCTTGCGCGCTATCGCTGTGCTGGCCCGCAACAGACGCCGCACCACTGCACATTGAGACCTTTGAGGGCGCCGTACACGGAACATTGGTCTGGCCAACGCGTGGCAATAAAGGTTTCGGTTACGATCCGATGTTTATCCCACAAGGCTTTGATATTACATTCGGCGAATTCGAGCCGTCTGACAAACACGCCATCAGCCACCGCGCCGACGCCTTCCGCAAGCTCGTCGCTGCCTGCTTCTCCGCACCCGATCCATGACCGAGGGCCTTGATACTTCCCGGGATACTTCCCTGGACACCTCCATGGCCCTCTACGTCCATTGGCCGTTTTGCGAATCGAAGTGTCCCTACTGTGATTTCAATAGCCATGTCGCCGGCACCGTCGATCACGCCGCTTGGCGCGACGCGCTGTTGGCAGAGCTCGCCCATTACGCCGCTGAAACGCCAGGGCGCACGGTCAGCAGCCTGTTTTTTGGTGGCGGCACACCGTCCCTGATGGCGCCTGGTAGTGTTGCTGCGATTATCGAGGCCGTCGACGACCATTGGTCATGGGCTGAGGCGCCGGAAATCACCCTGGAGGCCAACCCGTCTTCGGCGGAGATCGGCAAGTTTCGGGATTTCCGAACCGCCGGGGTCAATCGATTATCACTGGGCGTGCAATCGCTGGATGATGTTTCGCTCAAATTTTTGGGCCGGCGTCACGATGCGGGCGAAGCGCGCCGTGCGCTCGCCGATGCAGCGGCGATTTTTGAGCGCTATACCTTTGACATGATCTACGGCTTGCCGGACCAGACGCCCGGTTCGTGGCGCGCCGAGCTAAATGACGCACTGGCGCTGTGCGGTGAACATCTTTCGGTTTATCAACTGACCATCGAGCCCGGGACGGCGTTTTTTCGTGAGCGCGTACCCGCAGCACCGGAGGACCTCGCGGCTGATCTGTTCGAACTCACCCGTGATCTGTTGGCCGATCATGGATTGCCGGCCTATGAGGTCTCGAACCATGCCCGGCCCGGCGCAGAAAGCCGCCACAACCTAACCTACTGGCGCGGTGGCGACTATATTGGTATCGGCCCCGGCGCGCATGGGCGGCTGACTTTCGGTGACGGTTTTGTTGCGACCCACCAAATTCACGACCCGGGCCGTTGGCTCGCCGCGGTGACGGCTGACGGCCACGCTACAGGCAAGCGCCGTGATTTGGATGCGCGTGAGCGGGCCGAGGAAATGGTGATGACGGGGCTCCGGCTGGCCGAGGGGCTGGATATTGACCGCTTACAGCAGCGGTGCGGAATTGCGCTTGAGCGATTGCTCGACACCATACGGCTGGAGCAGTGCCTGACAGGTGGCCTTTTGGAACAACGTGGTCGGCACCTGGTTGCGACGGAACAAGGACTGCCGCGTCTGAATGCCATGCTGGCGGCATTGTTGGCGCCGGACCTGGAGCTCGACCTCGCAGACGACTAGTTAATTGCTGCTTGAAATGTCGCAGGCGCCTTTTGGATGACCCTGGCGTCGCGCTGGCGCAGCTGCATCACCGCCAACCCACGCTCGGCGACACCAGATGACAAAAACCGAAAAATGCCATCGCGGCCGTCAAAACCGCTGATCGTCGTGAGTGTCGCATCGGAGAAATCGGGCCCGCCCTCAGCCCGCGCCAACACCGCCGCCAGGGCCGTGGCATCGTACGCCAACGTGGCAAGGCGCGGCGGCGCACTGCCATAGGTATCGCGATATTGGCTCAAAAAACCCTGGCGCGCGCCGGGGTCGGGCGCGGCGTACCAGCCCCCGGCCAACGCCGGCTCTGAGCCCAAGCCCGGCACATCCCACTGCCCGGTGCCAAGCATACGGACCTTGGAGGGATCGATATCATAAAACGGCAGCAATGCCGCCACCGATTGCAAACGCTTGCCTCCGTCTGCGATCAACAGCGCTTCGAACGGCAGGTCACCGATGGTTTGTAAGTTCTCAAGCCGCTTCAGTGCCTGGCGTGAAACCTCATCGTCGATTTTCTCAAGCTCCTTGCGTTGCTCCAACAACGCCTCGCGACGATTGTCATAGTCGCCAAGGACACGGACCACATCGGTGAAATCCTGAGCGGCGGGGTTATAAAACCGCGCCTCGACAACCTCGGCGCCGAGACTTCGGGCGACATCTCGCAGAGCCTCAAACACCGTAGCGCCGTAGGCGTTATCCGGCGCCAATGCACCGAATCGCGTGATGCCGCGTTGAATGGCATAAGATACAACGCGCCGCACCTGATCTTCGGGCAAGAAGCCCATCGTGTAGACGCCGCCGCCGCCAACTCGGCGATCCGAAGAGAAGGCGATCACCGGCACATGCGCCGCCCGCGCCGCCGGCGCAATGGCCCGAACGGACCCCGCCAGCAATGGCCCCAGAATGATCTGCGCGCCGTCTCCAATAGCCGTTGCCGCCGCTGCCTGGGCGCCTGCGGGCGTGCCGCCAGTATCGATCGGTAGCAATTCCATACGCCGGTCGGCGAAATCAAAAACGGCGAGCTGCGCTGCATTGAGAAGCGCCTTGCCGATGTTTGCGTTGCGACCACTCAGCGGCAACAGCATCCCGACGCGCACTGTATCCGTGGTCGCTGGCGGCGGCACCACTGGCCGTGGCTGCGCAGTCACCGCTTCGGGTGCGCGGTTCAACAAATGCGCAAGCGAAGGCAGGTCCGGTTTCGGGACCGGTTGTCCGGCGCCTTGGGCTGGCGCCAGCGCCGGTAATGGGGTTGCGCCGGGTTGGAAAATTTGCGCGTCCGGCGACAAAGCCGGCTGCGAGGCCCCCGCCTGGCCCGGCGGCACGGGCGCGCGTGAGGTTTGCGGTCCGGTGACAGGGGGGCGTTGGTGCGAGGGGGGCGTGCCTAAAGTGCCTTGGGTGTTTGACGTGACTGGGCGGGATTGCGCTTGCAAGCCGCCATCGGGTCCGATTTGCTGGCAGCCGGCAATACCGATAAGAATGATGATAGCCAACACCGGCATCCATTCACGGGTGGAGAGAATTCGTGTCATCGGCAATCCCGGATCCTTCTTCTGATACCCCTTCCCCTGCGGGCGGTCCCGAGCCTAACCGCAGGCAGCGGGCGAGTAAACCGTCGGAAATCATCGGCGGGCTTGTACTGGTGGCAACGCCCATCGGCAATGCCGGCGATATCTCGAGCCGCGCGCTGGGCTTGCTGGCCACTGCCGATATCGTAGCCTGCGAGGATACTCGCGTGACGTCAAAGTTGTTCGCCGTGCACGGCTTGAAAACCCCGCTTTGGTCCTACCATGAACACAATGCCGCACAGCAGCGACCGAAGTTGATCAAGCGCCTCAAAGATGGCGAAACCGTGGCGTTGGTTAGCGACGCGGGCATGCCGACCATCTCCGACCCGGGGTTTAAATTGATCAACGCCTGCGTAGATGAGGGCATCGCGCTCACATGCATCCCTGGAGCATCGGCGGTGACCACTGCCTTGGCATTATCGGGACTACCGACCGACCGGTTTTTCTTTCAAGGGTTTTTGCCGTCCAAGAAAACACAGCGCCGCAAGGTGTTGGGAGAGATCGGTCGCATCCCGGGGTCGCTTGTGGTGATGGAATCGGCGAAGCGCTTGGCGGCAATGCTGGCCGACGCCGCCGATATTTTGGGCCCGCGCGCTTGTGCCGTAACACGCGAACTAACCAAACGTTTTGAAGAGGTGCGGCGCGGTACACTAGGCGAGCTCGCCCAGCATTACGATGACAGCGGGCCGCCAAAAGGGGAAATTACATTGGTGATTGGCCCGCCCGGCGCTGATGAAACGGCGACAACTGGCGAACAGGTCGACGCGCTGCTTCGCGAGGCCTTGGTCAATAGCAGCGTTCGGGATGCGGCGGCAGAGGTTGCGGCCATGACCGGCTGGCCAAAACGAGATGTTTATCAGCGCGCCTTATCCATCGAGAAAGACACCGTGTGACGGCGCCTGATCACGCAACCTCACGGCGCCGCAAGGCCTGGCGGCAAGGCCTATGGGCTGAGACTTTGGCGGCCTGGATGTTGCGCTTGAAAGGTTATCGGATTTTGGCCCGGCGGTTTCGGTCCGGACAAGGCGAGATTGATCTGGTTGCGCGCCGGGGCTCTGTGGTTTGTTTTGTCGAGGTAAAAGCGCGCACATCGAGCGTTGATGGTGAAATTATATCCTATAAACAGCGGCGCCGGATTGAGCGGGCTGCGGAAATTTTTATGCAGCGTCACCCTCGACTGGCCCATCTGGGGATACGGTTCGACGCCGTTATCGTAAGCGGCTCCTGGATTCCAGCCCATCAAGCCGACGCTTGGCGGCCCGGAGATTAGCCTCACGGATTTGAACAACTTGCCCTTTGTGCCACGGCACAGACCCATTACAATAAGGTGATTCGCGCCTCGGCGACGGCTCAATTGGAGGCCTTTTTATGTTTCGCGCTCAGTTTCGGAAACTTTTGATGGTTGTAATGCTGGCCGGCACGGCAGTCAGTCTGAATGGCTGCGCCAGTGCATTGGTCGGCGCGGGCGCTGTCGCGGGCCTCGCTGCCTTTGAAGAGCGGACCGTGAAGACGATCGCACGGGATACTAAAATCGGCGCCCAGTTGCGGATAGCCCTGCTTGAGGAAAGCGAGCAGCATTTTACCAAGATCGGTATCGAGGTCTTTGAGGGCCGGGTCTTGCTGACCGGTGCTGTGGATTCTAAGCAAATGCGCGCCGATGCGGTGCGTCTATCTTGGAAAATTAGTGGCGTCAAAGCCGTGCTGAACGAAATCGGCATTGGCGCCAAAAGCCTGACAGACACGGCAAAAGACGCTTGGATCACCGCGCAGCTGACATCAAAGATGACCTTCGACAAAGATATCCTGGCTATTAACTATTCTTCGGAAACCGTCGCAGGCATCGTTTATCTGATCGGAATTGCGCAAAACCAGGCAGAGCTCGACCGGGTCGTCGCCCACGCCCGCAGTGTCGGGTACGTGCGCAAGGTTATCTCCCATGTCCGCGTCAAGAAAGGCGGCGAGGCGGCCAAGTGACGGCGGGCCGAGCTGCCATCGACGCACTTTCTGCGCTCGGCGAACAGCCGGACGGCGCTATAGATCTCGCTGGCGCGGCGCTTCTATTGGCCTGGGCCGGGCGCCCGGAAATACCCATCGCTCCCTATACCCGACACGTCGAGAACCTTGTCTCGGCGGTTCGCGATTACGCCGGCCGCGACGAAACGTTGGAACGCCACCACGAGGCGTTGGCTCAGGTTATTGCGCGGCAGTTCGGCTATGCGGGCACGACGCGGGTGTTCGATTCGCTGGACGGTGCCGACCTCATGCGGGTCATCGACCGGCGCTCGGGTTTGCCGGTAGCACTTGGCATTCTCTACATCGACGTGGCCCGAAAGCTGGGTTGGGCGGCCTGTGGGATCGAATTTCCTGGCCGCTTTCTCGTGCGGTTGGAGGCTCGAGGCGAGCGCCTGATTATCGACCCGTTCGAACGCGGCGTCGCTGTTGATCCAGCCGGGCTCCGCCGCCGCCTGAAAGACATCGCCGGCGATGACGCGGAGCTAAAGCCAGGCTATTTCGAGGCCCTATCGGCGCGCGACGTGCTGCTCCGGCTGCAAAGCAACATTCGTGTTCGGCTGGCAGCCAAACAAAATTGGCGAGGCGCCATCGATGTGGTTGAGCGCATGTTGTTGGTGGCCCCAGACAGGCCCGAGCTTTGGCGCGAACACGGCGTGCTGCAGGCGCGCCTGGATGAGGTCCCCGCCGCCATCGCATCGCTCGAAGAGTCGCTGCGCCATGGTGGCCCGGACCCCGACCGCTATGAAACATCCGCCCTCATCCAAGAGCTGCGCCAGCGGCTCTCGTAATCCCGACCCTGCCAGGAAGAAGCCATGACCCTAAAAGTCGCTATTCAAATGGACCACGTCGCCAACATCGATATTTCCGGCGACTCAACATTCGCTCTCGCCCTTGAAGCACAAAAGCGCGGCTACGAGTTGTTGCATTACGAACCCGGTCGGCTGGCGATGCGCGATGGCCGCGTCATCGCCGCCGCCGAACCCATGGAGGTGCGGCGCGAGGTCGGCAATCATTTCTCCTTGGGCGATGCCGTCGAGATCGACCTCGCCGATGTCGACGTCGTGTTGATGCGCCAGGACCCACCCTTCGATATGGCCTATATCACCGCGACACACATGCTCGAGCACATCCACCCCGAGACATTGGTGGTTAACGATCCGCGAGAGGTGCGCAATGCGCCGGAGAAGATTTTCGTCACGCGCTTTCCGCAGTTCATGCCGCCGACGCTGATTGCGTCCGACCGCGATCACATCCTGGCGTTTCGCGAAGAACATCAAGATATCATCGTGAAGCCGTTATACGGTAATGGCGGTGCCGGCGTATTCCATATCACGCCCGGTGATGAAAACTTGAATGCGCTGTTGGAGATGTTCTCCGAGAGCTTCCGCGAGCCCATCATTGTTCAGAAATATCTGCCTGCCGTGCGCGAGGGCGACAAGCGCATCATCCTCATCGACGGTGAGCCCGCCGGCGGCACCAACCGCGTCCCGGCGGAAGGCGAGGCGCGCTCCAACATGCATGTCGGCGGCCAGCCGGTGAAGACGCAACTCACGACGCGCGAGCACGAGATCTGCGAGGCGCTGGGACCGGAGCTCAAAAAACGAGGGCTCATCTTTGTCGGCATCGATGTCATCGGCGGCCTGATGACCGAGATCAACGTCACCTCGCCCACCGGCATCCAAGAGATCAACCGTTTCAACGATGTCACCCTTGAGGCCGATATCTGGGATGCCATTGAGGCCAAGCTCCCCTAAACGAATACACCTTTTAGTCGGTAGATTCACTTTTTGTACGCGCTAAACTTCTGGCCCTTGAGCTGGAGGTTTTGATGGTTGCACATATTTCCACCGTTGCATTTGAGGGCATCTCCGTTGTCGACATCGACGTGCAGGTGCAGGCCGCACCGGGGTTGCCGGCGTTCACCATCGTCGGGCTGCCCGACAAGGCGGTGGGCGAAAGCCGCGAGCGTGTGCGCGCAGCACTGCATGCGTTGGGGCTGGCGTTGCCGCCGAAACGCATTGTCGTCAATCTGTCGCCGGCTGATCTGTTGAAGGAGGGCGGGCACTACGACCTACCCATCGCGCTCGGGCTTTTGGCCGTTATTGGGGTGGTGCCGGTCGACGAGATGGCGCGCTATGTAGCATTGGGCGAATTGGCGCTGGACGGCTCGCTGGCAAAAGTGAGCGGTGTATTGCCGGCGGCCATTCATGCCGCAGGCCGGGAGATGGGCTTGATTTGCCCGGCGGCGCAAGGCGGCGAGGCCGCGTGGGCCGGCAACGGTGACGTGTTGGCGCCAAGTAACCTTTTGCAAGTGATTAACCACTTCAAGGGGAGTCAGATTTTGGCGCCGCCGCTAAAGCCTGCGCTGAAAGACGGCGGAGATAAGGCCACAGCCGGCCTTGATCTCGTTGATGTGAAGGGCCAGGAGTCGGCCAAACGGGCCTTGGAAATTGCTGCCGCCGGCGGCCACAACCTGTTGATGACGGGCCCGCCGGGCGCCGGCAAATCGATGTTGGCGGCCCGATTGGCGGGCCTGCTGCCGCCATTAGAGCCCTCAGAGATATTGGAAATCAGCATGATCCAAAGCCTGGCCGGCAACCTAGATGGCGGACGCCTGACGGACAAACGGCCGTTTCGGGACCCGCATCATTCGGCCTCCATGGCGGCGTTGGTGGGCGGCGGACACAAAGCCAAACCGGGCGAGATGTCATTGGCGCACCTGGGGGTGTTGTTTCTGGACGAGCTGCCAGAGTTCGACCGGCGCGCGTTGGAGGCGTTGCGCCAACCCCTGGAGACCGGCCGCGTTTCAGTCGCGCGGGCCAATGCCCATGTCACTTATCCCGCCCGCGTTCAATTGATCGCCGCGATGAACCCGTGCCGCTGTGGGCACTTTGGTGACTCGGTGCGGGCCTGCACGCGTGCACCAAAATGCGCCGAGAGCTATCAAAGCCGATTGTCCGGGCCTCTGGTGGATCGGTTCGATTTGCACATTGAGGTGCCGCCGGTGCCTCCCGTCGATCTCGGCATCGCGCCAGCGGGTGAGTCCTCGTCCCCCGTCGCGGAGCGGGTGGCTCATGCCCGGAGGGCGCAGCGCCAGCGCATTTCCGATCAACAGGGCTCCTCTCCAAACAGTGCGGATAGCAACGCCCACAATAACGCCAGCGTTTCCGATGCACTGTTGGCGGAGATTGCCGACCCGGACCCGGATGGCCGGCGATTGCTGGTCGAGGCCTGCGAACGGTTTCATATCACGGCGCGCGGCTACCATCGGGTGTTGCGCGTCGCTCGCACGATCGCAGATTTAGCCGGATCGGAAACTGTTTCCAGGGCACACGTTGCCGAGGCGCTGGCTTACCGCCGGATGGAACCCGTGCGCGATACGTCGCCACTGCGCGCCGTCGGGTGAGTCAGCTCCGCAAGAAAAAATCGCCGGCCTCAACGTCGGTCATGTTGACACCGATGATGTCAGCGATCTGGTAAGAGTTGGCATTGGTCATGGCGGACGCATCGTCGGTGTAATAAACATCGACGCCGTCAGTGCCACTGCCTGCGCCGAAAATCACGACGGCAGGGCCCGCATCACCACCGCCCGCGTCCAGCGGGGTGGCGCTCAGCGAAGTTTGGGCGAACTCGAAATATGTGTCGCCCGCCGCAAGGTTGCCGGAAGTGCCGAAGCCGAAATCTCCATCCGACAGCCCGAGAGTATCGGCTGCGGCAGCGCTGTAATCGCTGATGGTATCGGTGCCCAGGGATTGCGCGTGAGCCAGCGCATCGGCGCCGCTGCCGCCCGTGAATTGGAATTCATCGGCACCATCGCCGCCGGCCAAGGTATCGTCGCCCTCTCCGCCGGCAACGACATCGTCACCCGCGTAACCAAACAGGTTGTCGGCGCCCGCCTGTCCATAGAGTGTATCAACGCCGGCGTTGCCCTCCAGCCGATCGGCGCCGTCGCCACCGTAGAGCACATCATTGCCGTCGCCGCCATACAAGCTGTCGGTGCCCGCCTCGCCATAAAGCGTATCGTTGCCAGCACCACCCCATAGACTGTCGGCACCTTCACCGCCCCATAGCGCGTCATCGCCGAACCCAGCGGCGCCCAAATCGAAGCCGAATTCATCAGCCAGCGAGGAGCCGGTATCGGGGATATCGCCATGCATCCGGTCCGCACCTGCGCCACCCCATAAGCTGTCATCACCAGCGCCGCCCGACATCGCGTCGGCGGCGCCAGTTGCGGAAAATGTCGGATTGGTGAGTGGGCTTGATGCGTTGTGGACGGCTGTATTGAGGTTTGTCGGCGTGTCGCCATATAGATAATCATCGCCGGAAAGTGCACCGATGTTATCTTGGCCACTGCCGCCAGCCAACAGATCCGCGGCACTTGTGCCCTGAAGATCGGCGCTGCTTGCTGCGGTTGCAGTGACAACAGAGTCGCGTCGCTCGGAATCGCGCTCCACGAACAAACGTCGCTGAAAATCGAGAAGAAGCTCCTCGTCGCCGGTTTGCGGTCCGAAATCGAAGCCCACTCCGAACGCTGGGTCGAGCCCGCCTTCATACGCCGATGACGCATCGATCCGCACGTCAAAGGCCGGGTTGGCAGCTTGCCCGCCGGCGCTCGAAGGGCCTTCGGCGACCGCCAGCTCAAACGGCGCTTCCGGGCTGCGTTGGTTAAGTTCAAGCTCAGGCGTTAGATCTGGCGTCGGTGAAAGGAATTGGCTATCGGGCGGTGCCGCCCACTCTGGGCCGGCTGATGCTTCCGCCGCCGCAATAGCAGCAGACAATGCCTCTTCCACATCCGCCCCCTCCCCCATGGCGAAGTCAAAGGCATCCAGGGCAGCAAGTTCGCCGCTGGCCAGTTCGATATGGGGCAGCTGGCTCAGCGCGTCGCGGAGTTGCTGGTCCATAGCAGTATCGTCGTATGTGCCTTCAGCGCCCAACAACAGCGGGTCGTCTACTCCCAACAGCGCGTGTAATGCCTGACCGGACCGCACCATTTCGGGCGTCCAATCGGCGGACGGGTCTCGGTCCACCGGGCTGCGCGCCTGTAATGATTGTAATGATTGTGATGATTGTGATGATCTGGCGCTCTCCAAGGCCGCTTGCAAGGCCGCCTTAGCGCCAAGACCGGCAAAGGTCGCGTCCGCCTCGGCAGCAACGGGATCGAAGGCAATCTCGCTCGGCGGTGATGGGTCTTGTGATTGTGCATCCAGATTGATCCGGACAACCCCTGACGTATCGCTCCGTGGCCTTTCGGGTGCAGCGGGCGGGGAAAATCTGAGGTCCTGTGAATCCAGCGGCATGTCGCGTGGTCAGCCCTTGTTAACTAGCCGAAATAAATACACGGCGGCTCGTTATTATAGGCCTTGCGCAATTCTAGCACAATTGAGCTATTTTAAATGTTGTTATTTCAATCGATTAACGCGCAAAGGCAATTAAGCGCAATTGGCATTGCGTAATTGATTAGGCGAATCGTCTAATCCTTTGCGCGCCGGATCATGCCGCCCAGGTCGCGCCCGGCAAAAATATGGACATGAAAATGCGGCACCTCTTGGTGCGCATCGCGCCCATGGTTTGCAAGAAAACGGTACCCGTCGGCCGCTGCGCCCGCGTCTCGCGCCACGGCGCCCACGGCGCGGAAAAATCCGGCAATCTCGGCCTCGCTGGCATGAGCGGAAAAATCATCCATCGACACATAGGCGCCCCTCGGGATAACCAACAGGTGCGTCGGCGCTTTTGGGGAAATGTCTTTAAATGCCAGTGCCCAATCGTCCTCGTAGACCTTGTCGCACGGGATCTCTGCGCGCAGAATTTTGGCAAATACGTTCTGATCGTCGTAGGGCAAGGGTCACTCCATTGTCTGCGAGGGATACTAAAGCGGGCGGGACTTCTTTTCATCAATGCCGGAGGTCCCGAACCGCTTGTCCAGCTCCTTCCAGACATCTTTCGGCTTCACTCCCGCATCAGCCCAGAGCACCATCAGGTGGTATAAAAGATCGCCACTTTCGGCGATCAATGCCCGGCGGTCTTCGGCCAACGAGGCGATTACAACCTCGACAGCTTCCTCGCCAGTTTTTTTGGCGATGTGCGCTCGGCCTTTTTCGTAGAGCTTGGCCGTATAGGACGATTCGGGATCGGCTCCACGTCGGCGTAACAGCGTCGTATAAAGCGTATCCAACACATGCCGAGAAGACAGCGAAGTGAGATTTTGTGATTTTACCGTTTTCGATTTTTTCGCCGATGTTGATGACTTGGTCATGCTGAGCTCTTGGTAATTTTAACAATAATGCGGAATTATTGTGGTTCGGGCGGCCGGATAGGCACGCCCGCCTGAGCCATATAGGCTTTGGTCTCACCGATGGTATACGTTCCGAAGTGGAAAATGGAGGCCGCCAACACCGCCGTGGCATGCCCATCGACGATCCCCTCGACCATATGCTGCAACGTGCCTACGCCGCCCGAAGCAATAACCGGGATCGGTACCGCATCGGCAACGGCGCGCGTGAGTGGAATGTTAAAACCTTTTTTGGTGCCGTCGCGGTCCATGGACGTGAGAAGGATTTCACCCGCGCCGTACTCGGCCATGCGTTTAGCCCACTCGACGGCATCTATGCCTGTCGGTTTGCGACCACCGTGGGTGAAAATCTCAAACTTGTCGTCAGCAACTGATTTGGCATCGATGGCGACGACAATGCACTGACTTCCGAACTTGGTCGCGGCTTCACGAACGAATTCGGGGTTATGAACGGCGGCCGTATTGATGGATACCTTGTCGGCGCCCGCGAGCAATAACTTGCGGACATCATCGTTGGCGCGCACGCCACCCCCGACCGTGAGTGGCATGAAACACTGCTCGGCCGTTCGCCCGACGACATCGTAAATGGTGTCGCGGTTTTCGTGACTGGCGGTGATGTCGAGAAAGCACAGTTCATCGGCGCCGGCCTTATCGTACAACCGGGCTTGTTCAACGGGGTCTCCGGCATCGACCAAATCTACGAAATTGACACCTTTCACCACCCGCCCTTCTGCCACATCGAGGCAGGGTATGACCCGCGCCTTCAGCATCAGGCCGCCTCCGCCAACAGCGCCACGGCTTCGGCCACATCGATACGGCCATCGTAAATCGCGCGCCCGCTGATAACGCCGTCGAGCGCGATGCCGGGCGTGGCCTTGACCCGACGAAGGTCGTCCATGGAAGAAACGCCGCCAGACAAGATCACCGGCGTTTTTACCGCTGCCGCGAGCTCTGCCGTGGCTTCAAGGTTGGGTCCCTGCATGGCACCGTCGCGGCCAATATCAGTATGTATAATCGCCGCCGCGCCAGCATCCTCGAACTGACGCGCCATCTCCAACACAGTGATTTCCGCCGTCTCGGCCCAACCCTCGACCGCCACATAGCCGTCGCGTGCGTCGATACCCAGGGCAATACGGCCCGGGTGGCGCGCACATGCAGCGCGGACCAGATCGGGATCGCGCACGGCGATCGTGCCCAAGATCACCCGCGCCACACCGCGCTTTAACCACATGTCGATGGTTGCCATATCACGAATGCCTCCACCCAGTTGGACCGGAATATCGACGGCGTCCAAAATGCCATTTACGGCAGCGCCATTAACAGGCTGTCCGGCAAAAGCGCCATTTAAATCAACGATGTGCAACCATTGGCTGCCATGTTGCTCGAAGCGCTTTGCCTGAGCGGCCGGGTCGTCGTTGAAAACCGTCGCCTTATCCATCTCGCCATGCAGCAATCGCACGCACTGGCCGTCTTTCAAATCAATCGCCGGATAGAAGATCATATCGTTGCCGATTCTTTAACTGCGGATGGCGCAATCATGGAGACCACCGGATAAAATTATCTATGATTTTCAATCCCGTAGATTGACTTTTCTCGGGATGAAATTGGGTGCCGATCATGTTGTCGCGACCAATAGCCGCGCTCACCGCGCCCCCGTATTCGACACTGGCTAAGGTCTCGGCTGGGTCTTGGCAGCGCATGGCATAGGAATGCACGAAGTATGCATGAGGTGCTTCGGGCAGGCCTTCGAAAATTGGGTGGTGAGTTTCTGGAAAAGCTAATTGATTCCAACCCATATGGGGTATCTTTAATGTTTTGTCTGAGGGAATTAAAGCATCAACATCGCCGGCGATCCAACCGAACCCAGCGGTTTCCCCATGTTCTAGGCCGCGTGTGGCCATCAATTGCATGCCGACACAAATGCCGAGGAACGGGCGGCCTTTCTCGTGCACAGCCACTTCCAGAGCTTCAATCATGCCATCAAGGGCATCAAGTCCAGCCCTGCAATCGGCGAAAGCCCCGACCCCTGGTAATACAATGCGGTCGGCAGATGCGACCCGGTCGGGATCCGACGTCACCAAGACCTCTTGGGGCTTGCCGGCTTCTGCGACGGTGCGCTCGAAGGCTTTGGCGGCGGATCGTAAGTTACCGGACCCATGATCGATAATGGCGATGCTCATGCGTCCTCCAAAAGGCCGGGGTTGGCCTGCATGAAACCGAAGAGCGCTGCGTCCGTGTCCGGGCCACAAACCACGCCGGCGTCTTCATATCCTTCGTTGGCCAAGGCGTCGCGCCGAAGATCGTTGGCCAACAGCGCGGCGACAATGGCAACCGCCATATTAAACAAGGCTAGTGTAAATTCGTCAGCCCCCAAGCCAGCGAGCGCGCCACCAATGGCCGCCGACGCCGCGAACAAGGCGAAAGCAACCCACCACAAACGGTGCCACAAAGCCCATACGCTTGTGAACAGCAGCGCCGACCAGTTGATGCCTTCCTTGATCAATACGATATCTCGATCGAGGTCTTGGCCCTGTCGGCGAAGATGGACTGAATAGACCTGCATGGCACCCTGTCGTGGCTTTAAAGCGAGCCGCCGAGCGTGCCTTTGGTGGACGGCACGTCGTTAGCCTTGCGCGGATCGATTTCGATGGCTTGGCGCAAGGCGCGCGCCAAAGCCTTAAAACATGATTCAACAATATGGTGATTATTCTCACCATAGAGGGTTTCCACATGCAACGTGATGCCGGCGGACTGGGCAAAAGCCTGAAACCACTCTTTGAACAACTCGGTATCCATGTCGCCGAGTTTCGGCTTGGTAAAATCCACGTTCCATACGAGATACGGCCGGTTTGAAATATCCAGCGTCACGCGGGTACAGGTTTCATCCATGGGAATGGTCGCGGTGCCATACCGCGTGATGCCGCGGCGCTCACCCAAAGCTTCGGCAACGGCTTCACCAACGGCAATGCCGGTGTCTTCTGTGGTGTGGTGGAAATCGATATGCAAATCCCCCTCGGCTGCGACATCCAGGTCAATCAGGCTGTGACGCGACAGTTGCTCGAGCATGTGGTCAAGAAAACCGATGCCTGTATTGACTGTGTAATCACCGCCGCCATCAAGATCGACGCTGACCGCGATTTGCGTTTCCTTGGTGCGGCGCTCCACCTTTCCGGTTCGCATGGCGCACTCCTTGTCTTAGACTTTTACACGGGGTTTTGCGGCGCATCTTGTACCAGGAACGCGCCGCAACCGCCAGCCCGCATCCAAGATTTGAGGCGGCGGATCATTAGGGGTTGCGGCGCGCTCTTCCCAAACCGATATCCTGCGGTATAGTCGCGGTTCCGCGAGGCCCTTTGGAGATCAACATGAGCGAACACAATAACGGCACGCCGCAATGGCATGGCACGACTATTGTTTCAGTCCGCAAGGATGGGAAAGTCGTGGTCGCCGGAGACGGCCAGGTCAGCGTGGGTGATACGATCATTAAGGGCAGTGCGAAGAAAGTTCGGCACCTGGCTGGCGGCGAAGTCATCGGTGGTTTCGCTGGCGCGACGGCAGATGCGTTTACGCTGTTCGAGCGCCTGGAAGCCAAGCTGGAGCAGTATCCCGGCCAACTTACCCGCGCCGCTGTCGAGCTTGCCAAGGATTGGCGCACCGACCGGTATTTGCGTCGCCTCGAAGCCATGATGATCGTCGCCGACAAAGACGTGTCGTTGGTGCTGACAGGCAACGGTGATGTGTTGGAGCCCGATGACGGCGTCGTCGGCATCGGGTCTGGAGGAAATTATGCGCTATCAGCAGCCCGCGCGCTTATCGACCGCGACGACATGGACGCCGAGGCCATCGCGCGCCGCGCCATGGCCATCGCCGGCGAGATTTGTATTTACACCAACGACAACGTGACCGTAGAGAGCCTATGACCAGTTTCACCCCCCGGGAGATCGTTTCCGAACTCGACCGCTATATCGTCGGCCAGAACGACGCCAAGCGCGCCGTTGCCATTGCCCTTCGCAACCGCTGGCGTCGCCAGCAGCTTGATGACGACATGCGCGAAGAAGTGATGCCGAAAAACATCCTGATGATCGGCCCGACCGGTGTCGGCAAAACGGAGATCGCGAGACGCCTGGCGAAGCTCGCTCAGGCTCCGTTCATCAAAATTGAAGCGACTAAGTTTACCGAAGTCGGTTACGTGGGCCGCGACGTCGAGCAGATCATTCGCGACCTCGTCGAAACCGCTATTCACATGACCCGGGAACGGCATCGTAAATCCGTACAGGCGAAAGCTGAGCTGCAAGCCGAAGAGCGGGTAATCGATGCTCTGGTCGGCGACAACGCCAGCAAGGATACTCGTGAGAAATTCCGGACCATGCTGCGTGCCGGTGAGCTCGACGACCGCGAGATTGAGCTGGAGGTTTCCGATACCGGTGGGGGCGGCATGCCTGCCTTCGATATTCCCGGCATGCCTGGTGCGCAAATGGGCATGGTCAACATTGGCGACATGCTTGGAAAGGCTTTCGGCCAATCGACACGCAAACGGCGTTTAACCGTTGGCGAATCTCACCTCGTCTTGTTGGCGGATAAGAGTGATAAGCTATTGGATGAGGAAAGCGTCGTGCGCGAAGCGATTTCAGCCGTGGAGAACAACGGCATCGTTTTCCTTGACGAAATCGACAAGATTACCGCGCGCTCGGAACGCATGGGCGCCGATGTCAGCCGCGAAGGCGTGCAACGAGACTTGCTGCCACTGATAGAGGGCACAACGGTGGCAACCAAACACGGCCAAGTTAAAACCGACCATGTCCTGTTCATCGCATCGGGCGCATTCCATGTCGCCAAGCCGTCTGACATGCTGCCCGAACTGCAAGGCCGGCTGCCGATCCGGGTCGAACTTCGAGCGCTGACCCGCGAAGATTTCGTCCGCATTCTGACAGAACCAGAAGCCAGCCTGATCAAACAATATACGGCGCTGATCGGTGTTGAAGACGTCGAGGTTTCGTTCGGCGATGACGCGGTCGACGCCATTGCCGATTTGGCCGCCGAGATCAATCAAGGGGTCGAAAACATCGGCGCCAGACGCCTGCATACGGTCATGGAAAAGCTGATGGAAGAAATCAGCTTTTCTGCGTCCGAGCGATCCGGCGAGGCTATCATCATCGACGCCGATACTGTGCGCGACAACGTGGCTAAGTTGGCGGAAAACGCCGATGTGCGGAAATTCATCTTGTAGCAATAAAGATATTATAAAACAGTATTTTACGCGCCACTTCTCAGAAATCGACTGAGTTTAGATGCATCTTGGTGGTGATTTTGACAATATTCTTATATTTTAAATGAAGTAATTTACTTAACCTACTAATGTGTCGGGCCTTTTAGCGGTGCGTGCCGCCCTTCGATCTCAGCCAAGATCCAATCAAGGGTTTCCTCATCCATTGTCTCAATTTGCTCCGCTAACACATTGGCAAGTTGTGTCGCCTTCGGGTTTAGGCCTGCTGTATCAACAACCACGCGTGGGTGTGACAGCTCAGCCAGGCGTGTAAGCTCCTCTGCGTCGTCCCACATGAGTTCGAAATAACCACAGATCTGTTGTACCAGGCCTGAACCCGGGCGTCCGCGATGCCCGTGTTCCAATGCCGAGAAATAAGCCGACGACACGCCCAGATCTTCTGCCATTTGCTTCAGTGTGATCCCACGTTCATCGCGCAACGCCCGAACTTTTTCTCCGAACGGTGTCATCGCTGCCGCCTCATGACAATATAAAGCGCGCCCTCACCACCATCACGTGGCGCCGCATGGTCGAAAGCATGGACCCACTGGCGGATCGGAACCGTGTTCAACCATTGCGGCACCGCTTGGCGCAAAACACCGATCCGACCATCCGCGCGAAGGCCTTTCCCGGTGACCACCAAAACGGTTTTTTTGCCGGCCATAAATGCGCGCTCAAGAAA
>JABIPG010000223.1 GCA_018698795.1 Rhodospirillaceae bacterium
ATTCTCGACGGCGACGACGTCATCCCTGAAGACGTTCTCGATGTGATGCGCGATCTTGGTCTTTTCGCCTATGCCATACCAGAAGAACACGGCGGGCTTGGCCTTTCCAAATACGCCGAAGTGCGGGTGATTGCCGAGTTTTGCCGCGCCGCGCCGGCGTATCGCTCATATGTCGGCACCACCAATGGCGTCGGCGGCCAGTGCATCGTGTTGGCCGGCTCAGACGAGCAGAAACAGCGCTACCTGCCGGCGATCTCGGCAGGGGAGTTGATCGTCTCGTTCTGCCTGACCGAACCCGGGGCCGGGTCCGATGCGGCTTCGCTCAAAACTCGTGCGCTAAAGGACGGCGACCACTACGTGCTCAACGGCTCGAAGCGGTTCATCTCCAATTCGCCCATCGCCGGCCTGTTCACCGTGATGGCGCGCACCGACCCCGACAACGGTACGAGCGGCATTTCGTGCTTTCTGGTGGAGGCGGGCACGCCTGGGTTGGTGGTGCATCCTCCACTGAAAAAAATGGGCCAGCACGGCGCGCCTACGGCAGATGTCAGCTTTGATGATTGCCGGGTGCCAGCATCGGCGTTGCTCGGCAACAAAGAGGGGCACGGCTTTCGCACCGCCATGCAGGTCTTGGATGACGCGCGCATCCATATGGGCGCGGTCTGCGTCGGCTTGTCGCAACGTTTCATCGAGGAAATGGTCGGCTATGCCTTGGAACGCCAGCAATTTGGTCGTCCCATCGCCGACTTCCAACTGATCCAAGCGATGATCGCCGACAGTGAAGCCGAATGCTTCGCTGCCCGCGCCATGGTCGAAAAAGCGGCGCGCATGCTTGACGCCGGCAACTCATGCATCAAGGAGGCAGCAAGCTGTAAGTATTTCGCATCCGAGACACTGTGGCGGATCGCCGACCGCGCGCTTCAGGTACACGGCGGCTACGGCTACGTGCAGGAATATCCGGTTGAGCGCTTGTTTCGCGATGCGCGCCTATTCCGTATTTTCGAAGGCACCAGCCAGGTTATGCAGTTGGTCATCGCACGCGAAGCTCTAAAAGCGGCCAGTAGTCACTAATGGCGGCAATCCTTTTTGCCCTCACGGCGGCGTTCATGTTTGCGCTCGGTACACAATTCTCCAAACGCGGACTCGAAACCTCAGACGCAGCCACCGGTGTGGTCATTCAGCTTTCCGTCCAAGCCGGTCTTTATTGGCTGATGTCGCCATTTTTCATCGAGGCGCATTTTTGGCTCATGCCGGTGGTTTTCCTGTTCGCAGCCATGGGGTTTTTCCGGCCGTTTTTATCATCGCGCCTAGCCATGACCGGCAACCGGCACTTGGGCCCGACCATCACCAGTTCACTTTCCGGCACATCGCCGCTGTTCGGTGTGTTGCTGGGCATAGTGGTACTTGGTGAAGAGCTGACGCCGGCGCTGTTGGTCGGCGCGGTTGCCGTATTCAGCGGCATCTCGTTGCTGTCGTGGCGACGCGGCAACGTGAAACGCGATTGGCCGCTGTGGGTGATCTTCCTGCCAATTTGTGCCGCATTCCTGCGCGCCGCGACCAATCTGTTGGCAAAGGTCGGCATGGAAGTATTGGCCAGCCCATATTTCGCCAGCCTTGTCGCGGCATCGGTGGCGACAATCATCGCCTGGATGACAAGCGGACGGCATTTCAAAGTCGATGTTGCACGCGGCCCGGCCGGCAAATGGTTTGTCCTGACCGGCATTTGTTACGGCACTGGTGCGCTGTCGTTAAACCTGGCGCTGATCCGGGGCCAATTGGTGGAGATATCTCTGATCTTGGCCTGCGTGCCGATCTTCTCGCTATTTCTGGGCGCCTTCGTGTTTCACGAAAAAGCCATCACCCGGCATGTGGTGATGGCTATCGTTCTGATCGTCGCCGGCGTCATGGCGATATCGTTGAACCGCTAAAAAAGGTGAGGCGCCGCTGATGCGGCGCCTCGGCAACGCCTGATAGGCAATCGCTTACTTCTTCGTGGTCTCCGCCACAATGGGTTTTAGGTCATCTTGCAGCATCTTGAGCTCACTGGTGGTTTTCGCAGCACCTTGATAGACGATGGGCAAACCCGCCTTTTTCAACAAACGCTTGAAGCCCTTGGTCTTGGTCACTGCTTCGATGGCCTTGCCAAGCTTGTCGATGACGGCTTTCGGCGTGCCTTTCGGTGCGTAAAGCACCATGGGCGACGAGATATTGAGAGAGTCGGCACCGCCTTCTTTAAGCGTCGGTACTTTCGGCTTCATCACGTCACGAGTATCGGTTGAAACACCAAGCGGGCGCAGATCTTTCTCGAATCCACTCAATTGCTGCGCGCCCAAAATGCCGAACTGCACCTTGTTTGCGACCATAGCTGCGCGCGCCTTGGAACCGCCTTTGAACGGCACGGCCTTGGCCTTAAGGCCATTGCGCGACAAAAACGCTACGCCGGCCGTATGCATGACGCTGCCGACGCCAGAGTGCGCCCAGCGCAGGCTACCGGGGTTCTTCTTGGCCGCATCCATGAGTTCCTTGGTCGTCTTGTAAGGACTAGCCGCCGGCACCACGACGGTCGGCGTCAAACGCCCAACCTGAGCAATGACGTCGAAATGATCGAACACATTAACGTCCATTTCGCCGCGTAGCGCCTTGATCAGGAACGTGCCCGATGAGTGAAAGAATAGGGTGTAGCCGTCCGGTTTTTGCTTGGAAACGTATTTTGCCGCGATGGCGCCTGAGGCACCGGTCTTATTGACAATGATCATCGGCATTTCTATCTGCTCGTGGATCATGCTGGCGAAGGTGCGGGCATAGGTATCGGTGCCGCCGCCGGCCGAAAAGCCGACGTAGACTTTTATGGGCTTATCCGGGTATTCCGCCAGCGCCGGTCCACCGGCAATACATGCAATGGCCAATGCCGCGGCGGCAGCGGTCTTGGTGACAGTGTTCATGAAATTCATCTACCAATCCTCCCAAGGAAATTCGCGCTGGCCCAGGAAATCCGGGACCAGGAGAAGGCAGACTCACGGATTCTCATCAATAAGTCGAATTCAAAATTCTGCTAGGTTTATGCGTTTATGTTATTGCCTGTCGAGCCGAGCATTGAAACTTTCGGCGATTTTCTCCTTCAGGCACGCAATCAGTGGTGTACTCGGCGCACCGGAACGCGTCAGCATACCGTAAACCAGCGGGATTTCAGGCTCCAACGGACGCACCGCCAGTTCATCCGGATCAATGTTGGAACAACTCAGCTCATCTACCAGGCCAACGCCGACGCCCTCGGCGGCCAAATTGCGCCCGGTGATTGATGTTCGGGTCTCGAATTTGACCTTCGGCGTCAGTCCCGACTGATAAAAGGCGTTGTCGACCAAAATGCGTACGCGCGAACTGGTACCCACAAGGATCAACGAATGCGGTGCCACGTCATCGAGGGTCAGTGCCGCTTTGGCTGCCAGTTCATGACCCGGGATGAACACTGCGACCATGCGAGACTTGGCGAAGGTCTCGCAATCAGTGCCGGCATGGTCGGTGGGCATCAAGATGATCCCCAGATCGGATATCCCTCCGGAAACGTACTGCTCCGTTTCCAGGCGCGTCCGCGCCTCAACCGACACGCGCACGTTCGGGAATTCTTCGACAAATTGCGCCAGTGCCGACGACAAAACCCGCGATGCGACCACAGTGGGTGATCCGACAAGGCGCACCCGAGCCGTTTTGTGTTCGCGGATGTCCGAGGCAATGGAGCCAAAATCATCAACCGCATCCAACACCCTTTCAGACTCGTCGAATAGCATCTGGCCAGCTTCGGTCAGTCGCAGCCGACCCCGCTCACGCACGAAAATCTTGAAACCGACTGCGTCTTCCAGGGAATTGATCAAACGGCTGACGGCCGGTTGCGTCACCAATACTTTTTGCGAAGCCGCAGCCGTCGACCCGGTGGTAACCACCGCCCTGAAGGCGTTTAATTGCCGGAGCGTGATGTGCATGGCAGAACCTATCTATAACATGAACGCATTAACTTAGGCACTTTCCGCATTTGACAGAGTAGGTCGTTGAGCCGAAGTTTCCAATGGAAAATCGAAGCCAAAGGAAGCCCACATGAAACTCACGTTGCTCGGAACAGGCACGCCAACGCCGTCTACCATCCGCGCCGGTTCCAGCTATTTGTTGGAAGTCGCCGATAGCTTGATCCTGTTCGACTGCGGGCCGGGCAGCTATTTCCGGTATTTGCAAACGGGCCGACCGTTGACCGATCTGACGCATGTCGTGATCTCACATTTCCACTACGATCACTGCTCGGACTTCGCCACCATCGCGCTGGCGCGTTGGGATCAGGCCGCAGCGTTGTTTCCCGAATTGCAGGTCATTGGCCCGAAACATGTGAAGACATTCGTCGAAAAACAACTAGGCCCCGAGGGGGCATTCGGCCCAGACCAAGTGGCACGTACCGAGCATGAAGCCAGCCTTGCCTATTATCGGGTGCGGGGCGGCGAGGGCGCGCGTCCGAAAATCGCGCCGGGGGTAACGGAAGTAAAAGCCAAGGATACATTCGAAGGGCCCGGCTGGACATTGAACTGCGTCGAAGTGCCGCATGTCCAACCACACCTGAGCTGTCTGGCTTACCGGGTCGATGGTGATGGCAAGTCGTTTTGCTATTCCGGTGACGCCAGCTACTCAAAAGCATTTATCAGTATGGCCAACGAATGCGATGTCATGGTGCACATGAGCCATCGCATTTCCGGCACCAACCTGACACCGGCCGCGGAGACCACATCCGCCGGTCATATGGAGGTGGCGCGCATCGCCGCTGAGGCGGGTGCACGCATCGCCGTTTTCTCACACATCAGCGAGCAAATGGACGTGCCGGGTGTGCCGGAACGCTTGTTGCAGGAAATCGGCGGCACCTATTCGGGCAGTGCCATCTGGGCCGAAGATCTGATGCAGATCGATTTCGCCGAGCCACAACCAAAGAAGCTGATCTGAACCATGACGATGGACAGCACCGACATTGCCGTTATTGGCGCAGGGATTGTCGGCATTGCAGTGGCTTACCATCTGAAGAAAGCCGCACCTAAGCTCAGCGTGACGCTCATCGATTCCGGCCAGCCCATGGCGCTTACGTCGGCACAGTCTGGTGAGAATTACCGCAATTGGTGGCCACACCCGGTGATGAAAGCCTTCACCGACGCCAGCATCGACCTCATGGAAGACTTGTCGCGCGTGACCGACAACCGCCTGAATATGTCGCGGCGCGGCTACGCAC
>JABIPG010000227.1 GCA_018698795.1 Rhodospirillaceae bacterium
CACGGTCTTTCATCTTGAAGCGGATGCCGATGCCGCCGAACCCATCGCGGCGGGCGCGGTTTTTGCGAGCCTCCGTCGCGCCAGCGTATCGAGAATACAAATCCAATCCCGATAGGGCGCCGTCAAACACGGCTTCGTAAAGTTTTTCGGCGTTTGCGTCGTACATTTCACGGGAATGCGCTCTTGCCGCCGTCGCTAAGTCGACGGTCAATGCGGCCCAGCCGTAGGCGTCATTGATTTTGGGGCGCGGCAGGCGCGCAATCTCTCCGCCAGCGAGGTTCAAGCGGACATGATTCGAGTCTTGAATGACCGTTAGTCCCGGGTCGATCGCTGCGAAACCTTTGATCCCCTCCATTGCCACGGAATTGATATCGACAGGATTTATATATTTTTCCACAATGCCGCCATACCCGGCTGAAAAAACTTCCAGCGCTTGTGGCGAATGCGGCTTTGGCAGCTCTGAAGTGATGGGGGCCGGTGCACCGCAGCCAGCCAACACGATCACCAGGCACCAAGTCGGCCACACGAAAAAGCGTCGAAAATAAGTCACCATATCGCGATTTTCTCACGAAATCGGTCTCGGCGTCACTCAAAAAGCCGATTGATGTGCTAAATTTGGAAATTTAAGTGCTTTTACTGCGGGCTCGCGCCTTTCTGCGGGCACTTCGACTTCGCCCTTTCGGCTTCGGTTTGGTGCCTCGGACCGGTCCGTTTCGGCGACGCGGCGGGGGAGCGCCTGCATCCAAAACATTGAAAATCATGCCCCCGGTGACGGGAACGGCTTCCATCAGCATGACATCTATTGATTGCCCCAGGCGGTAGGTCCGGCCCGAACGTCGGCCCACAAGGGAATGGAGTTTGTCGTCGTGGACGTAGTAGTCATCGGGCAAGCTTCTAATCGGGACCAATCCGTCCGCGCCGGTTTCCTCCAGCGTGACGAATAACCCGGCTCGGGTGACACCGTTGATGCGGCCATCGAAAGTTCCGCCGATACGGTTTGCCAGGTAGCGCGCCGTATAGCGGTCAACGGCGTCTCGCTCGGCCGCCGAGGCGCGGCGCTCTAGCGTCGACAGCTCTTCGCCTAACGTGCTCAGCTCCTCGAACTCTTCCACAGTGCCGCCGTCGCCCAGGTCAAGGCCGGCAATCAGCGCGCGATGAACGACAAGATCGGCATAGCGGCGGATGGGTGAGGTGAAGTGGCAATAGCGCCTGAGTGCGAGGCCGAAATGACCGATATTTTCCGGGTTGTATTCCGCCTGCGCCTGCGAGCGCAATACCACTTCGCTGACCATATGGCGCTGCGGCGTGTCGGCGACTTTTTTTAGAATTTGATTGAATTGTATAGGTTTGACCGTTTGGCCCTTGGAAAACCGAAGATCCAAAGATGCAAGAAACTGAGATAACGCCTCGATTTTTTCCGCCGACGGTTGGTCGTGGATACGGTACATGCAGGGCAGGCGCCGTTTCTCCAGCGCTTCCGCTGCAGCGACGTTGGCTGTCACCATAAACTCTTCGATCAATTTATGGCTGTCCAGTCGATCGCGCTCTCGGATGCCGGCGACGGAACCGTCCTCACCCAGGATGACTTGCCGTTCAGACAATTCTAATTGCAAAGCATTGCGGCTGCAGCGGAATGCATCAAGTGCCTCAAACGCGCCGTAGAGAGGATCGATCACGGTTTGCAATAGGGTTGCAGTTAATTCGTCGGGATCACCGTCTCGGGCCTGCTGAACCTGCTCATATGTCAATCGTGCGGCTGATCGCATCAGCCCGCGCACAAACTTGTGGCGCACAAGGTGCCCGTTGGCGTCGATCCAGAAATGCACAGCCAAGCATGGTCGGTCTTCCCCCGGAACAAGAGAGCACCAACCGTTGGAAAGGGCTTCCGGCAACATCGGAACAACGCGGTCCGGAAAGTAGACCGAATTGCCACGTTTGCGGGCCTCGATATCCAGGCCGGAGCGCGGGCGTACGTACCACGAGACGTCGGCGATCGCGACCAAGCAATGCCAGCCGCCGTGATTGCCAGGGTCGGGCTCGGCCCATACGGCATCGTCGAAATCGCGGGCATCGGCACCGTCGATGGTGACGAGCGGAACGGCGCGCAAGTCTTCGCGCGCACCGATAGGCGCGGCGTTTGCGCTTTCAGCCTCGGCTTCCGCATCGGGCGGAAATACGTAGGGGATATCGTGTTGGTGGATGGCGATAAGACTGATTGCGTTTGGGTCATCCATATTTTCCAGGCGTTCAACCACCTTGGCGCGCCGCAGGCCCAGATGCTTCCCGGGCAGGATTGCGGCACGAACCAACTCGCCCGGTTGCGCGTCTGCGCCATCACCAGCTTGAACGATAAACTCGCCGCGGTCGCGACGATTGGTAGGGCGGATACGATCTTCGCTTTCGGTTTTCTCGAAAATGCCCAAAATCTGGGCCGGTGCGGCGGAGATCCGGCGGATGGTTTTGGCCCGATATCCGGTGTGCGACGGCGTCAAACGGACCAGCACTTGGTCACCCACACCCAGTGCCGGTCGACCGCGCGGCTCAGGTGCCATAACAATGGCTGGGGGCGTGTCGTCGATCTCCCAATTCATCGGTGTGGCAAAGAGATCGCCATCATCGTCGACCCTGGAAATTTGTACCAATGTGACTTCCGGCAAACGCCCCGCGTCCCCAAAGCGCCGCCCTCGGCCTTTGCGCAATGTGCCGTCCTGATGCAACTCGCGGAGGATTTTTTTCAGCAGCCGTTTTTGTTCTGCATCCATACCAAAAGCTCGAGCGATCTCGCGCTTGCCCACATCCTGGGGGCTCTCCTGGATGAACTCGAGGATTTCCTCTCGGCTCGGGAAAGGGGCGGTGGTTTTCGCCAAAATGTGCTCGCTGAAATCCCTTAAGCGGATTTTTTGCGGGTTGATGTCCCGGATTTGGATTTTGTAGCCTTGGGCTTAGCTGTCTTCGTTGTCTTGGATTTTGCCCCCTTGCCGCTCTTTCCGGATTTGGCATCAAGCAACTCGACGGCTTGTTCCAAGGTAACCTTGTCCTTGTCCATCTCTTTCGGCAACGTTGCCATCACCTTGCC
>JABIPG010000193.1 GCA_018698795.1 Rhodospirillaceae bacterium
GCGTTTTTCGGGCCGGCAGCCCGGACGGGATTTTGATCGGCATGGCTTACAGCGTCCTTTCCGCCGCGCGCGCACGGCAGACTTTCACATAAGCCTCCAGGTTCGCCGCCGCAACGTCGGACGCCGCCGCCTGCTCGGTGATGGCGCCGTAGAGACGCTCGAGAAACAAATCGGTGTCGGGCACCGTGGCGCCGTCGGCATCGGGGGCATAGAGGTCTTTGGCGTGCACGGTGAAACCATGGCGCTCGGCGATTTGGCCGTAGCGGGGTTTTCGGAACTCCAACAACTCGGGGAACAAGGGCCGGGCGAAATCCAGCGGGTCGACGCCCTCGCCGGTGCCGGGTTTGTCGGCCAGGTGGGGTTCGATGAAGGCGGGGTTGTAAAACAACGGTTTGGGGTGCGAGCGGGCGCGTTCTTTCAGCTTTTCTTCAAACGCTGCGTCGGCCTGGATATAGAGGATCAGCGTATTGGCCGTCAGCGATTGGATGACTGGGTCGCCGGGGTCGCCGAGGTTGACGATCTCACACAGGCTGCCCGACGCATCGTTGATGAAGTCCTTGCAGCCGTAAATCTGCCAGGCCTTGTCGATGAAGCGCTCGGCGTCGAGCATGGTACTGACCTCGGCGCGGCGGTATTGGTCTTGGCGGTCTAAGAAGGTTTGTTTGTCGAGGCCGCCCAGTTTGGGGTCGCCGTACATGCCCAGGTAGGTGGAGACCGGCTCCAGGTTCTCAACGGTGATGTTGTGGCTGATGTAAATCGAGTCGGAGCGCAGCAAATTGGCGATGAAGGCATCGTCCATGCGCATGATGCGCATTTTGATGTTGTCGAGAATGTGCTCCACCAGGTAGCGCGTGCCGATGCGGTAGTCGGCGGAGAAATGATACCAGCCGCCGCTCTGGCGCAGCGACGTCGACAGCACGGTCTTGCCGGCGCCCGACATGCCCAGCAGCGTCACTGCATGGTGCAGTTGTTTGAATTCACTCAGCTCAATCATGGACGGCAGTGAAATCCGGGGCGCAGGTTCTGTCAAGCTGTTGCGGGTGGTTGCGGGTGGTTTTGGGAGTTGCGGGCGGCTTAAAGATCTTCGAGCAGCCGCTCGGCCGAGGTTTCGCCGAAGCCGCCGTCCTCGAAGTGAAGCGTTTTGACCGTGCCGTCCTCGACCAGGGCCGAGAAGCGCTTGCAGCGCGCGCCGTAGCCTTTGGCGCTGAGATCGACTTCAAGGCCGGCCCAGCGGGTGAATTCCAGCCCGCCGTCGCCGATCATCATCACTTTGCCGGCGGCATTTTGGCTCTCGCCCCAGGCATGCATGACCCAGGCGTCATTGACCGAAAGGCACACGATGGCGTCGACGCCCTTGGCATTGAGCGCCTCGGCGTTGTTCACATAGCCCGGCAGGTGCTGCGCCGAGCAGGTTTTGGTATAGGCGCCGGGCAGGCCGAACAGCGCCACGCGTTTGCCGTCGAAGATGTCCTCGGAACCAATGGATTCCGGCCCGCCGTCGCCCATGATGAACAGCTCCAGAGATGGAATTTTGTCGCCAACTTGAACGGTCATGATGTGTCTCCTGTTTTGAAGTTTCCGTGTTTGCCGATGCCATCGACGAAGCGCGCAGCGCCGTCACGCCCCTCGGCCTCGACCATGCCGATGCCGTTGTTGAACTCGATCTCCAGTGCATCGGCCAAGCTATGGTTCCACTGTTCGCGCACGTTGGCGCGGTCGGTGCGCATGCAGGCCTGCGGGTACTTTGCCAGCTCAAGGGCCAGGGCTTCGGCGGCTTGGCGTGATGTGCCGTCGGGGACGACCCGGTTGGCGAGACCGATGGCGTGCGCTTCGGTGGCATCCACCGCACGCCCGGTGAGGATCAGGTCCATGGCGCGGCTTTCGCCGATTAGGCGCGGCAGCCGGATGGTGCCGCCATCGATCAGCGGCACGCCGAAACGCCGGCAGAAGATACCGAATGTGGCGCTTTCTTCCACCACCCGAAGATCGCACCAAAGGGCGAGTTCAGTACCGCCAGCGACGGCGTACCCAGCAATGGCTGCGATCACGGGCTTGGTCAGTTGCAGGCGCGTCGGGCCCATGGGAGCTAACGCTTCCGGGCCTGAATTGGCAGGGTCTCCCAGATGGTTGTAGCTGGCGCTATCATTCGCAACTGCAGCCAAATCGGCACCGGCGCAAAAACTAGGCCCGCGTCCCCAGAGAACCGCGACACTGGCCGAGGGGTCGTTTTCGAAATCCCAAAAAGCCGAGTGCAGCGCCTCCGCCGTGGCGACATCAACGGCGTTACGTTTCTCCGGGCGGTCGAGGATCACTGTTGTTACCGGGCCGTTTTTTTCGATGCGGATTGGCGAATGGTCAGACATGTTATTCCTCGTTCTCGATACGGTAACGGTAATCGAGCGGTGATAGAAAGAAAACGCCTGAAAAATTCAAAAAAGAGTCCATGTGAGGTGCCAGGTGGTGTTAACATCTCAGGTAATTCAGTCCGCGAACAGTGGGCGGTATAGGGAGGATATCTGGGGACCGGGAATCACCGGTAAAACAACCCGTGCCTTTCGTTGTGCCGCTCCATCAACAGGGGAGGAACCTCGATGCAAAAATCTTTGAATATCGATCCGGAGAAGTGTACCGGATGTCTACAGTGTGAATTGGCCTGCTCGTATGACAATGAGGGCATTTTCAATCCGTCCAAGTCGCGGATTAAGGTTTTCAAGTTCGAAGACGCTGGCCGGTTTGTCCCCTATACCTGCACCCAGTGCGACGATGCCTGGTGCATGCAAGCTTGCCCGGTCGATGCCATCAGTGTTGATGCCGCCACGGGCGCCAAGATCGTCAACGACGCCACTTGCGTCGGCTGCAAAGTCTGCACCATCGCCTGCCCATTTGGCACGGTGAATTACAATTCCGCCACCGGCAAAGTCATCAAGTGCGATCTCTGCGAAGGCGAACCCGCCTGCGCAAGCGCCTGCCCGACGGACGCAATTACTTTCGTCGATGCGGACTGGACCGGTTTGGACAAAATGCGCGCATGGGCCGAGAAGACCGATTCCGGCTCACAAGCACAAGCATAAGGGAGGATTACATCATGGCATGGGCCAAGAAAGTCCTACGCGTAAACCTGACCAACGGCACCTGCACGGACGAGCCGTTGAACATGGATTGGGCAATGAAGTACCTGGGCCAACGCGGACTGGCGACCAAGTATTTCGTCGAGGAAGTCGACCCCAAGGTCGAGCCTCTGTCGCCTGAGAATAAACTGATCATGACCACTGGGCCATTGACCGGCACCTGCGCCTCGACGGCCGGGCGTTATTCGGTCGTGACCAAGGGCGCGCTGACTGGGGCCATTGCGTGTTCCAATTCAGGCGGGTTCTTCGGCAATGAAATGAAGAACGCCGGCTACGACATGGTTATCTTCGAGGGCAAGTCGGACAAACCGGTTTACCTGATGATCCAAGATGACGACGCGCAATTGCTTGATGCTTCCGCCTTTTGGGGCGGCTCGACCTGGGATACGGAAGAGGGCATCAAGAAGGCGCATGGTGATCCGCAGATCCGTGTCGCCTCCATTGGTGTCTCGGGCGAGAAAGGTGTCAAATACGCGTGCGTGGTCAACGATATGGATCGCGCCGCCGGCCGTTCCGGCGTTGGTACCGTCATGGGATCGAAAAATCTGAAGGCCGTCGCCATCCGTGGCACGAAGGGCGTTCCGGTTGCCGATGCGCCGGCCTTCATGGCTGCCGTGAATGCGGGCAAAGCCGTGTTGGCGGAAAATGCCGTCACTGGCCAGGGACTGCCTGCCTTTGGTACCCAGGTGTTGATGAACGTCATTAACGAAACTGGTGCGCTGCCGACCCGCAACCACACCGAAGTGCAGTTTGAAGGCGCCAACAACATTTCCGCTGAAGCTATGGCGGAACCGCGCGAATCTGATGGCAAGCCGAACCTGGTACGCAATCAAGCGTGCTTTGGTTGCACCATTGCCTGCGGTCGTGTTTCGACTGTGGAGCGCACCCACTACACGGTGAAAGACCGCCCGGAATATCAAAGTGCATCGGGCGGGCTTGAGTACGAAGCGGCTTGGGCACTTGGCGCGGCGACGGGCGTTGATGATCTCAATGCGCTGACTTTCGCCAATTTCATTTGCAACGAGCAGGGTTACGATCCGATTTCGTTCGGTGCCACGGTCGGTGCGGCCATGGAAATGTTTGAAACCGGCGTGATCACGACCGCTGACACCGATGGCCTGGAACTGAAGTTTGGTTCCGCTGAGGCGCTGACAACGCTTGCCGAATTGACCGGTAAGAACGAGGGTTTTGGCGCTGAGATTGGTTTGGGTTCCAAACTGCTGTGTGAAAAGCACGGCAAGCCGGAGCTTTCGATGTCGGTCAAGGGCCAGGAATTCCCGGCCTACGATTCGCGCGGTATCCAAGGGATGGGCCTGACCTATGCGACGTCCAATCGTGGGGCTTGCCACTTGCGCAGCTACACCGTGGCGTCGGAAATCCTCGGTATTCCGGAGAAAACAGATCCGCTGGCCACCGAGGGCAAGGCCGGGTTGGTGAAGGCGTTTCAGGATGCGACGGCGGCCTTTGATTCGGCCGGTCTTTGCATCTTCACGTCGTTCGCCTGGACGCTGGACGACGTGGCACCGCAGTTGGATGCCGCCTGCGAAGGCGACTGGAGCACTGAGAATCTCTTGGAAGTCGGCGAGCGCATCTGGAATTTGGAGCGCAAGTTCAACAACGATGCGGGCTTTACGGCGGCAGACGACAACCTGCCCGGGCGCTTGCTCAAGGACGCGGCCAAGACCGGCCCGGCCAAGGGCTTGACCAATGGGCTCGATACGATGCTGCCCGAATATTACGAGCTGCGCGGCTGGACGGCAGACGGTGTGCCGTCGAATGAGACGCTGGACCGCTTGGCTCTGTAACGCGTTACTGCGAGGGGACCGCCGTCGGGCGTGAGGCTTCGAGGAGAAGCCTCGCCCTGGCGGTTTTTTCCTCCAGATGATTACTAAGGATACCTGAGGGAGAATGACATGACCTATGTCGTCGTGGGCGCCGGGCCGGCCGGTGTGGTTGCTGCCGAAACACTGCGTAAGGCCGATCCGAATACGGATGTCGTGCTGATCGGCGGCGAAGCGGAGCCACCCTATTCACGTATGGCCATCCCCTATTACCTGACCGGTAAGGTCGAAGAAGCCGGCACTTATCTGCGCAAGACAGACGGGCACTACGATACGCTTGGTATCCAATACCGTCAGGGCCGGGTTAAAAGTATCGATGCTGACGCCGGCAAGCTGAACCTCGAAGGCGGTGACACGCAAGACTATGATCAACTTCTGATCGCCACCGGCGCCAGCCCGATTAAGCCGCCCGTGGAAGGTCTGGACCTCCCCGGCGTGCATCATTGCTGGACGCTGGAAGATGCGCGCAAGATCATCGAACTGGCGCATGAGGGGGCGGACGTCGTGTTGATCGGAGCGGGCTTTATCGCCTGCATTATTTTGGAGTCGTTGGTCGAACGTGGTGTCAACCTGACCGTGGTCGAGATGGAAGACCGCATGCTGCCACGCATGATGGATGAAACCGGTGGCGATATGATCAAACGCTGGTGCGAAAAAAAGGGCGTCAATGTGCGCACCGGTGCGCGCGTGACAAAGCTGGAGCCGCGCTCCAGCGATGGTGAGGATACGTTGACGGTTGATATCGATAACGGCGACCAATTGCCGGCGCATTTGGTTGTGGTTGCTGCCGGTGTGAAATCCAACACAGGGTTTCTCGATAGTTCGGCTGTCGAGGTGAAGACCGGCATCGTTGTCGACAATCACTTGCGTTCGAGCGTGTCCAACATCTATGCCGCTGGCGATTGCGCCGAAGGGCCGGACTTTTCCACCGGCGGATGGATGGTGCATGCCATTCAGCCGACGGCCACCGAACACGGCCGCATCGCCGCAATGAACATGGCAGGCAAACCGATTGAATATCAGGGCAGCCTGATCATGAACGTGCTCGATACCATGGGCCTGGTATCGGTCAGCTATGGTGCTTGGCAAGGCGTTGAAGGCGGGGACCGGGCAGAAGTTGCGGATGAACACGGTTTCCGATATCTGCGCCTGGAGTTCGATGGTGACGTATTGGTGGGATGCCTTAGTCTTGGGCGCACTGACCATGTGGGCGTGCTGCGCGGTCTGATTCAGTCGCGACGTCACCTGGGCGAGTGGAAAGACCATCTGATGGTTGATCCGCATCGTTTCATGGAAGCCTATGTGGACGGCTCGCAGTAGTGCAAATCACGCTTAAGCTTTATGCGTTGCTCGGCAAATATTTGCCGCCCGAAGCCAAAAAGAACGAAGTCGCCCTCGATATGGAAGAAGGGACAACGGCGGCGGATGTCCTGCGCCGCTACAGTGTACCTGAAGAGATGTGTCATTTGGTTTTGATCAACGGCAGTTTCGTGCCGCCGGGTGCACGCGACAGCGCGACGCTGCAAGAAGGTGACGCGCTTGCCGTTTGGCCACCCGTTGCCGGGGGCTGAGATGGCAGACGATCCGGTCGTCATCAGGAAGGAAATGGCTATCACCCACGCCGATTTCTTCCGCTCGATACCCAATGCCCTCGATGGGGAAACTCAAACTGTTTCGGGCGCGACCATGCGTCTAGAGAGCGACGCCGGCACGTGGACTATTGAACTTGGCCCTGAGGGCAAACGCCAAATTGCACTGTTGGCGGTTCCGGCGACAGTGGTGACATTGACCTTCGAGGGGTATTCGGACGCCGCGCGTAAAAAAGCGCTCGAACGTTTCGATCGTGCGTTCCAAAGAGGCGGCGGTTAGAGGCCTATGCGCCATTCGTACGGCACCATAGCCGGAGGAGGGCGCCAATCCTAGTTGCGTTTGTCGGCGTAGGGGTTTTCTCGCTGACGGACGTTGAACCGAAGCGGAACACCCCAAAGATCGAAATCTTCCCGGAGGCCGTTGGCGAGATAGCGCAAATAGCTTTCCGGAACCTTGTCGGCACGGGTGGAGAAAATGATGAAGGTCGGCGGGCGGGCTTTGGCTTGGGTGATGTAGCGGAGTCGAAGACGGCGCCCTGCGACGACTGGCGGCGCGTGCGCTTCAGTCATGTCGTGCAGCCACTGGTTCAAGGCTGAGGTCGACACGCGCTGGTTCCATTGCTGGTGCAACTCAAACACAGCGGGCATCAGTTTGTTTAGGCCTTTGCCGGTCTTTGCCGATAGGGTGACGACCGGTATGCCGCGTACCTGAGGCAACGACGTTTGAAGGCGGTCTTCCAGGCGCCGAAGTGCGGCCTTGCGGTTGTCTGCGACGTCCCATTTGTTCACCGCGATAATCAAAGCGCGGCCTTCTTCAACCACTTGGCGGGCGAGGGTCAGGTCCTGCTTTTCCAAAATGGCATTCGAATCGAGCACCAGCACGACGACTTCGGCATACTGAATAGCGCGACGGGAATCCTGAACCGAGAGGATTTCAAGTTTCTCGTCAATTTTACCGCGTCGGCGCATGCCGGCCGTATCCACTAATCGAATCTCGCGCCCGTCATATTGCCAAGGGATGGTAATGGCGTCTCGGGTGATACCGGCCTCGGGACCGGTTAACATGCGGTCTTCGCCCAGCAACTTATTGACCATCGTGGACTTGCCGACATTCGGGCGACCGACGATGGCCATTTGCAGTGGTGGACTGTCCGTTGGCTCATCGGGCTCAACGTCGCGTTCGTCGTAGGCAACTTGTGCTGCGAACGGCTCTAACGCATCGTACAGTTCACTCAATCCCCCACCGTGCTCCGCTGAGATCGGAAGCGGATCGCCTAATCCGAGTGCATACGCTTCCATGCGTCCAGCTTCGGCGGCGTGGCCCTCGCATTTGTTGGCCAGCAAAATGACAGGTGTTTCCTGGGTGCGAAGCCAGTTGGAAAAATGTTCGTCGATCGGCGTAAGGCCGGCGCGGGCATCGATCATGAATAGCGTCACGTGAGCTTCAGAA
>JABIPG010000147.1 GCA_018698795.1 Rhodospirillaceae bacterium
TATATTATAGGAATTTATTGACTTTTATGATTTATTCTGATAAGGATAGGCCGTGGCGTCAAATTTTCGGCGCGGGCACGCTATTGGTCATTCGTAGATGTATAGAGCCGGTGCCGATGCGCGTCGTTGGGATCGGCGCCTCCCGAAAGGAGCATTCAAACCCAAGGGTGACGAATTATTGTGTCATGTCGAATGGTGTTCGGCCCTGAAGAATTACACCTGAAAAAATACGCCTGGAAAATTGGGTTCGTTCCCCAGATTTTTTTACGAACTGATTAAAACCAATAGCTTCCAACCCGCGTTTTAGGTTCAGAATTTCCGTTCCGGGATTAACGCGGCATCCATGTGCGCCTGGCGGACGTATTGGGCCAGGATGTGCATGAGGCTTTGGTGCACGTCCTCAACAACACCGTAATTGTCGGCGTCAACGTGCAGGTTGATATCTGCGATTGCGGCGCTGCGACCGCCCTCGAAGCCGGTCATGGCGATGGTGCCGACACCATTGTCCTTGGCCCACTGGCAGGAGCGGACAATGTTCTCGGAGTTGCCCGACGACGATACCGAAATCAGCACGTCACCGGCCTCGGCCAAGGTGCGGAGCTGGTAGACGTAAACTTCGTCGTAACCGATGTCGTTGGCGATGGCGGTAATGGTCTCGATGGTTGACGACAGCGACACGACCTTGGGCCGCAAGTCCGTATCCGTCTGCACGCCTTTTAAATGATCGCAGTGCAGGTGGTTGGAGATCGCCGCCGAGCCGCCGTTCCCGCAGGCGAATACCGTGCCGCCCGATGCGTAGGTGCGGCTCAGCAAATCGGCGGCGGCGGCCAGCGCGGCACGGTCCACCGATGCCGCAGCGCCAGCGAAGTGATCAAAATAGTCGTCGGCGAAAGCACCGATAACACCATAGTGTTGGTTTGGAAATGTCATGGTCGGAACCTACGTCAGTTTGCGGCCCGGTTCAATATAAGGGATTTAACGGACATCGGGCACACGGCGGAGCAGCACCAGGCCAACCACGAAAAACACCACGACGGTAGCCATGCCGGCGCGCTGGCTTTGAAAAACATCGGTCAGCAACGCCACCAGTGCCGGCCCCATGAATGCCGTCGCCTTGCCCGACAGCGCATAAAGCCCGAAAAACTCGGTCCGCATATGGGCGGGTGCCAGGCGCGCCATCATGGATCGGCTGGCCGCTTGCGCCGGGCCGACAAACAACCCCAACGGCACGCCGAACACCCAAAACAGCGTCTTGCTTTCGATCACCAAAACGGTGCTTCCCAAAACGACAAGCGCGGCCACGGCGACGGTGATGGTCCACTTCGCGCCAAGCCTATCATCGGCCCAGGCAAACCCGAACGCGCCCAGGCCCGCGGTGACGTTCATGGCGATGCCGAACAAGATCAGTTCTTGGAAATTCATGCCAAACGTGCCGGCGGCGTAAATGCCGCCAAAAGCAAACAGCGTGTTGAGGCCGTCGGTGTAGATCATCCGCGCCACCAAAAACCACGCCGCGTCGCGATAACGGCGGAGATTTTTCAGCGTGTCGGCAAGCGTGGCCAAACCATCGCGGAGCGCGGTGGCCATCGGCACGGGTGAGTTGGGGCGGTCCGGTGTCAGTAACAATAATGGCAAGGCGAACACCGCCATCCAAATGGCAACGAACGGGCCGGTGGCGCGCAGGTGTTCGGCCATGTCTTTGTCGAGGCCGAACCACGGCGTCTCCGCCTGCACAAAGCCGACCAGCACCAACGCCAGGCACATCAGGCCGCCCGCGTAGCCGAGCCCCCAGGCCCAACCCGACCAGCGCCCGATGCGCGCCGGCGGTGACAAATCGGGCAGCATGGCGTTGTAAAACACCATCCCCATCTCAAACGCGAAGTTGGCCACGGCGACGCTGATCAGGGCTGTCATGACAAAGCGTGTGTCGGGCTCGACCTGCCAGAGCGACAGGCTGGCGAGCGCCGCAATCAGCGTGAACAGCGCGATCCAAGGTTTGCGCCGGCCTGTGCGGTCGGCAATGGCGCCGAGTATCGGCCCGGCGATGGCGATAGCCAGGCCTGACAAACTGAGTGCATAGCCCCATTGGCTGGTGCCGGTGACCTCGTCGGCGGCGACGCCTTTGGCGAAGTAGGCCGCGAAGACGAACGTCGTGATCACCGTCGGAAAAGCTGAATTGGCCCAGTCGTACATCGACCAGGCGATCAGGCCCTTCTTGTCTTCTGCGGCTGGTGAGCTGGCTTCAGCCACCGGCTTCGGTCATGGCGCGGAA
>JABIPG010000228.1 GCA_018698795.1 Rhodospirillaceae bacterium
ATTTGCCGAACTGCTCTCGCAGTTTCTTCGGCAGTTCGACAACCACGCGCGGAGAACTGTCAAATGCCTTTCCGCCGGCAACATCCCACCACAGAGACTTAACGCCGTAAATGGTGCCGTCGATGGTATCGGCGACGCCGTCGTGAACGGCATGTTTCATATGCACAACTTTGTCACCGACTGGTCCGCCGACGCTGTGCAGTAAATCATCCGGCAGCACCATTGCAGCAATGCCTGTGCCCACGACCAATGTGGCTCCGGCGGCAATAGCGATTTTGGCGACAGTGTTCAATTCAATAGCCTATCTATCAAACCAGTCGGCGATGGTGAAAACCCATATGTCCCGAATCACGGGCATTATACCCGATGCAGGTTCTGGACAATGTGGAAAACCTAACCCCAATATGCTTAATCAATTATTGAAATCTTAGAAAGCACGCTCAAGAACAGCGTCCAGTCGCCATGCAATTGGCGATCAGCTCGCCGCTTATGTCAAAAATCTCTGCCGTGGCGAAAAAGATACGTCGTCCACCGCCGGTTTTCGTGCCCACGGCTTTCAATACACCGGCTTGGCCAGGTCGGATGAAATTCGTCGTCATGGAAACAGTAGAAGCGCGGCGGATCTCGCGTGTATCGGGGCAGACGGCGCCGGCCCGCGTGCATGCCGCATCCAGAAGCGTCATCAAAATCCCGCCATGTGCGTTGCCGTGGCGGTTGGCGTGATCGGTGTCCATATCGAGCGTCAATACAGCATGGCCGACATCCCACTCAACGATTTCATAACCGATTAATTTCTGGAAACCGCCGGGTTCCACATGAGGCATGTCGTTCATGGTTTTTACCGGGTGCCGGTCAGATCACGACCGATGATCTCTTTCATGATCTCGGATGAGCCACCGGCGATACGCGCGAAACGGTTGTCTGCCCAGGCGCGGCCGATAGGGTATTCCCACATGTAACCGTAGCCGCCAAACAGTTGCAAACAATCGTCCAGCGCCTGGCACATGACTTCGGTTGTGCGCAGCTTGGCGACAGCACCGGCCTCGGCACTAAGCTCACCAGCGAGCAGCAGTTCGATACACTTATCGGTAAACACGCGTTGGATTACCGCTTCAGCCTTGATCTCAGCCAGCTTGAACCGGGTGTTCTGGAAGTTGGACAGGGATTTTCCGAAAGCCTTCCGCTCGTTGGTATACTCTACAGTCCATTCGAGTGCTGCTTCTGTCGTGGCAATCGCGCGGATGGCCACGATCAGACGTTCTTGCGGCAATTGCTCAACCAGCTGAATGAAGCCGCGACCTTCGCCACCAAGCAAATTGCTAGCCGGTACCCGAACCTGATCAAAGAACAGTTCCGACGTGTCTTGCGCGTGCCAGCCGACCTTCTCTAAATTGCGCCCGCGGTCAAACCCTTCGCGACCTCGCTCGACGACGATTAAGCTGATGCCCTTAGCACCGAGCGTTGGATCGGTCTTGCATGCCACGATGACCAAATCCGCCATTTGGCCGTTGGTGATGAAAACCTTTTGGCCGTTGATGACGAAGTCATCGCCGTCGCGAAGCGCCGTTGTTTTTATGCCTTGCAGGTCTGAGCCCGCGCCGGGTTCCGTCATGGCGATGGCGCCGATGGTTTCACCGGCAACCATTTTGGGTAGCCAAGCGCGTTTTTGCTCGTCGGTGCCGTACTGCAAAATATAGGGAATGACGATTTCCGAATGCAGATGAAAGCCGGGCCCCGTGACGCCGTTGATCGCCATTTCTTCGAGCAGCACTGTTGTGTAAAGGAAGTCCGCGCCCGGTCCGCCGTATTCTTCGGGCACAGAACAACCCAAGAAACCATGTGTACCCGCGGCCAGCCACACCTCGCGGCTGACCTGACCATCTTTTTCCCATTGGTCGTGGTAAGGGGTGATTTCCTTTTCGATGAAGCGCCGGACGGAATCGCGGAATATCTCGTGTTCTTCGCTGAAAATTATTCTGGGGATCACTTGTTGGCGCTCCTGGCAAAGGGATTCGACATTTAGTTCGCATGCGTATATTAATGGAGCGAATGAAAAATCACAAGCCGCTGTCGCGACGTCAGCGTGCGCGAACCATAGGGTGGAGAGTACAAGAATGTCCGAAGGAAAGATGTTGGATGGCAAGGTGGCGTTGGTTACCGGTGCCGGTCGGGGTGTTGGCGCGGAAATCGCGAAGATGATGGCGTCTCGCGGAGCCAAGGTGATCGTCAATGACTTGGGCGGGACGGCGGATGGCGAAGGCGCCGACCAAATACCGGCCATGGAAACAGTGAAGGCAATCCGCGACGCGGGTGGTGAAGCCGAAGCTAACTTCGATAGTGTGTCCGATTTCAACGCAGCGCAAAAAATGGTCGATCAAGCGGTTGATACGTTCGGTAGCATCGACATCATCGTCAACAATGCCGGCATTTTACGTGACGTGATTTTTCATAAAATGACCGAAGACGATTGGGATTCTGTCATTAATGTCCACCTCAAGGGCAGTTTCAATACGTCTCGCGCCGCCGCCACGCATTTCCGCGAGCAAGGTTCCGGTGCGTTCGTGCACATGACCTCGACGTCGGGTTTGATCGGCAACTTTGGCCAGGCGAATTACGCGGCGGCCAAATTGGGCATCGTTGGATTATCGAAATCCTTGGCACTCGATATGTCCCGTTTTGGCGTGCGTTCGAACTGTATCTCGCCCTTCGCCTGGAGCCGCATGATCGGCACCATCCCCATGAGCACCCCGGAAGAGAAAGCCCGCGTTGAGAAGATCAAACAGATGACGCCGGATAAAATCGCCGTGGTCGCCGCAGCGCTTTGCGCCGATACCGCCCACAACGTCACGGGCCAGGTGTTTGCCGTTCGCAACAATGAAATCTTCCTGATGAGCCAGCACCGTCCGCTGCGCGGCATGCAGGAAGGCGCGGGATGGACACCGGAATCGATTGTTGACCATGCCTTCCCGGCTATGGCGCCGAACTTCTATCCGCTTGATCGCTCTGCTGATGTCTTCACCTGGGATCCGGTCTAATGACTATCGATCCCGACAAGCTCTACAACTGGCCGTTCGAAGATGTCGAGCAGACCTACACGGAGCGCGAATCCATCATCTACGCATTGGGTCTCGGTTTCAGCGCCGACCCCATGGATGAAGGACAGCTGAACTTCACCTTCGAGGAGCGTGATTTCCAGGCCGTGCCGACCATGGCCGCCGTGCTGTGCACACCTGGGTTCTGGGTTCGTGATCCCGAGTCAGGCGTTGATTGGCAAAAGGTTCTGCATGGCGAGCAAAGCATCGAGCTGCATCGTCCATTGCCGCCGGCGGCGACCATCAAGGCCCGTACCCGCGTCACCGATATCATCGATAAAGGTGAGGGCAAGGGCGCATTGCTGTTCGTGGAGCGCACCTTGGTTGACGAGGCGACGGACGAATCATTGGCAACGCTGAAGTCGACGACCTTCGCGCGTGGCAACGGCGGTTTCGGTGGGCCCTCGGGCCCGCAGCCGGCGCCGCATCCTCTGCCCCAACGCGAACCCGATGCGGTCTGCGATCTGCCGACATTGCCGCAGGCAGCGTTGATCTATCGCTTGTCGGGCGACCCAAACCCATTGCATGCGGATCCTGAAGTGGCCAAGGCGGCTGGGTTTAAAGCGCCCATTCTGCATGGGCTATGTACGCTGGGCGTTGCCGGCCATGCCATTCTCAAGACCTATTGCGATTACGATTCGAGCCGCTTCAAATCACTGAAGCTGCGTTTTTCATCGCCGGTCTATCCAGGCGAAACCATCCGCACCGAGATGTGGAAGGATGGCAACCATGTGTCATTCCGGGCCAAGGTGGTGGAACGCGATGTCGTGGTGCTCAACAATGGGCTCTCCGTGGTCAGCGACGGCTGATGCGTGATTGGGACAACACGATCGGATTTCTGTTCCATGATGTGGCGCGGTTCCGTTCGCTTGTCTACGATCACTTCATGCAGCCGCACGGTCTTACCCGCGCACAGTGGCGAGTGCTGGGAACGCTGTTCCGCAAGGACGGATTGACCCAACGTCAACTCTGCGACCGCATGGATATCGGTGCGGTTACTCTGAGCGGCCTTATCGACCGTTTGGAGGCGAGAGGCTGGGTTGAACGACGTGAAGATCCCAGCGATCGACGCGTGAAGCGCATCTGGATTACAGATCAAGTGCGCGATGTCCGTACCGACATGGTACGCAGATCGAACGAGCTCAACCGCATGTCCTTAAAAGGCCTGAATACGGAACAGATCGACCAATTGATCGACATGATGAAAATTGTTAAAGGCAACCTGACGACGGCTGCCGAGGAAATACAGGAGAACAAGAATGGGGCCGCTTAAGGGTTTGAAGATCGTGGAAATGGCGGGGCTCGGGCCGGGCCCGTTTTGCTCGATGATGCTGGGTGACATGGGGGCCGACGTGATCCGCATTGATCGCCCGAACCCTTCGCCGCTTGAAGGCGACGCCAGCAACGATATAAATCGCCGCAGCCGTCGGTCCGTATCGTTGAACCTAAAAACCGATGAAGGACGTGAGGCGGCGCTCAAGCTGATAGGCGAAGCTGATGCATTGATCGAAGGATACCGTCCGGGCGTCATGGAACGCTTGGGGTTGGGGCCAGATGCATGCCTCGAGCGCAATCCGAAACTGGTCTATGGCCGCATGACGGGTTGGGGGCAAGATGGTCCTTTGGCACACTCCGCCGGCCACGACATTAATTATCTGGCCATCACCGGTGCATTGCATGCCATCGGCCCGAAAGAAAAACCCGTTCCGCCGCTCAATATCGCTGCCGATTTCGGCGGTGGCGGCATGATGCTTTTGGTGGGTATTTTGGCTGCAATCCACGAGGCCGGGTCATCGGGTCAAGGCCAGGTGGTTGATGCAGGAATGTCCGACTGTGTGCCGCTGCTGCTGGGGAGTGTCTATACCCGAATGGCGGCCAATGCGTGGGAGGATGAGCGCGAGACGAACATGCTCGACGGCGGGGCTTACTTCTACGGAACCTACGAATGCGCCGACGGCAAATGGATTTCCTTGGGCTCTATCGAGCCGCAGTTCCATGCCTTGTTACTGGAAACATTAGGGCTCACGGATGACCCGCTGTTCCACCGGCAACTGGAAAAGGACAGTTGGCCCGCTGCCCGCGACAAATTGGTTGAGGTCTTCAAAACAAAAACCCGCGATGAATGGGATGAAGTGATGGGTGGTACCGACATATGTTACGGCCCGGTGTTGAGCTTGAAGGAAGCGCCCGCGCATCCGCATAACAAAGCCCGCGATGCATTCATCGAGATCAACGGCCACATGCAGGGCGCACCGGCGCCGCGCTTCAGCCGCACAGCCCAAGATTTTCCCAAGCCGCCGCCCAATCCTGGAGAACATAACGACGAAGCGCTTTCCGATTGGGGCTTCAGCGAAGATGAGATCGCGTCCCTCAAGGACGCAGGCGCGCTCTAGAAATTTATGGAATAACGGAGAATACTATGACTGTCGGAATTCAAGCCTTTGGCGGGTATATCCCGCAATTGCGCCTCGAACGGGCCGCTATTGCAAATGCCCATGCTTGGTTTAACCCAGGCCTTAAGGGGCTCGGCAAGGGCGAACGCGCCATGGCTAACTGGGATGAGGATGCTGTCACCATGGCCGTCGCGGCTGCCCGCGACTGCTTGAGTGCGGTCGGTGACGTCGACCTCGGCGGCGTCTACTTGGCGTCGACTTCAATGCCATTTCAGGATCGCCAGAACGCCGGGATCATTGCCCAGGCGTTGTTGTTTGGCGAAGACCTGTTGACCCTCGATATCGCGGGATCGCAGCGGGCCGGCACGTCCGCGCTGGTCGCCGCATGCAAATCTGCCAATGGCGGCGGCAAACCGATCTTGGTAACGGCGGCAGAAAAGCGCCGTGCGCGCGCTGCCAGCACGCTGGAAATGACCACCGGCGATGCAGGCGCCGCGGTGTTGGTGGGCGAAGGCGAAGGCGTTGCGAAGCTCCTGGGGTCTCACACCAAAGCCGTCGATTTCGTCGATCACTACCGCGGTCAGGACGAAACCTACGACTACAACTGGGAAGAGCGCTGGATCCGCGACGAGGGTTACATGAAGCTGGTGCCGGCGGCTTGCGAAGCTGCCTTGGCCCAGGCCGGCATTTCGGCAGGCGACATCTCGGCGTTCTGTTTTCCAGCCGCTATGCGCCGGGTCGCCGGTTCGCTGGCCAAGAAGTTAGGCATTGCCGAGGAAGCGGTGCGTGACAACCTACAGGCTAACTGCGGTGAAGCCGGCGCGGCACACGGGTTGGTGATGCTTGTGCATGCACTAGAGCACGCCAAATCTGGCGACAAGATTCTGGTCACCGGTTTCGGCCAGGGTTGCGATGCCCTGGTGTTCGAGGCAACCGACGCCATCAACGACGTGCGCCCGGAGATGGGTATTTCGGGCTATTTGTCGTTGGGCCGCAGGGAACCTAACTACAGCCGTTACCTGGCCCACAATGAGATGGTCGAAATGGAGCGTGGTATCCGCGCCGAGATGGACAAGCAGACTGGCTTGACGACGCTTTATCGCAACAAAGACATGATCATGTCGGCGCTGGGAGGCAAGTGCTCGCAATGTGGTACAGTGCAGTTTCCCAAGACCAACATCTGCGTTAACCCGAATTGCGGCGCCGTCGATACTCAGGAAGACCAGCCGTTCGTCGGTGCGGCGGCGAAGCTGAATTCCTATACCGCCGATCGACTGACCTATTCGCCGGACCCGCCAGCCTACTTCGGCATGGTGCAGTTCGATGAGGGCGGTCGCTCGATGACCGACATCACAGACGTCGATCCGGAAGTCGGGCTCAGTGTTGGCATGCCCATGAAGCTGACTTTTCGGGTTAAGGATTATGATACAAAACGTGGGTTTAGGCGTTACTATTGGAAGGCCGCGCCCTTGCTTCATGAACATGGCGCGGCGGAGAAGGGAGAATAATCATGGCTACAGGTATTAGAGACAAGGTTGCCATTCTTGGCATGGGCTGCTCGAAATTCGGCGAACGTTGGAACGACAACGCCGAAGACTTGATGCTGGAGGCCTTCACCGAAGCACTCGGGGATGCGGGCATCGAGAAAGACCGCATTGAAGCGGCATGGTTCTCCACCGCCATCGAAGAACAGCATGTCGGCAAGTCGGGTATACCGCTCGCCATGGCATTGCGCCTACCCTACATCCCGGTAACCCGTGTCGAGAACTACTGCGCCAGTGGTTCCGAAGGGTTTCGGGGCGCGGTTTACGCCGTGGCATCGGGTGCGTGCGACATAGCCTTGGCGTTGGGTGTCGAGAAGCTCAAGGACACTGGTTACGGTGGATTGCCGCAGCGCTCGCGCGGTTCCGTCAATGATCAATTCTGGGCCAATGCGTCGGCGCCTGGGTCGTTCGCTCAACTCGCCAGTGCTTACCAAGCCAAGCACGGAATTCCCGCCGAAGACATCAAGCGCGCTATGGCGCACATTTCGGTTAAGAGTCACGACAATGGCGCCAAGAACGAAAAGGCGCATCTCAGAAACAAAATCGATATCGATCGCGTTTTGAACGCGCCGATGATTGCCGAGCCCTTGGGCCTGTTCGATTGCTGCGGTGTCAGCGACGGCGCTGCCTGTGCGATCGTAACGACACCGGAGATTGCACGCTCCTTGGGCAAGACCGATCTGATTACGGTGAAGGCCTTGCAGCTTTCCGTCTCCAACGGCACGGAAGCTCAACACAACTCTTGGGATGGCAGCTATTTCATGACCACCCGCAAGGCTGCCGAGATGGCCTACAAGGAAGCGGGCATCTCCAATCCGCGCGACCAGATCAGCCTGATCGAGGTGCATGACTGCTTCTCCGTCACCGAGTTGGTGACCATGGAAGATCTGCACATCTCACCGGAAGGCGGCGCGGTTAAAGACGTGTTGGACGGTTTCTACGATGCCGACGGCGAAATTCCATGCCAAATCGACGGCGGCCTAAAGTGCTTCGGCCATCCCATCGGGGCTTCAGGCCTTCGCATGATCTATGAGATGTATCTGCAAATGCAAGGCCGCGCCGGTGATCGCCAGCGAGAGGATGAGCCGGTGTTCGGCTTGACCCACAACCTGGGTGGTTTCCCGCATCAGAACGTCTGTTCGGTGGCCATTGTCGGCAAGGAAGGGGCCTAGTCCCTGGCTGACATTCATGCCTTCGACGTTGTTGTCGTCGGGTCTGGCGCGGCGGGACTAAGCGCCGCGCTGGCCGCCGGCGCTGTCGGCGCGCGCGTGCTGGTGCTTGAGAAAGCATCCGTCATCGGCGGCACAACGGCGATGTCCGGGGGCTGTATTTGGGCACCCTGCCATCATCATCAGGCGGCCATGGGCGTGACGGATTCCAAGGAAGCGGCGCTGGACTATATCCGCGCCGTCTCGCCGGACGGTTGGCACAATACTGAAGAGCCGTTGTGGACCGCTTTCGTCAATGCTGTGCCCGAGATGCTGAAGTTCGTCGAAGCATCGAGCCCTATCATCTTTACGCCTAACCGCGACCCCGACCCCTATGCCGAAATCGAAGGCGGATTACCGTTTGGTCGCAATGTATCGGCGGCGCCGTTGCGCTCGGCCATACTCGGTCAGTGGCGTGACAAAATCCGCAAGCCCAGCGTAAGCATTGATCTCAATTATGAGGAAGTCTTTGACAATCATTTCCTCTCCAATCCGAAGAAGTGGGCATTGCGATATGGCTTGCTTTTGGCATGGCGGAAATTTCGAGGGCTCAAAACCAAAGGCAACGCATTGGTCATTGGTTTGCTGAAGGGTTGCCTTGATCACGGTGTTGAAATCTGGCCCGAGACCTCGGCAAAAGAACTGACGATAGTCGATGGAAAGGTCACGGGTCTCAAGATTGAACGCCGTGGCGAGAGCATCGACATTACGGCTTCAGGGGGCGTTATATTGGCCAGTGGCGGTTTCGAGTGGAACCCCGAGATGATGGCCGAGTATTTCCCGGGGCCTGTCGAATGGACGGCGAGCCCGCCCACCAACACAGGAGACGGTCAGCGCATGGCCGAAGCCGCCGGCGCCCATCTTGACCGCATGGATCAGGCCTTGATCATGGGCACCTCGCCGGTGATGTATGAAGGCCTGCGTCAAGGATTGCCGGCGGGCGATTACTTTCTGCCTCATTCCATGATCGTCAACGCCAAGGGCAAGCGTTTCATCAACGAGAAGCAAATGAATATCGGCCTCGCCTTTGATGAGCGAGATCCGGATACCGGCCATCCGCTCAACTTGCCGGCTTGGCGCATCTACGACGCTCAGTACGCGGCGAAGTATCCGCATCTGATGCCGAACAAGTCCGTTCCCGATAACCGATTTCAGGCCGCCACACTGGAAGACTTGGCCGCGCAAATTAGCGTTGATGCCGAAGGGCTCGTGGAAACGGCGGCGCGGTTCAGTGAATTTGCGCGCGTGGGCGTAGACGAGGATTTCGGTCGTGGCGCCGCTCTGTGGGACCGGGCGCGCGGTGGTGATCCGCGCCATAAACCGAACCCGACGCTTGGCACGATCGAGAAGCCGCCGTTCACGGCGATGCCGTTCAAGGCGAGTTTTCTGGGCACCAAAGGCGGTCCACGCACCAATGAAAATGCCCAAGTGCTGCGCCCGGACGGCACGCCCATCGATGGGCTCTATGCGGCGGGCAATGTCATGGCCAATTGTTTTGGCTCCAAGGGTGTTGGTGCGGGGACGACGCTGGGCCCTTGTCTGACGTGGGGGTTTGTCGCCGGACGCCATGCGGTAAGATAATCGGGGGAACGAGGGGAAGTTTTCGTGTCTGTTGTCATCAATCCCATTGGTGTGGATTTTGCCGCCGAAATCATCGGGCTCGATATTGGTTCGCCCATCGACGATGCGACGCGCGACGAGGTCGTAGCGACGCTCGACAAGTACGCCGTCGTGGTCATCCGGGGCGAGCGGGTTTCTGAACAGGCGCAGATTGATTTCGCGCTTAATTTCGGTCCGTTGGACGCCATCAACGGTGTGCTGACCACCGACATCAAACGCCGGGTACGGGCTGAACTGACCGACATCTCCAACATGGACGAGGACCACGCACTCCTGGATTTGAGCGACCGTCGGCGATTGTTCAATCTCGGCAATCAACTTTGGCACACTGATAGCTCCTTCAAGCGCGTTGCTGCCATGTACTCTATGCTGCATGCCCATAGCGTGACGCCGGAACGTGGTGAAACCCAGGTTTGCGATCTGCGTGCGGCTTACGATTCCCTTGACGACGAGATGAAAGCGCGCATCGAAGACATAGTGGCGGTGCATTCGATTTATACGTCGCGCGCAATCTTGGGGTTCGAGGATTTTACCGATGAAGAACGCCGTGCTTTGCCGCCGATCCGACGGCCTTTGGTGCGGGTGCTTCCGGGGTCGAAACGCAAGACGTTGTTTTTGGCTTCGCATGCCGGAGGCATTTTGGGACGGCCCACGGCCGAGGCCAGGCTTTTGATCCGCGAGTTGATGGAGCACGCCGCCCAACCGCAATTCGTCTATACGCACAATTGGCAGGTTGGGGATTTGTTGGTCTGGGACAACCGCTGCACCATGCATCGCGCTCGACCGTTCGATGAAGCGAAATACGAACGCGACATGCGCCGCGCCACCGTGATGGAGGCGGACGCCGGTGATGTGCATATAGAGCCTTAGTCAATCCCACCAATTTCCCTTCGCCAGCAAGTGTGCGTTGTCATGCCGGAACGACCCGAATACGAGCCCGCTCATCTGGTCGATGGCGAGCAATGCGCGTTCTTCGGCGGCATGTCGTTGATGCCATTGGCGGGCCAAAAACAACTTAGTCTCACCGCCGCTCAACTCCGGTCCGTAGATTTGCTGCAGGTGATCTGTCAGCGGCGGTAATCCCTCGCCGGTCAGATAGTTCTGCAGATATCCCGTGCCCCGATGCATGGGCCAGAGATTGAGCCACATGGACGGGCAGCGCGATGAGTTCTGATCAATGACCAATTGATCGACAATACCTTCTTGGACCCAGGTGCGCCAATCGAGCGTGGCGTTGCCAAGCGGCGGGCCGATGATATCGCCACGCGCCGCGCCGACAGCCAATTTGATGCGCCGCGTCCGCAAAGAGCGTTTGAGGTCGCAGAGGAAGGTTGTCAGGTAGCCGCCCTGCATGTCGCGCCACTGCGCCTTGTCGAAATCTTCCGTGCGGATATCCGTTCCGTATCGACTATGAAAATCGCTTCGTACGGGATCGTTGAAGCCATGCTGATCGGCGTGGTCGGCTGGGCGCGATTGTGATCGCAAGCAGATGAACAGGCCGTCGAAATCGCCGCGCTCCAGCAGTGAGAGAAAGAGCTGTTCGAAGTGCTCTCGGACGGCTGGGTAGGCGAGGTTCATGACGCCCCGGTGCCGACGCCGACCGGCGCGGTCAACGGCGGCGAATTCCGGGTGATTGTAGGCGAATTCAGTTTGTGATGCCCGGTGTTGGGCGTGGAAAGCGTTGTGGTAGCTGCGATCTCTCATCGACGCTCTGAGCAGGGGCCAACCTTCGTCGAAAATGGTGACGTAGAGGTAAGCTTTCATACCCTCACCATGAGCGATCTCGGGAACGCGTTCTAACTCATCCCAGGTGACGTCGGGCATCGGTTTGGTCGGTGGCGGGGCGTCCCGAGCCCTTTGTGCGCGGCGCGGCGACTGCTGGATGGTGCGCCACAGAACCTGCCCAGCATTCAATTCCGACTTCCAGGCCTGCATTCGTCTGGCGACGGCGTCGGGGGTTGCGAGCTGTCCGTCATCTATGCCGAACTTCAGATGGTCGCCCCACGAAACGCTGACGATGTTGCGCCCAGCCATCAGAGATCAAACACGAACCCGGCGTCGTGGCCCGGCACGATCACGGCGCCCGCGTCGCGTAACTTTCGTAACTGCGCGAGACTGTCGCGCTGCTGATCGAGATCGTGGCCAAATGTCGGCAGCGCGCCGTCATCGAGCGTGCGCGCGAAGTAGCAGCAATCCGACGTCAACACTACCTGCCGGCCGCTCGTGTGCCGCACCCGCAGGCTCTGATGCCCCACCGTGTGGCCCGGTGTCGGGATGCAGACAACGCTGTCATCGCCGAAAATATCATACTCGCCGTCGAGCAATTTCAGCTTATGCCCGAGATCGAAATCCTCACGAGTATAGCGTGAGGCGCCTTCCTCGGACATGCCAGCGTCCCATTCCGAACGCTGGATGACCAGCGTCGCGTTGGGGATCATGGCGAGCCCACCGACATGATCGAAGTGCAGATGCGAGACGACGACGAAATCCACCCGGCCGGGATCTTGGTCATGGGCCTGCAATTGCTCGCCGACAGTGTCGCCGGCGCTGCACTCGATTTCGAGGAACGTCGAAACCTTGTCCGTGCGTTCCGTGCGCCCAACGAACGACGCCGGCATGCCGCAATCGAACAACACCGTGCCCTTGGGATGGCGCACCAGCCACGTGCTGACCGGCAGCGTGACGCGGCCTTCGGTGCCGGCCTCGAACATGGCGATATCACCATGCAGCCGACCGCAGTTCAGTTGAGTGACGCTGCTCATGTGCCTCCGGTTAGGTCCTAGCCAATGATGGCGTTCAGCGTCGCGCTCGGGCGCATGGCATCTGTGACCTTGGCCGGATCGGTCTTGAAGTAGCCGCCCAGGTCCACCGCATCACCTTGGGCTGCAAGCAATTCAGCCGTGACCTGGGCTTCACCCGCCGCCAGCTGTTCGGCCAAGGGGGCGAAGCGCGCTTTCAAGTCGGCGTCGTCGTCTTGTGCCGCCAGGGCCTGCGCCCAATAGGTGGCGATATGGTAATGGCTGCCGCGGTTGTCGAGCTCACCGCACTTGCGCGACGGCGATTGGTTGTTGTCGAGCAGCTGGCCGATGGCGCTGTCGAGCGCTTTGGCGAGCACGCCGGCCTTGGCATTGCCGGTGACGCTTTCGAGATGCTCCAGCGATGCACCGAGTGCACAGAACTCACCCAAGCTGTCCCAGCGCAAATGCCCTTCCTTGACCATCTGCTGCACGTGTTTCGGCGCCGAGCCGCCGGCACCGGTTTCGAACAATCCGCCGCCGTTCATCAACGGCACGACCGACAGCATCTTGGCGCTGGTGCCGACTTCCAAGATCGGGAACAAATCCGTCAGATAATCACGCAGCACGTTGCCGGTGACCGAGATCGTGTCCTGGCCTTTTTTCATGCGCCCCAGCGAATACCGCGTCGCTTCGGCCGGCGACATGATGTGCAGCTCAAGCCCTGATGTGTCGTGGTTGGGCAGGTAGGCGTTAACTTTCTCGATCAACTGCGCGTCATGGGCGCGATCTTTATTCAGCCAAAATACCGCTGGCGAGCCGGTGGCCCGCGCACGCGTAATGGCCAGCCCGACCCAGTTTTGGATCGGCGCATCCTTGACCATGCACATGCGCCAGATGTCGCCGCCCTCGACGCCGTGTTCGTGGATGGTGTCGCCCGCCGCACTGATGACGCGCATGGTGCCGTCGCTGGGGGCGGTGAAAGTCTGTGGGTGCGAGCCGTATTCCTCGGCTTTTTGCGCCATCAGCCCGACGTTCGGCACGGTGCCCATTTCAGCCGGGTCGAACGCGCCGTTTTCGATGCAGAACTTGATGGTTTCGTCATAGACCGGCGCGTAGGAATTGTCGGGGATCACGCACTTGGTGTCGCCTTCCGCGCCATCCGGACCCCAGCCCTTGCCGCCGCCCCGAATGAGCGCCGGCATGGAGGCATCGATGATCACGTCGGAGGGCACATGCAGGTTGGTGATGCCTTTGTCGGAGTTGACCATGTACATGGCCGGGCCGGTCTCGTAAGCGGCCTTGATGTCAGCCTCGATCTCGGCGCGCTTGTCAGCGGGCAGCCCTGCTACTTTGCTTTCCACATCGCCAAAGCCGTTGTTCACATTGACGCCCGCGTCAGCCAGCGCATCGCCGTGCTTGGCGAATACATCGGCGAAGTAGGCTTTTACCCCATGGCCGAAGATCACCGGGTCCGAGACTTTCATCATCGTCGCCTTCAGGTGCAGCGAGAACAAAACGCCTTGCTGTTTGGCCTCGGCCACCTGTTCGGCCAAAAACGCGTCCAAGGCTTTGGCGCTCATATAGGTGGCGTCCACCACTTCACCCGGCAGTAGGGGCGTGGTGTCTTTCAACACCGTGACCGCGCCGTCGGCGGCAACGAACTCGATGCGCGCATCGCCGGCTTGTGCGTCGGTGATGGTGGTGGATTTTTCGTTGGAGAAGAAATCACCGCCCGACATCGACGACACGTGGGTTTTTGAATCCGGCGCCCAGGCGCCCATGGAATGCGGGTTTTTCTTGGCGAATTCCTTCACCGCATTGGGCGCGCGGCGGTCGGAGTTACCTTCGCGCAATACAGGGTTCACCGCCGATCCCTTGACCCGGTCGTAGGCGGCCAGCGTGGCGCGCTCTTCGTCCGAGCTCGGCTCGTCGGGGTAATCGGGGATGGCGTAGCCCTTTGATTGCAATTCGGCGATGGCGTCCTTGAGCTGCGGCACCGAGGCGGAAATGTTCGGCAACTTGATCACATTGGCGCCCGGCGTTTTCACCAACTCGCCCAACTCGGCCAGATCGTCCGACTGGAACTGCGCTTCCGTCAGGTGCCCCGGAAACTGCGACAGAATGCGCCCGGCGAGCGAGATATCCTTGCTGCCGATGGTGATCCCGGCGGGGTCGGCAAAGGCCTTGATGATCGGCAAAAATGAGCCGCTCGCCAATTCCGGCGCTTCGTCAACCTTGGTGTAAATGATATCGATCTGGTCACTCATGATGCTTCAACTCCGAATAAAAGAATATCCCTGCAAAGGCCCTAATGTTTCCGGGGGTAGTTTTAGACCAATTCCCCGGTTCTTCAATGGTTTGGAACCCTCGCGGCCATTGCACCCGCGGGGCAGGGCGAAAGTCCAACGCATCCCTTGGTGGCGCGGCATGCGAAAATCATTTCGACGCCGTTTTTCCGGGGTGAAAACGCTTTTACTTTCAAGGACATCAAAAAAAATCTGGGGAACGAACCCAATTTACTCCGTACTCCACGCCCCGTCGTTCCCGCGAAGGCGGCAACCCACTTGATGCCGCAGGTATCATATGTTTCTCATCATAGGGACTTCAGCGAAAAACGGCCCGTATGTCGGGCACTCGGAACACCCCCTGGATTCCCGGCGCGCCTGTCCTCGCGAAGGCGGAGGCGGGAATGACGATGTTTTCCAACCGGTCCCAACAACGCCGCCCCGCAGGCAAGCCTCGGTCCCGGTTCCAAACCTATACGAATGTCAAATAGCGTGCCGCCACCGACCCATGGAAAAGGCGCGAGCCGATGATGCGCATTCTCCATAACATAAATTCCAGAAAAGTCAATAAATTCCTAATATTTGAGTTTAAATTGCAAAGATATTCGTACTGTCTGTCACCAAATTTTTTTGAATGGTGACCTTCTCAGCCATCTCGGATCAAGGGTGGTTTCTTGGATTTTCGGCGGCAAGTATTTCGGTGGCATATTGTATTCTTTTGGGTATTGGCCATTGGTGACAAGACTGAGATTGTCGATGAAGTAGCCGACGTCGCCAAAGTAGTTCGGATATGATTCTTTCAAATCCTCAACCTTGTCCGCCTCAACAAGAACTGTTCTTCTTCTCTCCATCTGGGTATTTCTATTTTCCTGTTCTCGCTTGTCGTACAAGTCAAGGCTCTCTCTAGGCATGAATTTCGGGGTTACCTTTACCGTTTCTCCGTCATGATCATATTCGAAATCGAGGGAAATCGAGGGACAGCTTATCGAAATCGAGGGACAGCTCGAAATCGAGGGAAATCGAGGGACAGCTAGGGAAATCGAGGGACAGCTGGAAATCGAGGGACGAAATCGAGGGACGAAATCGAGGGACGAAATCGAGGGACAGCTTATCTATTTTCCTTTCGCCCGCGCGGCCCGATAACCGGGGACACGATTCCGATTTCGTTGAAATCGGGTCATGTCCCCAGTTATCTCTACTGAAAAGTTTTCTCATTTTAAGGGTTTTTTTGTTGCGCAATCCCGATGGTGGAATTCCCGTTGCAAGATACTAACCTCTTCGCCAAGCCACCTTCTCTAGGTCAAATCCCCCCCAACACCTCCGGCAAGTCCCGCGCGCCGTGCAGGATGCGGATGATCAGCGGCGGTGTGCGGTCTGGGGTGTAGACGACGACGTGCGGAAAGCCGCGTATGGCTAAGAACCGGACGGGTGGGGAGGCGATGTCAGGCCTGGATGTACCCATTTGAGGATGCTCGCCGATCGAGCGCGCGGCCTTTTCCACGGCCACGACGAAGCCTTTGGCGGCGATGGGGTTGTCGTTGGCGATCCATTCGACGATCTCAAGCAGATCTCGCTCAGCTGCCGGAGAGAAGTTGGCTGAGGATTCGGTTGGAAGATCGGCGCTGTTCACCGTTCCGCCGCGTCGATGACGTCTCCGGCTTTGGCCAGCACATCTTCAAGGGCGCGCGGGCCTTTCTCGTCGGTCTCGCGCAAGGTCTCGGCGATCATGGCGTCGAACGCGTGCTTGCGATCTTCTTGATCTTTCAGCAAACGCAGGCCGGAGCGGACCACCTCACTGACGGAATTGTAACTGCCTTCCTTCACCCTCTCGCGGGCGAAGGTTTCCAATTCGGGGGTTAGATGAACGTTCGTGGCCATTGCCGTCTCTATTGCTGTCTCTATGTCAAAGATTGACATATGATCGGGCTTTTCTGTATCGAAATCAAGATGGCAGTGCTTCGGTGTTGAGACACTCGCCTCTCATCACCGCTCCAACAAACTCCCCGCCCCCAACTCAACCGCTCGCTCATACGCCAGCACCGCCAGCGCCAAATCGGCGATCGCCAGGCCTCGGAAGATGAACGCGATACGGTCGGTGTCGGATTGGCGCCCCGGTATGCGACCCGCGACCGTGTCCCCCAGGTCGCCCTCGACCCTTGCCAGATCAAGCATCGGCTCGGCCATGGTGGCTTCTTGTTCGAGGTCTTCGATGACGATGCGATCGAACGCCGTGTAGGTGTCTTTCATCCAGCTGCGGCCCAAGTCGACCAAGCTGGCAAACGCCCCGGGGCTGAGCCAATTGGCATCGACAAAGGGCGTGAGTTCCGCCGAGCCCGGCACCGAAGAGATGACGATATCGGCGCCCGTTATGGCGTCGCGGGCATCTGTGGTGGAGGTGGCGGTGAGGCCTAAGCTTTCGGCGTGCGCACAGAGCGCGTCGCGCCTTTGCGCCCCGCGTCCGAGTGCGCGGATTTCGCGCAGCGGATAGAGGGCGTTGAACATATCCAAATGCGCGACCGCCTGAGTGCCGCAGCCGATGAAGGCGATGACGGATGATTGGGGCTTGGCGAATTGGCCCGCCGCGACGGCGCTAAGGCCCGCGGTGCGCAATGCCGTAATCCAATCGCCGTCCATCACCGCCACGGGCATCGCCGTGCGGCTGTCGAACAGCGTCACCAGTGAGCCGATGATGTCCGTGTTGCCATTCGGGCCGCCATTCGGGCCGCCATTTGGGCCACCTGTGGCGTTGGCGGCGTTCATGCCCAGCGATTTGACCGTCATGTACGGCGGGTCCTCAGAGACCGACAGTGTCGACATGAACAACCGGTCGGCATCGGGGCGAATGGCGCTTTTCGGCGCGTTGAGAATTTGACCGCGCTCGCGCCCAACGCACATATCCCTGATCGCCTCGGCGATCCGGGCCGGGTCCAGCGCCAGCGCTTCCATGTCGGCGCGCGCCAGGTATCGTAATTGTGTGGTGTTTGCCATTGTCGAGACCCCAATCATCCGTGAATCCGTTACCTTAACCGGTTTCCCCTGGCCTGAATGCCAAAAACGGGGGGCGGTATAGGTTTGCGGGGCGTACTATTGTGTGTAGAATCCAACTGAATATCCCAAGTTTGTTTTGCGGCAAGGTGACCTCATGCGATTGCGACTTATTGTTTTGTCATTGGCGTTTCTGATTTTGGTGAGTGGTTCCGCCCAATTGGCCCAGGCTGCCGAGACGGTCAACCTGATCAGCGGCGAGATGAAAGGCGGCTACTACGAGCGGCGGGGGAAGACATTCAGCGGTGTTTATCCCGATCTGTTCCGCGAGGCCGCCGGACAGTCCAATGTTTCGGTCGATTTTTCCTTGGTGCCGTGGGCGCGGGCGGTGGCTACGTCCAAGCGCTCGGACAACGTGTTGATATTTCCGCTGGCGCGCAAGCCCGATCGTGAAAAGCAGTTTACGTGGCTGGTGCCGCTGGTCTCGGAAACCGTGTGTTTTTCATCCGCTGGCACACCGGTCAACAGCATTGACGAAGCGCGTGCGAGAAAACGCGTGCTGGGCTGGCTCGGCAGTTCAACCTTTGAGTATTTGCAGGCGCAGAACTTTAAGAATTTGATCAAGGTAACCAACACCGCGAAAATCATCAGGATTTTGAACGCCGACAAAGATGCGCTTTTCTATTACTACTGCGACCAGATGCAGTCCTTTGTCGATCCCGGCAAGGAGCAAATTCGCCTCAATGTGGGCAAGCCGGTGTATGCAGAAGAATCGTGGCTCGCGGGTGGACTCAAGCTCAAGCTCACCGATGAGATCAGCCGGTTCGCCAAAACGCTGAAGACACTGGGTAAAGAGGGCATGCTGGACCGCGCCATCGAGAAGCTGAAATAGCGTCGCGGATCACGTCACCCCAACACATCCGGGTTCACCACATTGATCGGCGCGCCGGCGTCGAACGCCAAAATCTGCTCAAAGATATCGGTGAACTGCACCTCGTACTCATCCTTCGTGACGTAGCCGATATGCGGCGTCGCCACCACGTTGGGCATGTTCAACAGCGTCAATGAGGTGTCGCGCACGGGTTCTTCCTCATACACATCCACCGCCGCCATGCCGGGGCGTCCGGTTTTAAGGGCGGCGACCAGCGCGCCGGGCTCAATCAATGGCGCTCGCGATGTGTTGACCAGCAATGCGGTCGATTTCATGGCCGCCAAATCGGCTGCCGTGATCAGGCCTCGCGTGGTGGGATACAACCGTACGTGCAGGCTGAGCACATCGGATGTGGCGAAAAACGCTTCGCGGCTTTCCGGCACATGCCAGCCGTCGGCCTTGGCGCGTTCACGCGAGCCCTCACTGGCCCAGAACTGCACGTTCATGCGGAACGATTTGGCGATCTCGGCGACGGCTGTGCCGATGCGGCCATAGCCGTAGATGCCCAATGTTTTGCCGCCGACGCTGTCGACGATGCCGTTTTGCCAGCCGCCCGATTTCAACGATTGCATCTGCTGTGGGATTTGCCGCATGGCTGCCAAGATCAACCCCCAGGTCAGCTCCACCGTGGCGTACGACGGCGTGCCCGGATGCTGGCCCGACGAGACGACGATGCCTTGCGCCGTGCAGGTATCCACATCCATTGTATGTATATTTAAACACATTTGTTTTCAGTAGGTTAAGTTAATCTGAGTGCGGAAATCAATGGTTTTCCGTTCTTGTCTCTTTATGCGGACATTAGCATGCTTGAGTCTGCTAGTGATCCGTAGGCAGACACCAAGCCTCGCGGCACCTGATTTCGGGATTTAGCCAATAGCCGTCATTGCCACATCCGCTGAGAAACCCTGAGTTTGATCAAAGAGTGTTCAAACTAGCGTTGGTTCGGTCATGCCGGGTGTAGCGACCAAGCCGAGCATTGCTAATACGGTCGGCGCAATAGCGCGTTGCGATACTTCATCCGACGCTATACCCCCATCCGGATGTCCGATATCATAAAATGCGACGTCTCGAACATCATCGCTCGTGCCCCCATGGTATCCACAATCCGTAAATCCATGATCTGCCGTCACCAGCACTCGGTAACCTTCCTTGCGCCAACCTGAAACGGCACCAGCCAACGCCGTATCAACAATG
>JABIPG010000231.1 GCA_018698795.1 Rhodospirillaceae bacterium
AAGTCTTCTTCTTTCTTCTCGACGCCTTCGCCCAGCACCAGCAATTTGAAACCGGCCAAGGAAACCGGGGTTCCCAGCTCCTTCGCGGCGTTTTCCAGAACCGCCGAAACACGGGTTTCGCCATCGATGACGAAGGTTTGGTCGAGTAAACAGACTTCTTCGTAAAACTTACGCAGCCGGCCCTCAACCATCTTTTCAATGATCTCTTCAGGTTTGCCCGATTCGCGGGCTTGCTCCGAGAGGACAGCGCGTTCGCGTTCCAACTCGGCCGGGTCCAGGTCATCGCGCGAGACAGCCAACGGCTTGGTCGCGGCGACATGCATGGCCAACTGTTTGCCAACTTCGTGCAATTTACCCTGATCACCGGTCGATTCGAGCGCGACAAGCACGCCGATCTTGCCCAGGCCAGGTGCCAAAGACCCGTGTAGGTAACTTGCCAGGATGCCGTTCTCGACTGACAGAGATTCAGCACGGCGCAGCAGCATGTTTTCGCCGATCGTGGCGATCTGGTGGGTAATTTCCTCATCCACGGTGCGACCGGTATCGGGATAGGCTGCGGCTTTGATGGTGTCGACGTCGCTACCGATGCCAAGCACCACGTTTGCAATCTTACCGACCACATCTTGGAAAATTTCATTACGCGCAACGAAATCTGTTTCCGCGTTGATCTCGACCATTGCGCCGGCGTTGCCGTCAACCGCGAGACCGATCAGGCCTTCAGATGCAGCTCGTCCGGCTTTCTTGGCGGCAGCCGCCAAGCCCTTGGTGCGGAGCCAATCCACGGATGCGTCCACGTCGCCATTGTTTTCCGAAAGCGCCTTTTTGCAATCCATCATGCCGGCGCCGGTTTTCTCGCGCAGTTCTTTGACGAGAGCAGCTGTAATCTCTGCCATCTCTAACCTCTATTCGTTCAGTTGCGTAATGAGGCAAGCGCCATGCGGCGCCAGCCTACTATTATTCTTTGGTCTCTTTGGCTTCAGCTTCCACAGGAGCTTCCACTGGAGCTTCTGCGGGTGCTTCAACTTTAGCCGGGGCCGCCGCTTCGGCAGGCGCTTCGCCAACGGCTTCGGCTTTCGGCTCTTCTGCGGCCGGCAGTTGTTCGACGAGACCTTCCGCGGACGCACCTAAATCACCGCCACTTGCCGTCACTTCGTTCTGCAAGCCGGCGAATACGGCGCCAGCTACCAGATCGCAGTAAAGATTGATGGCACGAAGCGCATCGTCGTTTCCTGGTACCGGAAAGCTAATTCCTTTCGGGTTGGAATTCGAATCGATGATGCCGATCACCGGAATGCCAAGCTTGTTGGCTTCTGCAACGGCGATATCTTCTTTGTTGGTGTCGATAACGAACAGGATGTCCGGCAGACCGCCCATTTCCTTGATGCCGCCCAAGGCGCGCTCCAACTTGTCACGCTCGCGCGTCAGGTTGAGCACCTCTTTCTTGGTCAGGCCTTCTGTTTCGCCGGACAATTTATCGTCCAGTTCACGCAACCGCTTGATCGAATTCGAGATCGTCCGCCAGTTGGTCATCATGCCACCGAGCCAGCGGTGGTTGACGTAATACTGGCCGCAACGTTTGGCCGCATCGGCGACCTTGCCGCTGGCCTGGCGCTTGGTGCCGACAAACAGCACGCGACCGCCACGGGCAACGGTGCCACGGACGGCTTCGAGGGCCTGATGCAGCATCGGTACGGTCTGCTGCAAATCGATGATGTGAACGTTGTTGCGTTCCCCGAAGATGTACTGCGACATCTTGGGATTCCAACGACGAGTGCTATGTCCGAAATGAACGCCAGCTTCCAGCAGCTGACGCATGGTGAACGCGGGTAGCGCCATGATCTTGATCCTTTTCCGGTTGAACCGCCACAGACCTTTGGTTCCTAACGAGGAACACCGGAACGGCCATCTTTCGATTTTTCCAGGCGAATTTGCGCCTGAGGCCGCGAAGTCCGTGTGTGAATTGCCGCCGGTTGTAGTGGGTTGATCAGATGAATGCAAGCGCAATAGGCGGATATTAAACCGAAATCCCGGCCCATCGCCCGCGATGCCACAAGATGGCGAAAATGGCTGTTTGCAACAAGCGGTAGCCGCCGTTTGCCATCCATATCCAAAACAGCCCGAGCCCAAGGTACGGCCCCACCAGCCAGGCAAGCGGCAAGCCCACCAGCCATTGGGTCCCGACAGAGACCATCATCACCCGTTGCGCCGCGCCGGCGCCGAGCAATCCGTTCAACAGGACCAAAGACGTACCTTCGAAAATCATCATGATGGCGACAATGCGAAGCGGCGAGACCGCCAGCTCCAAGACCGCCGGATCATGCAAAAAGCCCGACAGCACCAACCTCGGCGCAATCAATCCAATGGCCCCGATACAGCCCATGACAACGGTTGCAACCACGACAACGTCCCAGCCCCAGCGCTTTGCATCCGCCGTTTCTTTCCGCCCCAAGGCCTCCCCTACCAATGTCAGCGCCGCCAATCCCATGCCCATGCCCGGCAAAAGCGCCACCAACAGTAAATTGACGATAACATTTGATGCGGCGACCTCGTTGACGCCGACTTGGCCGATGATCCAGAAAAACATCGTCATGCCCGACGCAAACAAAAACTGCTGCATCGCCGTCGGAAGGGCCAGGCGCAGCATGGTCATCATGGTTTCGCCTCTGGGGATGCGAGTTAGGAAGCCGTGCGGCTTTGCCAGTCTCAAGGCATGCACCGTAAAAATAACCGTACCCAGCCCCAACGCGATTGATGTCCCGAGCCCCGCACCCTCAGCCCCCATAGCCGGAAAACCGAACTTGCCGAAAATCAGGACATAACTGATCGCGATATTGACGGCGTGCACGATCAACAACGTGCGCATGTATAGCCCCGATAGGCTGACGCCGTTCCAATAGCCACGGTAGGAAAAATTCATACCGACAGCGACCATGCCTAGTAAGCGTGCCTGCAAGTACGCCACGCCCTCACCAGCCACACCGGGGTCGCTATTGATAATCGGGAATAGTACGGGCGCCGAGACATATAAAATCGCCGACATTGGCAGCCCGATTACCAACGCAAGAAACAGCCCACCATTCAAAGGTATCGCCATTTCATCCACGCGCCCCTCGCCTTTGCGACGTGACGCCATCGCCTGCACCCCCGATGACAGACCGATGATTGCTGCCACCGCCATGAAATTGGCGAACCCGCCGATACCGACCGCAGCCAGCGCCGTCGGCCCTAACGCCCCGACCATAGCCGTATCGACGAGATTGAGGATATTTTGGGAAACCATGGCACCGACGATCGGGAGCGCCAGTGTTGTGATGCGGGTGAAGCGATCCTTGGTCAGCATCCAGAGGATATGGGGACGCTGTTAGCGGGCGTCAAATGTTTCGACCTGGACGACGCCGGGCAATGCCCGCAACGCCAGTTGTGCATCCGGCGACAGGCTATAGTGATCCTTCAACTCAAGCTCTGCGTGCCATGGTTCATCGCCGGGCCGGGTATCGATGCGGATGCGGTCGCGTCCGGGTTTCTGATCTGAAAGAATGTGTTGAATCGCCGAGATGGTCGTCGCCTCGGATATCACGATACGCAAGTTTTCCGTGGTGCGAGCTGCGGCCTGCTCCAGCGACGAAAAGCTGTTGGCCAGCAATTTAACCTCGTCGCCGCCTTCGGTTTGCACCGTGGCTTTGATGATCAGAGAATTCCCAACGTCGAGCAATTCTCCTGCCGCAGCCAGCGTCTCGGAAAACACCGTCACTTCGAATACGCCGGTGGGGTCTGTAAACTGGATGAACGCATAACGGTTGCCGCGCGCCGATGTGCGTTCCTTCTTGGCGATCAGCGTGCCCGCCATGGTCGCGGCTGCGGACTCGGTACTGGCCATCACCGATGCCGACGAGCGAACTTTCAGCGTTTCGAGCTTGCTGGCATAGGCGTCCAACGGGTGAGCAGAAAGATAAAACCCGATTGCGTCGAATTCCTCGCGCAGCCGCTCCATCGCCGGCCAATCGGCAACGTCGGGTAGGTTGACGTTTACCTGCGGCGCCGCCTCGCCCGCGAACAAGCCCATCTGATTGCTCTCACGGTCGTTCTGTGCGGCACTGGCGTGGCGCATCAGCATTTCAACGCCTTGGTGCAAGCGCCGCCGGTTGGGCTCAAGTGAATCGAAAGCGCCGGCGCGGGTCATGTTTTCAAGCGCGCGTTTGTTCACGTGATGGGTGTCGAGCCGTTGGATAAAGTCGGCAACATCGGCGAACGGGCCATCCTTGTCGCGCTCCGTCACCAGTGACGCCATCGCCCCCTCGCCCACGTTCTTGAGTGCTGCCAGCGCGTAGCGAATGCCCTTGCCGCGACCGTTGGCGGCTTCGACCTGAAATTCGACACCGGATTTATTGACATCGGGGCCCAGCAACGGAATTTCCACCCGATCCAGTTCTTGGCGGAAAACGTTGAGTTTTTCGGTATTGCCCATATCGAGCGTCATCGATGCAGCGATAAACTCTACCGGGTGATTGGCCTTCATGTAGGCGGTTTGGTAGGCAATTAAGGCATACGCAGCGGCGTGCGATTTATTGAATCCATAGCCCGCGAACTTGTTGACCTGGTCAAAAATTTCATCGGCGCGCTTGCCCTCGACGCCTCTGGCCTCTGCGCCTTCAACAAATATCTGCCGTTGTTGGTCCATCTCTTCTTGGATTTTCTTACCCATGGCACGACGCAGCAGATCAGCGCCGCCGAGCGTATAGCCGGATAGCTCCTGGGCGATTTGCATGACCTGTTCCTGGTAGATCATGATGCCGAAGGTTTCTTTCAGGATCGGCTCCAGGGTCGGGTAGAGGTAATCAGGCTCTTCGCGCTCGTGCTTGCGTTCCACATAACTCGGGATGTTGTCCATGGGGCCCGGACGGTAAAGCGCCACCACGGCGATGATGTCTTCGAAGGTATCGGGGCGCATGCCTTTCAGCACGTCGCGCATGCCGGCGCTTTCCAACTGGAACACGCCGGTCGTCTCGCCCTTGCCGATCATCTCGAAGGTGGCGGGATCATCAAGCGGCAGTGTCGCCAAATCGAACTCGACACCTGAATCGCGCACCAGTTGTTCTGCCGTAGACAGCACGGTGAGTGTCTTCAGGCCCAAGAAGTCAAATTTTACCAGCCCCGCGGATTCAACGAATTTCATATTGAAACCGGTCACCGGCATGTCGGATCGCGGATCGCGGTAAAGCGGGATCAATTCATCCAACGGCCGATCACCGATCACGACCCCTGCCGCGTGAGTTGAGGCGTGGCGATACATCCCTTCCAGGCGCTTGGCAATATCGACCAAGCGGCGAACGTCCGGATCATCGTTGATCATCTGGCGTATTTGCGGCTCGCCCTCAATGGCCTGAGACAATGTGACCGGGCTTGCGGGATTATTCGGCACCAGTTTACAAATCTTGTCGACATAGCCGTAGGGCATCTCCAGCACCCGACCGCAATCGCGTAGCACGGCGCGGGCCTGAAGCTTTCCGAACGTAATAATCTGCGCCACATGGTCGCGCCCGTATTTCTCCTGGACGTAACGGATCACCTCGTCGCGGCGGTCTTGGCAGAAATCGATGTCGAAATCCGGCATGGATACGCGCTCGGGGTTGAGGAAGCGTTCGAACAGCAATCCCCAACGCAGCGGATCCAAATCCGTAATCTTCAAGGCCCAGGCAACGACTGATCCCGCGCCCGAACCACGCCCTGGACCTACGGGAATACCCTGCTCTTTGGCCCAAAGGATGAAATCCGCAACGATTAGGAAATAGCCCGGAAAACCCATTTGGTTGATAACGCCGAGCTCGTAGTCCAGGCGTCGACGATAAGGTTCCGCCGCTTTCTCACGGGCGGCATCATCCATATCTTCGGTGAAGACGTGTGCGACCAGGCGGTGCCCCAGGCCATCGGCAGATTGGGCGCGAAGTTCATCTTCTTCCGTTCGCCCGTCACCGCAATCGTAAGGCGGCAAGATAGGGTCAATAGCCTCGACCATGTAGGCGCAGCGCTGAGCGATCACCAGTGTATTGTCGATGGCTTCCGGCAAGTCCGAAAATAAGGCTCGCATTTCATCGGCGGATTTCAAGTAGTGCTCAACCGTCAGGTGCCGTCGGTCGCCTTGCGACACATACGCGCCTTCGGCGATGCAGATTAGTGCATCGTGGGCGTCATGCATATCGCGGGTGGCGAAAAACACCTCGTTGGTGGCGACTATGGGGATATCGTGCTTGTAGGCGAAATCAATGAACGCATTCTCAGTGCTGTCTTCCGTGCCCAGGCCATGGCGGAGGATCTCCATGTACAACCGGTCGCCAAACGCACCCAGTAGAGTCGCTAGCAGTTCCTCGGCAGGTCCAGCTAGGTTTTCCAGCAACAATCTGCCGACCGGCCCACCCGGCCCGCCCGTCAATGCAATCAAACCCTCCGCGTGCTCAATCAACGCCTCGATTGGCACATGCGGGTCGTGGGCATCTTCGGTCTTCATATAAGCGTGTGACAAAAGCTTCAGCAGGTTTCTGTAACCACTGTCGTCCTTGGCCAGAAACACCATCGTGCCACCGGGGTCGTCCTCGTGTTGCACGATGCGCAACTGGCAACCGATGATCGGCTGAACGCCCGCCTTGGCCGCAGCGCCGGAAAACTCCATGGCGCCGAAAATATTATTGGTGTCGGTCATGGCGACAGCCGGGAAGGCAGCGTCACGGCAAAGGTTCACCAAATCCTTGACGTGAATTGCCCCTTCCGCGAGGGAATAGGCGGAGTGAACCCGCAGATGAACAAAACTGGCATGTGTCATAACTCGAGTAGGATTCCATATCCGTGCTCAATTGTCACCAGATGTTGCGGTTGAAACCGAGGTTATCCACAAGATTTTTCGACTATTGTTGATAAAGCCGTACTCTCGTAAGTTTGTTGGATGAAAATTGCAAATCTTGAGGTTTATACGTTTCGGGCCAAAGTCAGTCAGGCCGTCGTAACGTCGTTCAGCACCATCCCGAGCCGGGCGATGGCGTTGATTCGGATTGAGAATACGGACGGTCAATTCGGCTGGGGTGAGATTTGGGGGAATTTTCCGATCTTCACCACAGAACACCGAGCCAAGTTGGCCGGGTGGGCATTGCCGCAACACCTGATCGGCACCGAGATTGATCCGGATGATATCGCCGGTTTCTGTGATGGGCTACGTTCTAAACTGCATGTCCTTTCCGTACAATCCGATGAGCCCGGGCCCGTTGAAGGGATTATTGCGGCAACCAGTCAGGCTTTGTGGGATTTGGCCGCGCGTCGGGCGGGATTGCCGTTGCGGCACTTGCTCAACCCGGATGCACCGAATTCCGTGCCCGCCTATGCCAGTGGCCTCAATCCGGCGGACTGTATCGAAACCGTCGCCCGGTGCCGTATCGAGGGATACCGGGCCTACAAGCTAAAAGTCGGGTTCGATGGCGATACCGATGACACCAACCTCAAGGCGCTATTTGCCGATATGGAAGACGGCGAGCGTCTGTTCGTCGATGCCAATCAACGCTGGAACCTGGAAGACGCCATTGCCGCCGCTCACCGGTTGGCGGCCTATCCTATCGGGTGGCTGGAAGAGCCCATTCTGGCGGACCGCCCGGCTGATGAATGGCGGGCGCTAAAAGCCGAATGCCCCCTGCCCTTGGCCGGTGCGGAAAATTTGCGCGGCGTTGAAAATATCAGCGAAGCCCTTGAGTGGCTCGATTACGTGCAACCCGACGTCGGCAAGTGGGGCGGTGTTGAAGGTTGTATGACGGTCGCGCAAAATGCCCTTGCGGCTGGGCGGATATATTGTCCGCACTGGTTGGCTGGGGGCGTCGGCCTGATGCACTCGGCAAACCTCATGGCTGCAGCGGGCGGTGACGGCCTTTTGGAAATCGACAGCAACGAAAACCCACTACGCAGTATCATTACCGCAATGGTGCCCGGAATCGACAACGGCATCTTCAGCATGAACGCTGAACCCGGAATCGGCATTGACGTGCCATTGGAGGAATTGACCCAATGGCAGACCGGACACGAGGTGTATCGCTAGAACCTACCCCCGATTGGCCTCAAGCCGTGCGTCAACAATCGAAACCGTTTCATCGACAGAGGCCGATTGCAGGCCTTGCATGGTCGCAACAGATTTCACCAAGCGATCCACCCGTTCGATGTTTTGAGCACCAGCATCCAACGCGCGTGCGGCGGATGACGGTTTTAACAACCCCGTTGCCGCATTGGCGTATTTCTCAAACGGCACTTGATCCTCAGCCGCGGCTCCCAGTCCTTGGCACAGTTCGTTGACCCAATTGTAGATGGCTGCTGATTGTTCGACATCCGAATGGACTGCATCGTTGATCGAGCGGATGCCGTCAGGCTCGACGCAACGATAATTGCCGGTCAACAGCATGCTCCATTTGGCCAGCGGCACGAATACCGAATCGTGCACCTTCAGTTTGACCGGTAGCTCGAGGCTTTCACCATCTTGTTCAAAGCGAGCTGCCTCGATATCGGTCTGCATTTGGCGCAGCATGGCCGTGTGTTCATCAGCCTCAAACCGGGCCGCCTTGAAATTCGTCGGCAGCGCGACCTGCAGTACATTTACGGCGTCCTCGGGTGGACGGAAGGCTTGCGGGTCCGGGCTGCACAGTGTGATACAAGCCGGGTCGAAGTTATCCCAAACCGATGCATCCGTATAGCAATCCGCCAGCTTCGATATATCCAACCCCGGTATCCGCGCCAGATAGGGCAGCGGCGGCATGTTCATGATCGACATGCAGGGTACCCTCGACAAGGCAACGCGATCCAGCAGTTCGCGTACACCGGAAGCGCCATACTGTGGTTCTTGCATGGCTAGCGCCACGAGATCGAAATCCGATGGATTTACGTCGTTGGGTTCGGCAGCACTTACATTGCCGGTAACGTCGTTTGAAGCAACTTCGACAAGACCATCGCGCCCACGGATAGGCATGCGAACCCGGATACCACCTTCGTTGATCAGTTCGGCCTCATCGGGCAGACAGACCAGCGTCGTGTTGTGGCCGGCGAGTGCCAGCTTGGCCGCGAGAAGCGACCCATACGAAGCACCCATGATTAAGACATTGTAAGTGGTAACCATGTTTTCTCTCCTCCAAAAATCATCCTTATCATCGTACCCATTTGGAGGATCAGGAGACGATAGCGAAGTCTCGGAAAGACTTGTGCGAAAATTTCACAAATTCAATAATTTTTTATATATTATATAAATTTCAATATTGAATGAAATTAGCGACATTCATCCACAATGATTTGAATCCGATCTCAGCCCCTCTATACTTCCAAATGAGTTACCAAGAAGGAAAAACGCGATGCCGCATGATGGACACGACTTTACCGAACCGCCGCCAGACCCGGCCTTACGGGTCAAGGCGCTCGAAAGCCTGCTGGTTGAGAAAGGTTTGATCGACCCGGCGGCAATGGATGTTTTGATCGACACCTATGAACACAAAGTCGGCCCGCGCAATGGTGCACGCGTTGTCGCACGGGCTTGGCTGGACGAAGGCTTTAACACCGCTATCAAGGAAGACTGCTCGGCCGTTATTGCCGATGCTTTCGGTTTCCAAGGCCGTCAGGGTGAACATATCGTCGCCGTCGAGAATACGTCTGGTGTCCATAACGTCGTCGTCTGTACGCTTTGTTCTTGTTACCCTTGGACGGTCCTGGGATTGCCGCCGGTTTGGTACAAGTCGGCCCCCTATCGTTCCCGCGTTGTCCAGGACCCGCGCGGCGTGCTGGCGGAATTCGGCACTACAATCGCCGAAGATACGGAAATCCGAGTTTGGGATTCTACGTCCGAAATGCGGTATCTCGTCATCCCCGAACGCCCTGCCGGCACAGACGGTTGGACCGAAGAGCAACTTGCCGACATCGTCACGCGTAATTCCATGGTTGGCGTTGAAGTGATCGCGGAGCCTACCCAATGAACGGCCCGCACGATCTCGGCGGCCAGCATGGCTTGGGGAAAGTCAATCCAGAGGCCGAAGCCGAAGAGCCTGTATTTCATGACGACTGGGAACGCCGCGCTTTCGCCGTGACGGTGGCCTGCGGGTTCTTGGGCCAATGGAACATCGACGAAGGCCGCTACGCCCGCGAACGCCAGCATCCGGTCGACTATCTTCGCAACACCTACTATGAAAACTGGATGTCCGGGCTGGAGACGCTTTTGGTCGAAAAAGGCATGGTTACTGCCGGGGAACTTGAGACTGGCAAAGCTACCGGGCCGGCGACTGGCTACAAGGTGCCCGATATCGAGGGCGCAAAGAAGATCCTCGCCACAGGCGGTCCGACCCGGATGGCGGATGATATTGTACCGGCTTTTGAAATTGCCGATCAAGTTCGCGTCACCAACAACCACCCCCTCACCCATACCCGTGCACCACGCTACGTGCGGGGCCGCATCGGCACCATCGCGCGCCTGCACGGTGTTCATGTCTTCGCCGATGCCAATGCGCAAGGTCATCGCGACGGCGCGCCGCTCTACAGTGTTCGCTTCGAGCCCCGGGAGCTTTGGGGCGATAGCGCCACCGGACGAGATCCTGTGTACGTCGACCTGTGGGAACCGTACTTGGAGGCAACATGACAAACTTCGCCCCGCTGCCGCTGCAGCCCCATGACGAAGAGGGGCCGGTCTTCGCCGAGCCGTGGCAGGCCGAGGCTTTCGCCTTGGCCGTGCAGCTTTCCGAAGGTGGCCTGTTCACCTGGAAAGAGTGGACCGAAACCATCGGCGACGAGATGCAAAAGGCCCGCGATGGCGGTGATCCGGACCTAGGCGACACCTACTATGATCACTGGCTAGGTGCCTTGGAGCGCCTGGCGCGTGAGAAAGGTGCGACCGATGCAAACGCCATGGCGGAGCGCAAGGACGCTTGGCGCCGAGCTTATCTGAACACCCCACATGGGCAGCCGGTGCATCTCAGCGCCAGTCAATAGGGCCCAGTCAATAGCGCCAATCATTCATCAAGCTTTTGTTGCGAAGCGTCGAAAGCCCTAAGTACATCATCCGCATGGGCAGATCGAATGGCGTCGCACGGCCTGAAGTCACATCATCTTTAAAATCGCTCCAAACCCGGCTTTGCTTGAAGGCCATACCCTGAGGGCTGGTGCAAGGTGACATACCGAGCGCATCGTACATAGCGCGCCCCACGGTCCACAGATGCTGGTTCGGGTAGCGCAAATGCCGCAAACGGCCCATGAGTTGGATATCGCAGCTGCAATTCAGCGGACCGGCGGCGATGTAGCACAGATCGTGCTCGCGGCAGGCGCCATCCACGGGATCGATCGGCGCCAGGCTCGCGCGGAAACCGTTGGACGGATGCCCCGGCCCGCACCAATTACCGTGCATGGGCATGGACATGGATTGGGGCATGGACATCAGCGACGACTGCGCTCTGGCCTCGGCTGCACCGAACACCATCAGGCAAGCCAACAAAAGCCCAAGCCGAAACATCACGCCGCCACCAGCTTGCCGTCCTCCAACCGCACGATGCGATCCATGCGACCGGCCAATTCGGCGTTATGAGTGGCGACGAGCGCCGCCATGCCCGACCCGCGCACCAATTTCATCAGCACGCCGAAAACTTCGTCAGCGGTGCCGGGATCGAGATTGCCGGTGGGCTCATCGGCCAACAGAAGCGCCGGACCGGCAGCAATGGCGCGGCCGATAGCAACGCGCTGCTGCTCACCGCCCGAAAGCTTCGCCGGGCGATGCGTCGCGCGTTCGGAAAGCCCCATCCACTCCAGAATCTGCTCCGCTCGCTCGCGCGCTTCCTTGCGGCTATAGCCGGCGATGATTTGCGGGATGACGATATTCTCCAGCGCCGTAAACTCGGCCAGCAAATGGTGATACTGATAGACGAACCCGAGCGAGCGCCGCCGCACCATGGTGCGCGCATTGTCACCGAGCCCGACGCAATTCTCGCCACCGATGGAAATGTCGCCGGAATCGGGATTTTCCAACAGCCCCGCAATATGCAGCAAGGTCGATTTCCCCGCCCCTGACGGACCGACAAGCGCGACAATCTCACCGGGACCGACTTCCAGGTCCGCACCAGTCAAAATATCAAGCCGCCGATGGCCCCTGCCGAAAGTGTGGTGAACACCGGCGAGCTTCAACACCGGCCCACCACTTTGTGCCATGCTGTCGCCAGTCAACTTGTCGCCAGCCAGCGCGTCGAGAGCCCCGTCATTCATAACGCAAGGCCTCCGCCGGATCGGTGCGCGCCGCGCGCCATGAGGGATACAGCGTCGCGGCGAATGACAGCACCAAGCCCATGCCGACCACGGCAATCACCTCGGAGAGGTCAACCACCGCCGGCAGCTTAGAGAGGAAATAGATTTCGGCGGCAAACAGTTCGGTCCCCGTCAGGCCCTGAATCCACTGCCGGATGGTCTCGATGTTTTCGGCGAACGAAAGCCCGAGCCCAAACCCCGCTAAGGTGCCGATGGTGCCGACACTTGCGCCGGCCAGGAAGAACACCCGCATGATCATGCCACGCGTCGCCCCCATGGTGCGCAAGATAGCGATGTCGCGGCCTTTGTCTTTCACCAGCATGATCATGGAAGAGATAATATTGAAGGCCGCCACCACGATGATCAGCGTCAAGATCAGGAACATGACGTTGCGCTCAACCTGGATGGCGTTGAAGAAGCTGGCGTTGGCGCGCTGCCAGTCGTGCACGCGCACCGCGCCCTTCATATCAATCATGATCTTGGTGGCCAGTGCCGGTGCGGTTTCGGGGTTATCGCCGAAGACTTCCAGGTTGGAAACTGTGCCTTTGTGTTGGAAATACAATTGCGCCGCTTGCAATGGCATAAAGACGAAACTGGAATCGTACTCGAACATGCCGATGGAGAAGGTCGCCGCCACCCGGTAGGCCTTCAGCCGCGGCATGGTGCCAAACGCCGTCACCTGGCCCTTGGGCGAGATCAGGGTGAGCTTGTCGCCCACATCGACGCCCAGTTTGCGAGCCATGCGTTCGCCAATGACCACGACGTTCTTGCCCTTGAAGTCGTCAAGACTGCCGGAAACGATGTTGGTCGCCAGGGTTTTGCGTTTCTTCAAATCCGCCGGGCGCAACCCGCGCACCACGGAGCCCTGCGACGCACCGTTGGCGGTGACCATCACCTGGCCCTCAATCATGGGTGAGACGGAAACCACGCCGTTCATCTTGCGAAGCGTACCAGCCATGCCGTCGAAATCGGTCATCTGGCCTTCGCTGGCGTAAACGCTTAAATGCCCATTGAGCCCCAGAATGCGGGTCAGCAGTTCTTGGCGGAAACCGTTCATCACCGCCATGACGATAATCAGCGTCGCCACACCGAGCGCAATCCCCAACAGCGAAAACCACGCGATGACGGAAATGAACCCTTCCTGGCGGCGAGAGCGCAGGTAGCGCAGCGCCACCATCCATTCAAATCGGCTGAACACTAGATATCCCCTGCCCTATACCAACAAGCGCGTCAGCGCGCTTTCGATGCTCAGTTCCTCGCGCTCGCCGGTGGCGCGGTTTTTCAATTCCACGGTGCCGGATTTGACCCCCCTGGGCCCAATCACCAACTGCCATGGCAGACCGATCAGGTCCATGTCGGCAAACTTGCCGCCGGCGCGGGTGTTGCGGTCATCGTAAAGCACCTCGACACCCTTGCCGCGCAAATCGGCGTAGGCCTTGTCGCAAGCCGCGTCGCAGTCTTCGTCACCGGCCTTCAGATTGATCAGCCCAACCTTGAACGGTGCGATCGATTCCGGCCAGATGATGCCGTTGTCGTCGTGCGAGGCCTCAATGATAGCGCCGGCCAGGCGCGACACGCCAATACCGTACGATCCCATCTCGACGGTGATCTCCTCGCCGTCCGGGCCCGCGACCTTGGCGCCCAGTTTGTCGGAATATTTGGTGCCGAAGAAGAAGATGTGGCCGACCTCAATCCCGCGCGCTGTACGGAGATCGTCGCCAAGTGCACTTTCGGCTGCGGCATCGCGCATCTCGTCGGTGGCGGCATACTTCGACGTAAAGCCATCGATTACCGGTTGCAGGTCGTCATCATAACCGGTGTCTGACGCGCTCCAGTCCATCTCAAGGTAATCGCGATGGCAGGCAATTTCGCTTTCGCCGGTATCAGCCAAAATCAGGAACTCGTGGCTCATGTCGCCGCCGATGGGGCCGGTGTCGGCAGCCATGGGAATAGCCTTGAGGCCCAAACGCGCATAGGTCTTGAGGTAGGCGAGAAAGAATTTGTTGTACGAACGCCGACCGTCCTCGACGCTGAGATCGAACGAATAGGCATCCTTCATCAAAAACTCGCGGCCTCGCATGACGCCGAAGCGCGGGCGGATTTCGTCGCGGAACTTCCATTGGATGTGATACAGCATCTGCGGCAGGTCTTTGTAGGACCGCACGGAACCGGCAAAAATCTCGGTGATTTGCTCTTCGTTGGTGGGGCCGTAGAGCATGTCGCGGTCGTGGCGGTCCTTGATACGCAGCATTTCCGGGCCGTAGTCGTCGTAACGATCGCTTTGCCGCCACAGATCGGCGGGCTGAATGGTCGGCATCAGCACTTCGTGGCAGCCCATGGCGTCTTGTTCTTCACGCACGACTTGCTCAATGTTTCTCAACACCCGAAGGCCCAACGGCAGCCATGAATAGATTCCAGCGCTCGATTGCCTGATCATCCCAGCACGCAGCATCAGCCGGTGCGAAACGATTTGGGCTTCCGACGGATTTTCTTTCATGGTCGGCAGGAAATAGCGGCTCAAGCGCATCGGGCACTCCTTGCGGAAAGTCGTTGAATAGCGGGCAATCTAGGCAATGCGGGGGGGCTTGTCCATGCGGGCAAGCCTAGCCGACCGGATTGCCTCCCCGGTGGTGGGCGAGATAAGAATTTAAGGGCTCGCCGGACCATCTCAAACGGTAATTTTTTATCAAAACGGTGCACGTAAGTAATTGATTTCTTGAGCGAAATAAAAATTCTGACGGAACGAAGCCAATGATCCAGGACCGTCGCGCCAGTGGCGCGGCGAAAGCCTGGATCATCCCCCGGAGGGAGATTGCAACAACCATCGCTCTCCTTTCTACCCTCCCTCATCAAGGAGGGAGAAGATGACGCGGCAACAGAATCGCCCGAACCCCTTTTCCTTTGACGGATGCATGTGTCGGCGCGCTCATGTTCGCCGCTGCCAGAAGACGTTCCCTTCCCCATCCGACGCCGAAGCGCCTGACGCCGCACCAACACTTTTTCTATCACCTCGAGCGCACGCAGCAACCGCGTCTCCAAACCCGCAACCCGACCAAGCGCTCTTGCCGTGCGGGTGGTGATTTTGGGCGTGGCATTTCGCTCAAACACAGCCATTTCAATCGTGGACACACCATCAAGCCGCCATAAGATGTCCGCCATCCGGCCCACAAGACCTCGCTCATAACGGCCTTCGGGACGAAACTCATCAGTAAGACTGGTCTTAAGGCCCGCCAATGCTGCGTCTTTATCGTCATCCGCACGGTACGCGCCCGAACGCGCATACAGCCCGTGCTTAATCGCGTTTTGGCTCGAGTTGTGGCGTCCGTCCACGGTGCGCGGACCAGTGGACCGGCGCGCGTTTGCGCGGTTGGCTGTGATTTGGCGGGTGGATGGCATCTTTAGGGGTTCCCGAAAAAGGGAAATATACCTATATAAAAGGTAAAAAGTCAAGGAAATTCAAACATCGCAACCGTATTTGGCCAGAAGGCAAGTGAATTGGGCTGGCCCCCCGAGTGATGTCACGTAGACGCGAGCGAA
>JABIPG010000232.1 GCA_018698795.1 Rhodospirillaceae bacterium
CAGGCCAGCGACCAAAATGGGGCTTAGCGGCGGCGCCATGGAATTTTTAGCAGGCAACGGCAGGACCTCTCCGATGGTGGAATTCGAGGCTAGGAGCGCGGATGTTACGTGCCACGAGGGTAGGCGGCATTGATAACGGTCAAGCTTTGCAAGCGGCTTGACCGGGCGGCAGTTGCGCATAAAATCGCGCTCACTTTCATTTTCCATCCCAATTGGGTTTCCAAGGAGTTCGCGGCATGACGCCGGCCAATCCTGTTGACGGTGCTCGTGACAATCGCCGCAACGTCTTGATCCTCGCCATCTGCCAAGCGCTATCGATGAGCGGCTCGTCGCTGGTGATGACCATCTCGGCGCTGGCCGGGCAGATATTGGCGACCGACAAATCGTTGGCCACGGTGCCTTTGGCGCTGCAGTTCACCGCAACCATGCTGAGCACAATCCCGGCGTCTTTGTTTATGGGGCGGGTCGGCAGGCGGGTCGGTTTCACGCTGGGCCAGATTGTCGGCATGGTCGGCGCCGCGATATCTTGCTGGGCGCTGTTCGAAGGTGATTTCTGGTTGTTTGCCGGTGGCAGCGCACTGTTGGGTGTGCACAACTCATTTTGGCAGTACTACCGTTTTGCCGCCGCGGATTCAGCAGGGCCCGAACTTCGTGCCAAAGCGATTTCCTACGTGATGGCCGGTGGGGTTATTGCCGCTGTCTTGGGGCCGCAAATCTCTAAATGGACGATCGACCTGTTCGATCCGGTGCTGTTTGCCGGTGGCTATGCCGGTATTATTTGCCTGAGCTTCATTACGCTGTTTTTACTGCAATTGGTGCGTATTCCGAAACCCAACGCGACGACGTTTGCCGCCGGCGGTCGACCGTTGCTGGAAATCGTGCGTCAACCGACCTTTATCCTGGCGGTAATGACGGCGATGTTCGGCTACAGCGTCATGACGTTGGTGATGACCGCGACACCGCTGGCCATGACAGTGTGCGGCTTTGGGTTCTCGACCACGGCGAGCGTCATTCAAGGGCATATATTGGCCATGTTTGCGCCCAGTTTCTTTACCGGCCATCTGATCAAGCGGTTCGGGGTGATCAATGTGATCATCGCCGGCACGGTGTTGAACGTTTCGGCCATGGCGGTGAACCTCGCCGGGATCAACGTTGCCAACTTCGCCGGCGGATTGATCTTGCTGGGGCTTGGGTGGAATTTCATGTTCATCGGCGGGACCACGCTGGTGACCGAAACTTATAGGCCGGAAGAACAATCCAAGGTGCAGGCGCTGAACGATTTCCTGGTATTCACCATGGTGGCGGCGGCCAGTTTCTCATCCGGCGCCCTGCAAGCGACGCTTGGCTGGGAGGCCGTCAACATGGCGCTCTCGGTGCCGATGTTCGCGGTTTTCGCGACCGCTATCTGGTACAAAACAGCGTTCCCTGCAAAAGGCGCCGAGAGCTAAGAAAACCGGGCGTTTCGGGGTTTCTCGCAGCTTGTGTAAGCGGGCTGAAAATGTTAAATTTCTACGACTCGGAGCGACACCAGGTTGTTCCGAGTTCGTTTTTGTAAGCCCTTGAAAATAATTGGTATTTACCATTGACCTCGCCGTCCGACTCGCCTCCTGAAGAGGCTCCCGAATCGCCCGATCCCAATGAGGAGCCGACCCCTGAGCCCAGTGACAGTTCGGGTGGTGATTCAGGTGCGCCTGAAATCGGTGTGACATCGGTCTCTATCGAAGAAGAAATGCGCACGTCGTACCTCGATTACGCGATGAGCGTGATCGTTTCACGTGCGTTGCCCGATGTGCGCGACGGCCTCAAGCCGGTGCACAGGCGTATCCTCTATTCGATGAAGGAAAGCGGTTACGAGTACAATAAACCGTACCGCAAATCGGCGCGCATCGTTGGTGACGTCATGGGTAAATATCACCCCCACGGCGACCAGGCGATCTACGACGCCATGGTGCGCATGGCGCAGGATTTCTCCATGCGCCTGCCGCTCATCGATGGGCAAGGCAACTTCGGCTCCATGGATGGCGATAAAGCGGCTGCCATGCGTTACACCGAGGCCCGCATGGCGCGCTCGGCACATGCGCTGCTCGAAGACATTGACCGCGAGACGGTGGATTTTCAGCCGAACTACGATGAATCCGTCTCAGAACCACAAGTGCTGCCGGCGGGATATCCCAACCTGTTGGTCAATGGCGCGGGCGGTATCGCGGTTGGTATGGCGACCAACATTCCGCCGCATAACCTGGGTGAGGTCATCGACGCCTGCTGTGCGGTGATCGACGACCCCGACACGACGATCGATGAACTGATTGAAAACCACATTTCAGCCCCCGATTTTCCGACCGGCGGCGTGATTCTGGGCCGCAACGGCGTGCTGTCGGCGTTTCGCACCGGGCGCGGCTCGGTGGTGATGCGCGGCAAGACCTCGTTCGAGGAAGTGCGCAAAGGCCGCATGGCGATCATCGTGCACGAAGTGCCTTACCAGGTGAACAAGTCGCGCATGATCGAGAACATGGCGGAAGCCGTGCGCGACAAACGTATCGAGGGTATCTCCGATCTGCGTGACGAATCGGATCGCGACGGCGTGCGCGTGGTGATCGAACTGAAGCGCGACGTCGAGCCCGAGGTGGTGCAGGCGCAGTTGTTCAAGTTTACGCCGCTGCAAACATCGTTTGGTGTGAATATGCTCGCCCTGGACGGCGGCCAGCCGCGCTTGATGAACCTGAAGGACATTTTGGTGGCCTTCATTGCATTCCGCGAAGAGGTCATCCGTCGGCGCACCATCTATGAGCTTGGCATAGCCCGCGAGCGTGCGCACGTGTTGGCCGGTCTGGCCGTTGCGGTGGCCAATATCGACGATGTGATCGCCCTGATCCGCGCCGCCTCGGACCCGGCCACGGCGCGGGCGCAATTGATGGAGCGCGAATGGCCAGCGGAAGATGTGGCGCCGATGATCGCGCTGCTCGATGAGCCCGGCCACGCCGTTATCGACGGCAAGTACAAGCTGTCGGAAGCTCAAGCACGCGCCATCTTGGAGTTGCGCCTGCACCGCCTGACGGGGCTTGAGCGCGACAAGATCGGCGATGATCTGAAAAAGCTGGGCGCCGAAATCGAGGAACATCTTTCGATCCTGAGTTCGCGCGAAAAGCTATACGGCATCTTGCGTGACGAGTTGATGGCGATGCGTGAGCAGTTCGCCAACCCGCGCCGCACGATGATTGAGGAATCCGAGTTCGAGCACGATATCG
>JABIPG010000233.1 GCA_018698795.1 Rhodospirillaceae bacterium
CGCGCTGCAAAGCCCGTAGCAATCGGAGCGGATTGACATGCCCATCATGCGGCGAATAAGAGCCCCCGACCACTTCGGGCCCCAATCCCGGTAGGTATTCAGCCAATGCTTGGCGGTCGAGCATCTGGTGGGAAAATTTCTCATGTTGATGACTGCTCAAGGTCGCCATTTTTTTGGCGCGTTCCTCGAACTCGGCATCCGATAGGCAAATGTGAATGCCGCCGGGCCGGGTATGGTTGACGTCGACCCCGGTTCGATCCAGCAACTCGGCTGCGAGATCAAACCACAATTCCGACGACCGCATAGTCCAGTCCGCATAAGCCGGCGCCCCGATGCCTTTGCTTTGCACCCAGACCAAGCCGAAATTGCCGCGCGCAGCACGGTAAGCCACGTCGCCCTCGTCCAGAATCGCTGTCTTTAATCCGTGCCGGGCTAGGCCGAAACCGATCGCCGAGCCCAATAGCCCGCCGCCGATGACAACAGCGTCGTACGTGCTACTCATGCGAACCGGTCGATCCGGTAAGGCGCCATGTCGATGTTGGGCATCGCGCCGCTCACCACTTCGGCAACCACGCGGCCAGTGTTGGGCGCCATGCCGAACCCATAGTGGCTGTGGCCGAACGCGGCAAACAGGCCGGCATGGCCGGGCACTTCGCCCAGGCACGGCAAACTATCGGGCAAGGACGGGCGGCTTCCCATCCATTCTACCGCGTCTTCGGTGTTGATTTCAGGGAACAAGCGTTTGGCGAGGTTAGAGAACACTTGGGCGCGACGGTAATCGGGGGCGGTGTCGAGCCCCGCGAACTCCGCCGTACCGGCACAACGCACGCCAGCGTTCATCAGACTGGCGACAAACTTGCCTTGCGTGTCCATGATTGAATTGTTGACCGTAATGCCGGGATTTTGGAACACCAAGTGATAACCGCGCTCCGCCTCAAGCGGCACCTTGATGCCTAGCGGCTCGAGTAACCTAGCCGACCAGGCACCAGCAGCGATCACCAATTTCTCGGCCCGCAGTTCGCCATCGTCGGTCAACAGCGTCCACCCGCCGTCGCCCGCCGGCTGGACCTTGTGCACCGCCGATTGCCGAAACGTAGCGCCCATGGCGCGCGCTTTATCGGCCAAAGCCTTGCCGATGGCGCTGGGGTCAAGGGCACGGGCCTGGTCTTTGAGCAACACCGCGGCCTTGTAGCCCGGCGATAGCGCCGGCTCTATCTCGTGCAGCTCTCCTTCGCCAACAACCTGAAGCGGCACGTCACGTTCGGCTCGCATGCGCCACGCCAGTTGCGTCAAATCGGCTTCCGCCGGGTTTCGGTAGACATGCACATACATCGACGCCCCCACCAATGCCTCGTGTCCGGTCCCATCCAAGTGGCGGCGGTAGAGATCGACATTGGGGCGGTTGAGCGCACTCATGGCGTCACCGATGGCAGGAAGCCCCGTCTCATCGGCAGCACGCAGAAACTTCAATGCCCAGGGTAAAAACTTCGGCAGATAGCCCCAACGCAAAGCCACCGGCCCTTCGGGATCAAGCAGCCATTTGGGTACGTTTTTCCATACGCCCGGCATGGATTGCGGCACGCAAGTCCAAGGTGAAATGACACCCGCATTGCCGTGGCTGGCGCCCTCGGCCGGCGGATCGCGATCAATGACCTCAACCTCAGCGCCTTTTTCCAGCAGCGAAAGCGCTGTGCAAATGCCGACGATACCGGCGCCGACGATAGTTACACGTTCAGCCATTCAAAAGCTCCTTTCTGCGGCACGTGAAACTGCCGCACGATCCAGGGTGAAGCCAAAACCGGGGCCATCAAAGATCGGGAGCTTTCCATCCTTCAAAGTCAGGTCTGGCGAGGATATAATATCTTCGCCTAAGAACCGGCACATAATCTGATTTCCGTCGTCGATATTAGGAATAGTCAGCGCCGCGTGATGGTTTGCCACGGTTGTGATACCTGTTTCCGTGACGCCATGGAGACAAACCCGAATACCAGCCGCTTCAGCAGCAGCAGCCTTCCGCAATTGACCATAGCCGCCTGTTTCATGCGGCCCGAGCACGATGACATCAGCCGCCTGGGCACGGCAATAAGCGAAAACATCCTCTGGTGAATGGATCGCCTGATCGGCAGCCAAGGGAACATCCACAGCCGCCTTGACCTGACGCATTGCATCCAAGTTGTGACTGGAGACAGGTTGCTCAATGAATTCCGGGTCATACTTTTCTAGGCGCTTTATCATCCGGATTGCCGTCATCACGTCCCAGGCCTCGTTCGCATCAAGGCGCAAACGCTTGTCACCAATTGCGCTACGAACGGCAGCTGCGCACGCGATGTCCGTTTCATGGCCGCGCCCGAGCTTCAAGTAGATGACCTCAATTCCTTGCTCGACGAACCGGCGCGCGTCCTCTGCCATGGCTTCAGGGCTTTCTCCCTCAACGAAACCGAAATACTGGATATGCGAATGGACCGCACCGCCCAATAATGCGTGAACCGGCACTCCGGCAGCCTTGCCTGCCAAGTCCCACAAGGCCATATCGAGCCCGGCGACTATGAGCCTAGCCATGCGGTCCATCTCCGCGGCAGGAATGGAAATCAGCTTCCGGTAAACGGCCCCAACCAAGGCATCAACGGCAAAAGGCGGTTGACCGACAATCAAGTCAGAGCATACTTGAAGGGAGTCAACAATCAACGAGGCGTTGGGCTGTGCGATGGATTCACCGATCCCGATCAGCCCTTCATCGGTTTCGACCTCCACCAGAACCACGGCGGCCTCTGTCCGCGTGGCCTGGGTCACATGATACGTTTGCGTATAGGGGACAACGAGCGGCGTTGTCCGCAATCCTGTTATTTTCATGCTTGCCCTGTGGGTCGCCTCCGTGGCTTAGGCGATTGCCTCGGCTTCACGCTCACGCCGTCTCGCCGCGACCTGCTGAACCAATACCGGCAACGCCAATACTAAGGCGTACATGTCGCTGGTCACTCCCGGCGCAACCATAAAGATCGCCGCGATGCCGATCAGCACCCGGAAGGGCGTTGGCATATGAGCGATGAAGTAGGCACTGACGCAGGTTGCCATCATAGCGACGCCCAGCGCACAGGTTATGGTCGTTTCCAAGAACGCGCCCCAGGTGAAGTAATCCTCCAAAACAATCAACATCGCCGGCGAATAGACGAAGACCATGGGCACCATCAGCTTGCCGATACCCAGCGTAAAGGCCGAAACGCCCGTACGGAACGGATTGGCGCCGGCAATCCCGGCGGCAGCGTAAGCCGATGCGCAGACTGGCGGTGTGATTTCCGAGATGACACCGTAATAAAGCACGAACAAGTGCGACGCCATCGGCGGTACACCCAAGTTGGCCAGGGCCGGCTGGGCGACGGTGGCCAGCATGATGTAGAGCGCAGTCGTCGGCAGGCCGGCACCCATCATGATGCAGGTCATGGCGATCAGCACCAACGAAATGAACAGCGTCAATCCCTGCAATGAAATGGTCATCAAGGGGATCCACGAAATCAGGCCAAGTATGTTTTCAGCGATGGTTGTCGCACCTTCGGCGACCATGAACCCAAGGCGGAAACCAAGGCCGGTCGAGTTGACGACACCAACGACGATGCCGATGGCGGCACACACGGCGCCAACCGCGAGCGCATATTTGACGCCCATGACGCAGCCTTCCATGACGTCGCGCAGGCTGAGCCGATGCATGGGATTGACGAAGCCAACCACCAACGCCGAGGTTATGCCCCAAAACGCCGCCATATGCGGCGAATAGCCGCTGAACAGCACATAGATCAAGACGAACAGAGGGATTGACGCCGGCCATCCGCGCTTCAGAACATAAAGCAGCTTCGGAATTTCATCTGCCGGCACGCCCTTAAGCCCCAAGCGCTTAGCCTGGAAATGCACGATGCACAACACACCAACGTAGTGCATGGCGGCAGGGACGATCGCCGCGATGACAATGGTGGTATAAGAAACTTCCAAGAATTCGGCCATGATGAAGGCCGCAGCACCCATGATCGGCGGCGTAATCTGACCGCCGGCGCTGGCAGCCGCCTCAACACCGCCAGCCAAATGGCCGGGATAGCCCATACGTTTCATATTTGGAATGGTGAGAGAACCCGTCGACACCGTATTGGCGATAGATGAGCCTGAAATGGTGCCGAAG
>JABIPG010000163.1 GCA_018698795.1 Rhodospirillaceae bacterium
ACCTCCCAACCCCTACCGGCGGGAAGTGCATTCGCGGTGCAGGTTTTAACCGTTCAGCCATCTGCCGGCGCGACGCCCCCGGCGATCACCGGGCAACCCATAAGCCTCGGCATGACGTTAAGTGGCGTAACGACGGGCACCAGTGGCGTCCACCAATCGATCGTGCAAACGCCAACCGGTTCTATCGCCATTGCCACAACGACGCCTTTGCCCGCAGGCAGCGTGATTGAATTGGAAGTCATTCAGTTGCCACGCGCCGACCTGACGCCGCAAGACCGGGCTTTAACACTCCGTTTCGGGCAGGTGATTGCTGAATCCAAGCAATGGCTGGCGCTGGAGGAAACGGCCCGTACCCTGCTCAATGCTCAGCCCGCCACCGCCCAACAATTGCTGGGTAGCGTCATGCCGCGGGCGGACGCCAATTTAACCGCCAATCTATTGTTTTTTCTGTTCGCGCTGCGTGGGGGAGACGTAAAGCAATGGCTAGGAGATGCACCCTCACGCGCACTGGAGAAACTGAAACCAGGATTGCTAGGCCGACTCCGCGATGATTTTTCGGGCCTCAGCCGCTTAGCCGATGAACCACCCAACCTAGACGGACGAATGCTGCCGATCCCATTTCTCAATGGTCTCGACATCGAACAACTGCGCCTCTTGATCCGTCGCCGTGAGGAAGATGAGGACGATGAGGACGATCCTCGGAAAGGTCCGGGTATCCGCTTCGTCGTCGATCTCAATCTGAGTCGGTTGGGCCGGCTGCAACTGGATGGTTTCGTTCAGGACGGCACCAAACGCTTCGATTTGATCGTGCGCAGCGATACCCGGTTGCCCGACACCGTACAAAACGGTATTCGCGACATATTCGAGGGCGCGATCGAGACCACGGGCGTTACCGGCGGGCTCGCGTTTCAGGCCGCGCCGGCGAATTTTGTTGGCATCGACGCCCCAGCGCCGGACGACGGCCTGGGATTAATGGTATAGTCAGTACATGGACCTGATCCAACGCCGCGAAATGCTCGCCCCCATCGCCAACCCCGGTGGCGGGCGGGATTATGTAATCACACTCGGGGGGGATATTGAGTTGCCCGACCATGGCGGTGCAATGGCGGTGACGTTGCGCTATGTGCCGGATCGCCACGTTCTGGCGCCCAACACCTACGGCAATTACCTTGCGACCATTGGCGAGCTCAAATGGGAAACCTTAGAGGCTGTCGCCGTCGCTATCTTGGATGATGTTTCGAATGAATTGCTGCCACGTTGGGCGCAGGTATCGTTGCGCCACGTTGGCGATGGCCATACCGAACGCCATGATATTTGTCTGGAGGAATGCCAGCCGGGATGGCGTAACGACGACCTACTGTACAGATTACCGCCGATTTAACGGCACCGGTTTGCCCGCCCGTTTATCCGCAAGTCAGGGTAGCGTCGAACTCAAATGTGCGCTTGGCCCATGACGGATCGACAAACAACCCCAAACGCCCGGTCGGATTTTTCGCAGGTGGCACTTTGAAGGTCGCCTGTTGGCCATCGGAAAAACGCATTCGGCGCGCGCTAATACGTTTCGGCTCACCGTTGCCGACCCGATAAATTGAAACTGTCGCAAGCTTCGGCCACGCCTTACCCATATTGGTTACCCGAAACGCCGCGTTGCCGCCTTCGCACGAGCCGGCAACATTGAGGTTCAACTCACCAACCTGGATCGCAGCCAACTCAACGTCCGGTGCTTCTTCTTGACCAGCGGCCGTGGCGAAATTCTCAAGCGCAGCCATTTCGGCTTCGTGCGCCAAACATTCGACGACACTGAGGCGCTGCTCTGAAGCGCGGATATAACCGGCCAGGGTTTTGCCTTTCAGCGTATAGCGCTTGTCGCCGATCTTCAGAGCCAAGGCCTTGCCACGCGCATGGATGTCCTTAATGGAACCAAGCCGGTTATCGAGGCGCGCCAGATAGCCATTCCAGTCACCGCTGAGGCGTGTGCTCACCAATTTCTGTACGCCCTCATGCGAATAGTCGCCCCAGAGCTTAAGTTTGGGAAACTGATTGCATTGCGACGCATCAGCCGGCGCAGCAACCGCAACCAACCCAACTAATGCTATTGTCGCCATCGCGATTTTCTTGGAAATTTTGTTCACGTGACCCTCAAGTGCCAGCATTGTATTCACTGTTTTCGAATCAACGAATCATCCGTTGCTCGATTCGGCGCAAATGTACGCTCGGGAACTGACAACTAGCTTACAAGAAGCATCGTTCATGTGAATTGAGATGAAATTAAATCCCGCAAAACGCGCTTTAAGAAATTGGACCCTCGCCAGCGTTTAATTGCGGCGGCGATAGGTCTCAACGCCCATCTCATCAAGCCGAATACGCTCTTCACGGTCCTCGTCATCGCGTTCACGACGGTCGCGATTATCGCGGATGACCTCGTATTTTTTCAACTCACGGTAGGCTTCATTTAGTGTTTCGCGGGCGGTCTCTATTTCGGTTTCCTTAGCCGCGATAGCCGCGTCCAACTGCTCGCGCCGAATGATTACACCTTCGGCATAAACACCATAAAGAAACCCTGCCTCATCGGGCACTTGAGCAGCAACGGATTGCTCGTCGCTGAGCTCTTGATCCAGTGCGCGACGATGCGCTTCCAGATCGTCAAGTTCGCGCAGCAAGACGCCAAGCGCGCGGCGTTTCTCATCAACGGACCACTCATTGACGCGAACCAGCGTGGCGAGACCTTTGGCCATGGGTTACGTGTGCCTCAAGTTGGCTGAGGTGGGGCGGGTTGGGGCGGAGGCTGTTCGCCGGCTTGCGGTGCTATTCCTGCCGACATGCCGAAAATTTCACCAAGGCGTTGATAGCAAGCGTCCAAACTACTGGCATCTTCGATTTCCTGCGCGAGGAAAGCTTCCAGCAAGGGATTGTATTGGATCGATTCATCAACCTGCGGGTCGGTACCGCGCCGGTACGCGCCCAGGCGGATCAATTCGGCCATGTCCTCAAACGTTGCCATCAATTTGCGTGCACGGACAACGAGCGCGTTTTGCTCCGCTGTGTTGCAGGCAGGCATGGTCCGGGAAATGCTGCGCAGGATATTGATCGCCGGAAAGCGGCCGCGTTCGGCAATCTCACGCTCCAGCACGACATGGCCATCAAGGATACCACGCACGGCATCGGCGACGGGTTCGTTGTGATCGTCGCCCTCCACCAATACCGTGAATAGCCCGGTGATACTGCCCTGCCCCTCCATGCCCGGGCCAGCGCGCTCCAGCAATTGCGGCAACTGCGCGAACACTGACGGTGTATAGCCCTTGGTGGTCGGCGGCTCACCGGCGGAGAGCGATATTTCGCGCTGTGCCATGGCGAAACGAGTGACCGAATCCATCAACACCAGCACTTCGTTGGGTTGATCACGGAAGTACTCGGCAACAGCCATCGTCATATAAGCCGCTTGGCGGCGCACCAAGGGCGACTCGTCCGACGTGGCGACAACGACAACACTCCGTGCCATACCTTCCACGCCCAGGTGATCTTCGATGAACTCCCGGGCCTCACGCCCGCGTTCACCGACCAGACCGATAACATTTACCTCAGCGTCCGTATTGCGCGCCATCATTGCCATCAAGGTTGATTTTCCGACGCCCGAGCCTGAGAAAATACCCATTCGTTGGCCCTGACAAAGCGTCAGAAACGCATTCATGGCACGCACGCCCAAATCAACTTTGCCGCCGACACGTTTTCTCATGTGGGCTGGCGGTGGCGGCGTATGAATGGGGTACCCAATGGGACCCACCGGCAATGGCCCCTTGCCATCGACGGGCTCACCAAAGGCATTGATCACCCGGCCCAGCCATTCGCTCGAAGGATAAATCACCGGCTCCGCGACGCTGACCTCGGCGCGGCAGCCCATGCCGATACCTTCGATGGCGCTGAACGGCATGACCAGTGCGTTGCCGTCGGCAAACCCCACCACCTCGCATGAAACAAGCCGACCGTTCCGGGCATGAATGATGCAGTGATCGCCGACAGACAAGCTATGAGTAACACCGCCCACGTGAATAAGCAGGCCGACGATGTTCACCACCTTGCCATACATCTTGTGGCCGGCCAGATGGTCGATCTCGTTCAGAATGTTTGCGCCGTATCCGGACACCCCGGCACCTGTTCCCATTAATCCCAAACCATTGCTTCCAACATAGTCCGTTCATGCAGTATGCGAAAGTATGGTTAATGAAGGATTGAGGGCCGTTCTAGTAAGGCTGATCACCGCCGATAGTAACCCGGTATCCTGACCGTGTTTCGGGGAAGTAGTCCCAGATGGCATAGTGCTGGACGCTGCGGTTATCCCAAAAAGCGACACTGCCCGCCTGCCATTGGAATCGCACTTGGAACTCGGGCTTTGCCACATGATCAAACAAGAACGCCAGCAAATTGTCGCTCTCCGCCGCCGTCAGGCCGTTGATGCGCGTGGTGAATATCCGGTTCACGAACAGTGCCTTCTTTTTGGTCACCGGATGAGTGCGAATGACCGGGTGGTCGTGATTGGGATAGACCGCGCCTGCATCATCGACACCGCGGTGAACGTAGCGCCCGCGGTACGCATTTTCGCCGCTGTGATGCGCGATCAACTCGCCCAAGAACGCCTTCATCGGATCGGAGAGCGCCTCATAGGCGGCATACATGCTGGCAAACAATGTGTCGCCGCCGCTTTCCGGCACGGTATGCAAATGTAGCACCGAGCCCATGGGCGGCTCGGCCTCGCAGGTGACATCCGAATGCCAGTCCTCACCGGCAATGCGTGTCGAGGTCGCGTCAGCATGGATGTGGATCACCTCGGGGTGCCCGTCCGGGCCGGGGATACCCGGGTGCACAGCCAAGTCGCCAAACTGGCGGGCGAAGTCCTTGTGCTGATC
>JABIPG010000156.1 GCA_018698795.1 Rhodospirillaceae bacterium
AGCCCCGGTATCCGTTTCATCGGTGTGTCCAAGGCCAAGCTTGATGAAATTCTGGCAGCCAACCCGGGGTTCATTCCCGGCATGATGCCGAAGGGCGTCTACAAAAGCGTCGAGCAAGACCTGCACACGCTCGGTATCGTCACCAACATGGTGGTCCACAAAGACCTGCCAGACGATCTCGTCTACAACATGTGCAAGGTGTTCTGGGCCAACCACGCTTCTTTCGTTGACGTTAAGTCTGTCTGGAAGCGCGTGAAGCTCGAAGATGCCTTGGCCGGTGCGGCCATTCCGGTGCATCCGGGCGCAGCGAAGTGCTACGCCGAGCTTGGCGTCAAGAAATAGTCTAGCGAGAATAGAATCGTCGGGAGCGCCGGTAACGAGACCGGTGCTTCCGACTTTCTCGTGGCTGAAATCCGGCGCCTGCGCCGGTTGTTGAACCTTCCAAGAATTCCGGTTTTCTCATGAGCGTTACCGAAGCCCAAGTTACGTACGAAGAGACACACGAACTCGGATTTATAGAGCGAATGCTGGTCGATCGAAAACTCGATGCGGCGTATTTCGTTCTCTTGTTTTGCGCCATCGTCAGTATCGGATTGGCGGTGTTTCATCTCTACGTCGCGGCGTTTGGTACGCCGGAGGGGCGCTCGTTCCGCTCCATCCACCTGACCGGCATGTTGGTGCTGGCGTTTTTTGCCCGACCAATGTTTCGGACATCCATGCGCGACCCGATCTTGATTGCCGGTGATCCCGGAAATAACCAGCGTCTGTTTGGATTCTTGATTGATCTGGTGATGGTCGGCGCGGTGCTCTTCGTCCAGGTTTGGACGATTTACGACATCGATGCCTTTCACTTGCGCTATGGCGAGAAGGAACTGCCCGACTTGATCGTCGGCGGTATGCTTATCTTCTTGGTGCTGGAGGCGACGCGGCGCGCGGTCGGCTGGGCGATGGTGATCATCACCGGCTTTTTCATTCTCCACGCCCTCTATGCCAATTATTTTTTTGGGTTTTTCTACGGGCCCCCGGTGCGGTTCGGTAAATTCATCGATACGCTGTTTATGAGCAGCGATGGGATTTTCGGCATCCCGCTGCATGTCTGTTCCACCTATATCGTTTTGTTCATTATTTTTGGCGCGCTGTTGATCCGATCCGGCGCTGGCCGCTTCTTCATCGATCTGGCGGTGGCCTTGACCGGTCACAGGGTCGGTGGCCCGGCCAAGGCATCGGCAGTGGCCAGCGGGTTTATGGGCACGGTTTCGGGCTCTGCCGTGGCCAACGTGGTGACCACCGGATCGTTCACCATTCCATTGATGAAAAACCTCGGCTACCGAGCCAAGTTCGCCGCCGCCGTCGAGGCTTGCGCGTCATCGGGTGGCCAGATCACGCCGCCGATCATGGGCGCGGCTGCGTTCATTATGGCCGAGTTTTTGGCCGTGCCTTATGTGGACATCATTGTCGCCGCCGCGATTCCGGCATTCCTCTACTTCGCCACGATTTATTTCATGGTCCACTTGGAGGCCGAAAAGAACGACATCGGGCGTATTCCGAAGAATTTGCTGCCGCAGGCGGGGCCGGTGCTGCGCCGCGGCTGGCATTTGTTGATCGCCTTGGCGGTGCTGATCTTCTTCCTGGTTGCCGGTTATACACCGATGAAATCGGCCTTCTGGGGGCTGGTATCGCTGTTTGCGCTCAGCTTCATCAACAAGGAAACCCGCATGAGCCCGGTCGATCTGATCGCGGCGTTGGAATCGGGTATTCGGGCAACCATGCCGGTGACCATCGCGTGTGCCTGCGCCGGGTTGATTATCGGCTCGGTATTCGTGTCGGGACTAGGGCTTAAATTCACCCAATCGGTAATCGAGATCGCCGATGGCAATCTGTTGATCTTGTTGGGGCTGACGGGAATATCGGCGATTATCCTGGGGATGGGCATTACCACGACGGCGGTTTATATCACCGTTGCCGCGCTGATCGTGCCGGCGGTGGTGAAAATCGGGGTCGAGCCCATTGCCGCGCATATGTTTGCTTTCTACTTCGGCGTTGTCTCGACGATTACGCCGCCGGTCGCTCTTGCGTCGTTCGCGGCAGCCGCCATCGCCAAAACGCCACCCATGGCGACGGCGATCGAGTCGACCCGTGTCGGCATCGCCAAATATCTGGTGCCGTTGGTTTTCGTCTACAATCCGTCGCTGTTGTTTATCGGGCCCATTTGGCTGACGGCCATTTCGGGCGTTATCGTGTTGGTCGGGCTGTGGGTGCTCTCCACGGCACTGGAGGGATGGTATCGCGGCAGCCTCAACCCCGTACAGAGGGTCTTGGCTCTGGCCGGCGCAATTATGATCTTGCTACCACCGAACACTACCGTCCTAGGTTTTGCCGGATACTATTGGGAAATAGTCGGGGCTATTCTGGCCGGGGTGCTATTGGCGCCGAGGCTGATGGCCGCGTGGCAAGAAAAAGCGGAGGGGCAGGCCAATGCGTAATATTTTTCTCGGGAAAACGTGGCATTGGATCATGATCATCGTGATTTCGGGCCTGCTTTGGTTGGCCGGCAACGCTAAGCTGCACGTCATCCACTTCAACACCTTCGTCGTCGCGCTGTTGATCGGTACGGTGGTTGTCGTCTTGCTGGTCACGCGCACCACCAAGCCCGGCGAACAGGTGACCCGCGACGTGATTGAAGAGACGGACCCGGACGCGGAATTAGAAGCTGATTGAGCTACCGAATAAGGCTCAACAAATTTTCTGAATATCCAATTCCAAAATACCTTCCGCCCCGGCGGCTTTCAGTTGCGGCACCAGGGTGCGCACGGCGTGGGTATCGACCACGGTTTCGACCGCCGACCAGCCGGTATCGGCTAGGCGATTGACCGTGGGGGCGTGCAAGCTGGGCAGTAGGGCGATGACGCTCTCGAGGTCATCGGCACCGACGTTCATTTTCAGCAACACCTTGTGGCGGGCATCGAGTGCGGCTTGGGTCAACAGCGCGATCTGCTCGATTTTGGCGCGCTTCCAACCATCCGCCATGGCGGACTTGTTGGCGAAGAACACCGTGTGGGTCTCCAGTAGGTCGCAGACAATGCGCAGTCCGTGCGCGCGGATAGTGGAGCCCGTCTCGGTGATCTCGACGGCCGCATCGGCCATGCCTTCCACCACTTTGGCTTCGGTCGCGCCCCAGGAGAACTCCACATTGGCATTGATGCCGCGTTCCTCGAGGTAGCGTTTGGTGTAGCCGACCAATTCGGTGGCGATGGTTTTACCTTCCAGGTCCTCGACAGATTGGATTGGGCTGTCGGCGTCAACCACCAGCACCCAGCGCGCCTTCTGGTCAGAGGCCTTGGAGTAGATCAGGTCGGAGATGATTTCGAGATCGTTTTCCGTCTGGGTTTCCATCAACCAATCGATGCCGCAAAGCCCCGCGTCCATGTTGCCGCCGGCCACATACGGTCCCATTTCCTGTGAACGGACCAGCGCGCACTCGATCTCCGGGTCGTCGATGCGCGGGAAATAGTTGCGCGAACGCGACGAGATGGTCCAGCCCGCCTGCTTGAACAGTTCAATGGTCGCGCTCTCCAGGCTTCCCTTCGGAATCCCCAGTCGCAATTTTCCCTTCGCGTCGGCGTCCATGTCTGTCTCCTGTTATTTAGAATGCGAAACGGGGCGCACCATAACGGCGCGCCCCGGCAATCGCAATCGGCGGAATAATGAAAATGAAGCGAATTAGTTGTGCTTCATCATCTTCTTCATGGCGCCGCCAGCCTTCTTGACCGGCATGTGTACCATCACGTCGCCGGCTTTCTCAAATGTCAGCTTGACCATGATTGAGCTGCCGTCGACGAGCGGTGCCTTCACACCCATCATCATGACGTGATAACTGCCGGGTTTCAGCACCGCTTGGCCGTGCATGGGCACGTCGATGTGCGGCACTTGGCGCATGCGCATGACGCCGTTGTCGTTGATGTGATTGTGCAGCTCGGTCTTTTTGGCGGCATCGGTGCTGGCGGAGATCAACTTGTCGGCTGTGGCTCCGTGGTTCGAAACGGTGAGGAAAGCGCCGCCGTTCTTGGCGCTGGGCGGCGTTGCCCGGGCCCAGGCACCGGTGATTTCGAGTTTGCCGACCATCATGCCGTGCGAGTCGGCAATGGCGCCATTGAAGGGAAGGATGAATAGGCTGAGGAGCCCTGCAAAGAGCAGGGGAATACGGATAATCATTGGTCTAAGTCCTTGTATCAGTTCGTTTAATGGAGGGGGTTAAACGATCAGATAAGGCGGCGCGCGCGGCAGGGCTTGGGTGTCTGGGGCGTGCCCGGTGAGGATATCGGCGCGGACGGAGAAAACCGTCGCTTCGCTCATTTTCACCGGAATCGGCGTCAGCGCCGTCACCGGTGTCAGGGCGACATTGGAGAACGTTGGGCAGAGCGGGCAAGAATCACCCGGTCGCGTGTCAGCCGGCATTTTGTGGTTGAGGTTTTTGGTGCCGGTTGCCGAGCAGATGACATTCAGCGCGGCCTCCAACGAGCTCCGCACAGGTTGGAATTCCGCCGCCATTGGCGCTACCCCTTGCGCCATTACCGCCAGCATGGCGATTACAGCGGCAAGGCGGGGCAAGCCTTTGATGGAACGGAAGTATGTCACGCAGTTCTCCGTATCGAACGCAAGCCAGTCTACGTTCACAAGCCAGTCTACGACCAGATGCGGAGAAGTCTATTCATTATGGCCGGAGGGGGGATGACATGGGTCAAGCAATTGCCTAAATTGAAAATCATGGTTGATATATTGCGCGAACCCATTGAGGACCCGGCTGTATGGAAAGCGGATCGCTTCCGTGACCCGACGGACTGGATTTACCCCCTGGCTCCGGCGCAGATCGGCGAGCTGGAAACGGCCGCCGGTGAGGTCATCGCGTCGGGAAAATCGGCGTTTGAGTTCTCGCGTGAAGATTTCCGACTGCCGACGTTGGCGGCGGTGCTGGAAGAACAGCTCGATATATTGGAAAACGGACGCGGGTTTGTTTTCTTGCGTGGCTTGGACGTGTCGCGTTACGACCGTGTGACGTTGCAGGCTATCTATTGGGGGGTATGTTCGTACCTGGGCGTTGGCATTTCACAAAATCCCCAGGGTGAATTGATGAGCGGCGTGACCGACTACGGCGACGAGTTCGAAGGCGACCCGTACGTGTCCAATATCCGCCTGCATCGCACCACGCACGAAATTCACCCGCACACTGATAGTTGCGACCATGTGGCGTTGCTTTGTGCGCAACCGGCAAAATCCGGCGGCGAGAGCGCCGTGGTCAGTTCTCTGACTTTGTACAACGAAATCCTGGCGACACATCCCGAATACCTGGAGCCCTTGTGCGAAGGGTTTCATCTGGATTTGGTTGGCAAGGGGACGAAGGCGAAAGAGCTTAGCCATCATCCGATACCGGTTTTCAGTTACTACGGCGGCAAAATGTCCGCGCGCTTCAATAAGCGCCAGATTGAGTTGGGGGCCGAGAAGGCGTCGGGCGGGCTCGATCCGCAGGCCCAGGCGGCCGTCGACTATCTGCGCGAAGTGTCGATGCGCGATGATTTTTGCCTGCCCATGGAGTTCCGCGCCGGCGATATCCAGGTTTTGAACAATCGCGTAACTTTTCACGCACGCGCCGCATTCGAGGACAATCCAACCGCCAAGCGCCTGCTATGGCGGGTATGGTTGAATGCTCGCGAGCCCCGACCCATGGCGCCGGAATTCGCCAATCAACTCAATTCGGGCGAACGCGGCGGTGTCACGCTGCGCGCCTAGTCCTATTTAAGCTTTAATCCAGGGAGGAGACGAACATGGAATTGCGCATGGATGGCCGTAAGGCTGTGATAACGGGTGGCAGCTTGGGCCTTGGTCGGGCCATGGCGGAACGCTTCGCCGGCGCCGGTGCGGAGGTGGCCATCGTGGCGCGCCGCGCTGAGGTATTGGAAGAAGCCAAAGCCGCTATTGAGGCCGTTACCGGTGGCGGCATCGTTTGCGTTGCTGGCGATGTTTCCACGGCTGAGGGGTGTCAGGCTGTATTCGACGATGCCGTGGCCGCCATGGGGCAGGTGGATATCGTCGTCAATAACGCGGGCTCATCACAACGCGGGCCGTTCGCCGAGGTTAGTGACGAAGTTTGGCAAGCGGATATCGATCTCAAACTGTTTGCCGCGATCCGGCTTTGCCGCTTGGCGATCCCGGAAATGCGGGCGCGCAAATGGGGGCGTGTGATCAATATTCTCAATACCGGCGCCAAGGCGCCGCCCGCGGAAGGGGCGCCGACAGCCGTCACGCGCGCTGCCGGTATGGCCCTGACCAAGGTGATGGCCAAGGAAGCCGTTGCCGATAACGTATTGGTTAACGCGCTGTTGGTTGGCCGCATCGAGAGCGACCAATGGGTGCGCCGCCATGCCGCCGAAGACAAAGGCCGAACGCTCGACGACTACTACGCCGAGATGGGTGCGACGTTACCCATGGGTCGGCTCGGGACCTCTGAAGAATTTGCCAATGCGGCGTGCTTTCTGGCCTCCGAGCAAGGCTCTTATATTTCGGGCGTGGCGCTCAATGTCGACGGCGGTATGAGCCCAGTCGTCTGAGGCTGGCAATCAGCGTTCCTGCAAGGCGATATGGAAACCCAAAGCGCAATAGATGCTGCCCACGGCCTTACCCTGCCATTTCAAGACTGTCGGGTTGCGGCGTAGAAAATCGCCGAGGCGGCCCGCACCGAAGGCAAAGGCCACTGTGCTGAGCAGGCCGAGCAGAACGAAAACAACTCCCAAAGCCGCCAATTGTAAGGCGACGGAGCCGTTTTCAGGCTGAACAAATTGCGGCAGGAATGCGAGAAAAAACAAAGCGGTCTTTGGGTTCAGCATTTCAGCCAGAACGGCTTGGCGAAACGCCTCTGTGGTGGTGATGGTCAACATCCCGCTTGCCCTGTCCGTTGACACCTTACCCAGTATCGAGCGAATGCCGAGATAAACCAGGTAGGCCGCGCCCGCATACTTGATGACGCTGAACAGTAGCGCGGAAGTTGCGATAACGGCGGACAGTCCAACGACCGCCATGAACGTGTGGACGATATCTCCTGCGGCGACTCCGGCTCCCGTAGCGATCCCAACTCGGGTTCCGGAACTGGTGGCCCGGGCCATGGTCAGTAACGTCGCGGGGCCCGGAATGAATACGAACCCGAAAACGATAGCGATATAGGTTATCAGGGACGAAGCATCGATCATTGGATCCGTCCAGCATTGCAATTGCGGCCAAGGCCGGGAATTTATCCGACCGTGGCCGCAAGTTACGCCTTGAGAGGGCTTTCTTCAATCGCTGGAGATCACGACGCCTTGGTGGCGGCAGGATTTCTTTAGAAGTTGTAATCCTGCTCACCGTGGTAGGCGAGGTCCATGCCTTCGGTGATCTCGTCATCGCTGGCGCGCAAGGCTGTCATGGTGGCAGTGATTTTGAGAATGACGATGCTGGCAATGGCCGACCAGGCGACAATGGTAATGATGCCGGTGGCCTGTACGCCCAATTGTGAGCCGACGCTGGCGCCTTCAGGCAATCCCGCCCCGCCCAGGCTGGGTAGAGCGAAGATCACCACCAAAAGCGTGCCTAAAATGCCGCCGACGCCGTGCACCGCGAAAACATCGAGCGAGTCATCAATGCGGAAGCGCTGTTTGACGATGTTCACCGCGTAATAGCAGACAATGCCGCCGGCCAGACCGATGCAAAATCCGCCGATGGGACCGACGAAGCCGGACGCCGGGGTAATGGTCGCGAGCCCCGCCACCATGCCGGTGACGATGCCGACCAAGGATGGCTTGCCGAAGTTTTTCCATTCGATCACAACCCACACCAGTGACGCGGTGGCGGCCGAAATATGGGTTACGGTCATGGCCATCCCGGCGCCGCCGCCGGCGCTCAAGGCGCTGCCGGCATTGAAACCGAACCACCCGACCCACAACATGGCCGCGCCGATCATTGTCATGCCCGGGCTATGCGGTGGGCGCATGTGCATGGGAAATCCTTTGCGGTTGCCAAGCAGCTTGACCACGACAATCGCCGACGTGCCGGCCGTAGCGTGCACCACGAGCCCGCCGGCGAAATCCATCACGCCCATGTCGGCCAACCAGCCGCCACCCCAGACCCAATGACATACCGGCGCGTAGACGACCACCAACCACAATGTAGAGAACATCAACACAGCCGAAAATCGCATGCGTTCCACGTAGGCGCCGACGATCAAAGCCGGGGTAATGATGGCGAAAGTCATTTGGAACATGAAGAAGACCGATTCAGGAATATCGCCCGAAAGGGTTTCGAACCCGACACCGTTCAAGAACGCCTTGCCGAGCCCGCCAACAAAAGCGTTCGCAGCGCCGCCGTCGCTGAAAGCTAAGCTATAAACGCCCAGCAGCCAGAGCACAGAGGCGAGACACGCAATGGCGAAGCAATGCATCATCACCGATAGCACGTTCTTGGCTTGCACCAAGCCCGCATAAAACAGCGCTAACCCCGGCAATGTCATGAACAGCACCAGCGCGGTGGAGGTGAGAATCCAAGCCGTGTTTGCGCCGTTGAGCGTATCTGCGGCGTAGGCGGCATCCGGCAGCATCAGAAATCCGGCCATAAACAGCGGCCAACTGGAAAAACGTTTGATCGAAGGTATCTTCATGTTCCGTCCCCATATCTTAACAATCAGCGGAAAGCCCAATTGCATATTTATTAGGCGTGCACGTGTCTTACCGCCTAATAATTGTGCAAAAAATTCAAGAAAACTTAAGCTTTCCCTGTTTTGACTGAGAAAGCGCAAAATCGGGGCCAGTTTTTCCTGATTTGCCTAGTGGTGGCGTTACGGATTGTCAGGTAGGCTCTAGGCAGCCCGTAAAACCTCGTAAATGACCGGGAGTACGATATGTTCAATCTTGGAAAGAGAGCCCTCGTTCGGGCCGCGATGTTGGCGGTTTTCGTTGCGGGATACGCAATGCCGATAGAGGCCAAAACCGACAAGACACTCGGAAAATACGGTTTATCGGGAAGTGTCCGTGTAACAGTGGGCAAGACCGATAAATGTCTGGCCAAGGCCGGTGGCGCCAAGATGGGGCAACAATTTCACGCCTGGCGTTGCCGCGCCAATAGTTCGCATCAGGTGTTTGTTTTAAAGTCCATGAAAAGGGGCTGGTACCAGGTGCGGTCTAAAAAAGGCGGCATGTGCCTGGATGTCTCCGGAAGCGCCAAGAAAACGGATGCACCGGTGGTTCAGTGGCGCTGCAAGTCAAAGGCCAACAGCAACCAGCTTTGGGCCATCATCCCTGGCGCCAACAAAAAATCATTTTTGTTGAAGGCCAGTCATTCCGGGAAGTGCCTGCACTTGGGCAACGCCAAAGCGAAAGTCTCGACGTTTGTGCAACAACCCTGCAAACCCAAGGACGCAGCACAGAATTTATCCGTATGGCGCTGAGCGAAAGCGACTGCGTTTAATACACCACGACGCTTCGAATACTTTCCCCACCGTGCATCAGGTCGAAGGCATTGTTGATGTCTTCCAAGGGCATGGTGTGGGTGATCAGGTCGTCGATATTGATCTTCCCTTCCATGTACCAATCTACGATTTTCGGCACATCGGTTCGGCCTTTGGCGCCACCGAATGCGGTGCCTCGCCACACACGACCCGTCACCAGCTGGAACGGCCGGGTCGAAATTTCCTGGCCCGCACCGGCAACGCCGATAATGGTGCTTTCGCCCCAACCCTTGTGACAGCACTCAAGCGCTTGGCGCATAGTGTTGGTGTTGCCAATGCACTCGAACGAATGATCGGCGCCGCCGTTGGTTAGATCTACGAGATAAGGCACGAGATCGCCCTCGACCTCACTTGGGTTGACGAAATGCGTCATGCCGAATTTCTCGCCCAAGGCCTTGCGTCCGTTGTTCAGATCGACGCCGACGATTTTATCGGCGCCCACAAGCTTTGCGCCCTGGATAACGTTGAGACCAATGCCGCCGAGCCCGAACACGATGACGTTGTCGCCGGGTTGCACCTTGGCTGTGTTGATCACCGCTCCGACACCAGTGGTGACGCCGCAGCCGATGTAGCAGACCTTGTCGAAGGGGGCATCGGGCCGAATTTTGGCAAGCGCGATCTCCGGCAATACGGTGTAGTTGGAGAAGGTCGAGCAGCCCATGTAGTGGTAGACCTTCTCACCATTGATCGAAAACCGCGATGTGCCGTCGGGCATCAGGCCGGCGCCTTGCGTTTCGCGGATCGCCTGGCAGAGGTTGGTGCGGCCCGACGTACAGTACTCGCACTGCCGACATTCGGGCGTATAAAGCGGAATCACGTGATCGCCGGCCTGAACCGAAGTTACGCCGGGGCCCGTTTCGACAACCACGCCCGCACCCTCGTGGCCCAGAATGGCGGGGAAGATGCCTTCGGGATCATCGCCTGAACGGGTGAACTCGTCGGTGTGACAGATACCGGTAGCCTTGACCTCGATGAGCACTTCGCCTTCGCGCGGGCCTTCAAGCTGCACGGTTTCGATGCTCAGCGGTTCGCCCGCCTTGAAGGCGACTGCGGCTCTTGTATCCATGGTAATCCTCCCCATTCCCGATGATGTTTCTCATCGTATTTTGGCCATATCGGCCACATCTATCTTGTGCACAGACTTTAGCTAAAAGGTCTGCGTTACGGCAACGGGTAATGTATTGACGCGGTTATTTTTTCTTTTTCTTAGAGGACTTTTTCTTGCCAGCTTTCTTTTTGTCGGACTTCTTCTTTTTTGCGTTTTTCTTGTCGCTCTTTTTCTTATTCGCTTTTTTGGATTTCGGTTTTGCGGCCTTTTTCTCTGCCGGTTTTTCTGCCTCAGGTTTTGCGCGCGGCTTGGCAGCCGGCTTCGTGCGTGCAGGCGCTGCGCCGGTGCTAGAAAGCGCTCCGGCAGCGGCGATCAAGGTTTTGCCGCGTGCCGCGCCGACACCAGGAACTTTCGTCAGAGCCGCCAAGTCGGCCTTGGCCAAAGCCGCAACTGTTTTGAAGCCGTTCTCCTGCAATGCGATCACGAGCACGGGTCCTACGCCGGTTAAGTCGGTCAATTTTGCCATTGAATTTAGTCCCTCGTTTGGTGTGACGATAGATAATATCGGTACTATCCATAAAAATCGCCTCACTCATCCATGACTTACGTCAAGTTAGAAAAATTAGCGTATTGAAAATAGTTGGGTACATTGATGTGCATCAAAGAATGCTATCCTTATCAGCTAGAGTATGGCGAAATAGGGCTTTGCGTGTTGAGCGCAAACCATCAAGTCGCTCGGTAATGTGCCGAGCATTCCGCTTGGCGTTATGCCAAGGGTAGATATCCAGATTAGATGTATTGGGGGCATAATGGCGAAGAAAGAAAAGAAAAAAGGTTCCAAATCGGCTGCGGTGGACAATGATTTCATTGAAGATGAATCCAATTTCCATGAGCCCAGCCACGTCGAGGATTACTTGTTCCACGATCAAAAAGTGGAGCGCAAAAAAATGCCCTCCAAGCTTTATGAACAGGAACTGGCCAAGCTGCAGATTGAACTGGTGAAACTGCAGGAATGGATCAAGGACCAAGGCTTGAAAGTCGTCGTGCTGTTTGAGGGACGAGATGCCGCCGGCAAGGGCGGCACGATCAAGCGCATCACCCAGTCATTGAACCCACGCGTTTGTCGCGTCGTTGCCTTGGGAACGCCGACAGAGCGCGAGAAATCCCAATGGTATTTCCAACGCTATGTGCCACACCTGCCGGCTGCCGGTGAAATGGTGCTATTCGACCGCAGTTGGTACAACCGCGCCGGTGTTGAGCGGGTCATGGGATTCTGCGACGAAGAAGAATACGAAGAGTTTCTGCGTAGCTGCCCGGAATTCGAGCGCATGCTGGTGCGCTCCGGCATTATATTGATCAAATACTGGTTTTCAGTCAGCGATGCGGAACAGGAACGGCGTTTCCAAGGCCGTATCGAAGATCCGACCAAGCGCTGGAAGCTCAGCCCGATGGATATCGAATCGCGCAACCGCTGGCAGGAATATTCACGCGCCAAGGACATCAACTTCGCCCACACCGATATCAAGCAAGCGGCCTGGCATGTGGTGGAGGCGGACGTTAAGAAACGCGCCCGGCTTAACTGCATCCATCATTTGCTCAGTTTGATCCCTTACGAAGATCTGACCCCCGAGCCGTTTGAATTGCCGCCAAGGCCCAAGCAAACCGGTTATGTCCGCCCACCGAAGGATGACCAGAATTTGGTGCCGGATCGTTATTGATGAAATGCGCGCCTAGAGCATCGTGAATCAATCGCCACAGGCTTTGGCGAGGATTACATCTGCAGGATGCTCAGGCGCGTCCCCGGCCCAGGCGACAAACAGGTCGGGGCGAACCAGAACGTAACGCGCGCCATAAGCCTCTCGGGCGTCATGCGACGCGTCGATGACAACCGTGAACGGCAGGTCGCGCTGCGCGGCGGCCGATCGGAACGCGTCCGCGACGGCGGCATCTCCATCGAAGCTCAACAGTGCGTATCCGGTGCCGAGCGCCGTGTGCAAATCTACGCCCGATGCCAAGGGTTGCGGTGCCAGGTGGTAGCCGGGGCGGGCCTTGAACATATGTGCACCGACAGCGCCTGAGTGGTCGCCGGTCTCACCCCACACGACGGGCGAGCCGGCGTAGTGCGGCAGGTATTGCGTGACGTCGGCGTTGCCGCCGGCGGCGCGCTCGGCCCAGGCGATCTCGAAAGCCGCCTTGTCACGTTGCGGCGCATAGGTGTCGCCAAAAGCCTTGTCGTCGCGGATCATGCGCCCGATGAAATCTTGAGACGTCGACATAAACACGGGCTGGCGCTCAAGGCTGTAGGAAGCCAGCAAATTGTCCCCGGCCCAGCCAGCCAATTCACCGGACAGTTTCCAACTCAGGTTGCGTGCATCTTCGAAGCCGTTGTTGACCCCGTAGCCACCGTAGGGCGGATGCGAGTGAGCGGCGTCACCGGCAATGAAAATGCGTCCGTTCTGGTAAGTCTTGGCGACGGCGATGCGCAGGTCCCAAAAGCCGATGTAATCGAACTCAATCTTGAATTCAGCGCCGATGGCTTTGTGCAAGTAGGCCTCAAAATCGAAATTGTCGGCTGTGGTCTCTTGCGGTACCGGCGCGTGATAGAACCATGTGCCCTCGATATCCACCCGGCCTAAAAATTGCCAGTACCCGTCGAGCTTCGGATTCAAGACATTGAAGATGGATTTTCCAGCAAAGCGCTCCAGTAGGTCGTGAAGTTCCATCGACTTGAATACCAGCAGCGTCATGCGCCGGTCATGGGGGTCGATGTCTTGCTCAATGCCTGTCGCTTCGCGCACAAACGACCGCGCCCCGTCGCAGCCCGCCCCGAATGTGGCGCTGACAGTTTTGTTTTCGCCTGTTTCAACACTCTCGATCGCGACCGTCACGCCGGCATCATCTTGGCTGACAGCGGTTGCTTTCCAGCCGTAGTGAACGGAGATGTTTTCCAGGGTGTCAGCGCGCCGGCGCATGACGCGCTCAAGCTCGTATTGCGGCAGGCGTTCGTTTTCGGCGAAGTAAAACTGACTGACCGCGCCGCGCGCGAACCAGTCATAGTGATAGTCGCTCATCAGGTCGCCGTAGGCGACAACGCCGGCGTTACCGAAATCGCGTGGGATTGGACTGGCTGCGCGCACGTCTTGGGTTATCCCCCAAGCGCGGAAGTGTTCGCCCGTGCGTTGGGTCAGGTTTTGGCCTTTTGGAACCCGGTGCAATTCGGTTGTCCGCTCGATCACCTGAGAGGTCACGCCGCGTTGTGCGAGATCGATCGCCAACCCCAGTCCCACGGGGCCGCCGCCGATTATCACTACGTCGCTCGCGAAATTTTCCGTCATGATGGCTTTCAGTCCACTTTATTGTCGTTGGTCACAGATTGACCGATCCGCCGTCAACCATCAACGTTTGCCCGGTCATAAAACCACTGGCGTCGCCGGCGAGGTAGAGCAAGGCACCGAGCGGGTCGTCGGGTTGGCCGGAACGGTGGATCGAGCGCGAAGCGACGACGCGGTCGGTGAACGACATGTGCACCTCGTCGTCCCTGATGCTGTCGCTTTCGATCAACCCTAATCCCAACGTATTGACCGTGATGCCTTTGTCGCCCAGTTCGCGCGCCAATGACCGCGTAAATCCCAGAAGGGCGGCCTTGGATGAAACATAGGCGACCATATTGGGCATGCCTTTGTGGGCAGTGCCCGAACCGATATTGATAATCCGACCAAAGCCGCCTTGGCTCATGATGGGCACCGCGTACTTGGCCATCAGAAAGCTGCCGGTGACATTAACCGCGAACATGCGGTTCCATTCGTCCGCCGTGCCATCACCGAACGGGCCCAGTCGGGCAGAAGCGAAAATGGCGGCGTTATTGACCAAAATATCGATGCCGCCGAACCGCGCCGCCGTTTCAGCGCAGAATGCTTCGGCAGATTGTTCGTCGCTGACGTCGAGATGTTTGTAAAAACAATCACGGCCCGTTTCGGCATGGATATCGGCGGCGACCGTATCACCCTCGACCACATCGCCAAGTGCGACATTTGCGCCGGCATTCGCCAGCGCGCGGGCGAAGTGCAGCCCCATGCTTTTGGCACCGCCAGTAACGATAGCCCTGCGGCCTTCGAGGGGGCTTTTGGTCATGGGTTAGCCCGCGACCCAACCCGATTCGCTGAAGATGTGCTTGGTCTCCAGAAAATCGTTCAAACCTTCCAAGCCGTGTAGTCGGCCCTGGCCCGATTGTTTGAAGCCGCCGGTCTCGGCCTCGGCAAACAAACGGTTGTGACTGTTGAGCCACACCGTGCCGGCGCGGATGGCGCGGGCCACGCGCTGGGCGCGGTTCATGTCGTGGGTCCAGACGCTGGAAGCCAGGCCGTAATCTGTGGCGTTCGACTTGGCGATGGCCTCTTCTTCCGAGCTGAATTTTTCCAACGTGACGATCGGCCCGAACAATTCTTGCTGTACCAGATCACGGCTTGGGTCATCGACGGCAACCAGTGTCGGGGTGATAAAGGCACCGTTCTCGAACCCTTGAGGCGCAAAGGCTTCGCCCCGAACCAGAATTTCACCGGTGGCAGATGCGCCATCGATGATCTTCAGCAATCGATCACGGTTGGCCATATCGATCACCGGCCCCATTTGCGACGTGGGATCGTTGCCGGGGCCGACCCGGGTAGCTGACAGTCGCGCCGAAAGCTCCTCGGTGACTTGGTCGTAGGCTTTGTCTTCCACCAGGACGCGGGTAATCGCAGTGCACATTTGCCCGGCCATGACCAAGCTGCAGCGCGTAACGGTGGCCAGCGCATCGTCCATTTTGGCATCGGCGAACACCAGCGATGGGGCTTTGCCGCCAAGCTCGAGCGACAAACGTTTCAAGGTGCCGGCGGCATCGGCCATGATCGCTTTGCCGGTGGCACTGGCACCGGTGAAGCTGACGACATCGACGTCTTTCGACGCCACCAACGCACGCCCAACCTCGCTGCCGCTTTCGTTGACGGAATTGACAACACCGGCAGGCAAAGCTTCTACGGCGCAAAGCGCTTCCATCATGATCCGGTTTGCACCGGCTGTTTGGCTGGCGGGCTTCACCACGGCTGTGCAACCCGCGGCCAGCGCCGGCGCGAGCGAGCGGACCAGCAACGTTGCGGGCGCATTCCAAGGTACAATAATGGCGGCGACGCCGATGGCCTCGCG
>JABIPG010000237.1 GCA_018698795.1 Rhodospirillaceae bacterium
CCGAGAGCAATCAATATCTCCATGGCCTTCTGAACCGCGAGTCCCTTTTCCCCCTTGAGCATTCTCGATTCTTCATCGGTCAAGTACATGTGGCGCCTCCATCCTTAAAAGCCGCACCGGAATTTTTTTGATCAATTAAGACACCCCGAATCCAGACCAATAGTCCTCGAACACGAATAGCATTTTTCATCGTGCACGGTATAGATTTAATGGCGCACCGATGCAGATTTTCGTGCTCTTTGGCAGAGTCCGTTTTGGGTCAAACTCGGTACAGCTGTTCAATTCAAGATATGGTCTGCTCCACCTCCAAGAGCAGACTTAAGTCGAACCCACACTTATCCTATTATAGGAATTTATTAACTTTCCGATATTGTTGCGCTACGCTGGTGCCTGTATCGCCGGATTGTCGGTGACGGCGCGCTATTTGACATCGTGAATAGGATTGTGACCGGGGCCGATGCTTGCTTGTCGCGAGGTTTTTGGGGCCGATTGAAAAAACGTTTGTTTGTTTACTGAGGAAATTGGGTCTCCCTCCGGGGGATAACCTGTCCGAAACGCTCCACCGGAGCGTTTCGCTCAGAACATTCCCCAGGTTTTTTTTGATGTCATTGAAAAACAAAGGCTTCTGACCCCGGTTTTCGCCCTGGTTTTCGCCCTGGCTCTCACATCAAGGAGTCCTCCTGAGGGCAACCCCAACCTCATCACCCCTTACCTCATCACCCCACAGGTGCGATCTGCTGCACCTCGGGTCGTGTCGCCTGAAACGACGGGCGGGATTCCATGGTGTCCGAAAACGCGGCGAGCGTTGGGAAAATCTCGCGCCAGGGTTCGTCGGACAGGCGCAGGTCCAAATACGCCAATGCGCAGCCCGCGGCGATGTCAGCGACACTCATCGTATCGCCGACGAACCAATCGCTGGCACCCAGGTGATGATCCAGGGCTGCGAGGCCGCGCGTCACTTTGGCGCGCTGGCGGGCAATCCAGTCGGCGCTTTGCAGATCATCAATGCGGCTTTGTTCAAGCACCACCAAAACCACCGCATCGCAAATGCCATCGGCCAGAGCTTCGATCTGGCGGACGGCGAAACGCTGTTTGGGGTTTTCCGGGATCAGGCGCGGCGGCTCGCCCAGGGTTTCCAAGTACTCAACGATGACGCCGCTGTCATAGACCGGCGGCCCGTCGTCCGGAAGCAGCACCGGCACTTTGCCGAGCGGGTTGTGGGCTGGGGTCACTGTGTCGGCGTTCCAGGGTACGTCGACCAACTCGTCGACCGCGATGGCTTTTTCGCGCAGCACGACCCGCACCTTGCGGGCAAACGGGCTCGGCTTGGCGATAACCAGCTTCATGGCGCTTAAAGATCGATCTGGTATTGGGCGACGCCGTCTTCGTTCCAACTGACACCGGTGCCCGGGACATCCGAGATCATGGCCATGCCGTTCTCGATTTTAAGCGGCTCGGCCAGAATCGGATTGGCCCAATCGACATATTCCAGCCAATGCGCGGTTGGTGTCACGGCCATCAGATGAGCAGAGATTTCCGGCAGGATGTGGCTCGACATTTGAATACCCGCAGCCTCGGCGATAGCGGCGGCACGCAACCAGCCGGTCACACCGCCGATACGCTCGGCGTCGGGCATCACCCAATCGCATGCACCGGCTTCGAGTGACCGGGCCATGTCTTTCGGCCCGTAGAAATTCTCGCCGACCTGTATGGGGGTCGCCACTTCGTCGGCGATGCGCGCGTTGCCGACGAGATCATCGTAGACAATCGGTTCTTCGATCCAGTAGACGCCCTCATCGTCGAGCGCGCGGCCACGCCGCACGGCTTCTTCCACATCAAGGCCCTGGTTGAAATCAACTGGCAGCAACACGTCATCACCAATGGCGGCGCGCACATTGCGCACTGCTGCGATATCATCGGCCAGGCGGTCACGCCCAAGGCGCAGCTTGATCATCTTAAAGCCGCCCTCGGCGATCAGCGCCAAGGCTTCGTCGGCCAACGCGTCAGGCGTCTTTAGCCCGAGACCATTGGAGTTGTAAGCCGGGATCGGCGCAGTGGTGCCGCCCAGCATCACCGCCAGCGGCTGGCCCGTGGCTTGGGCCAGCGCATCCCAACACGCCATGTCGAAGCCCGAGATCGCCAACAGGCTTAAACCTTCATGGCCCATCAACGTCAGGCCCTTGCGGGCCTTGGCAAACAGATCCACAGGCGCCAATGCTTCGCCCTTGCACATCTCGGCGATGCCTCTCAGCAGCGGCGCCATGTAAGCCGGGCCCTGGGGCAAATAGCCAAACAGATAGGCGCGCCCGGTGATGCCTTGTTCGGTTTCCAGATCGATCAGCAGCAACGGCGCACGCTCGATGGTTACGACACGCGTCACCAATGGCCGCAGCAGCGGTACGCTGACGGCGCGGAGCGAAATACCTCTGAGCGTTAGCGGCGGTTGCGCCATGGCTCGGTACCGGCTTGCTTGGCGTCGATGACCTCACGGCGGATGGCGCGGGTGCGGGTGAAGCGGTCGTGCAGCAACTCGCCATCGCCGCGACGGATGGCGCGCTGCAGCGCCGTCAGGTCTTCGGTGAAACGGCCCAAAATCTCCAATACCGCATCGCGGTTGGATAGAAACACATCGCGCCACATGGTCGGGTCGGAGGCCGCGATGCGGGTAAACTCGCGGAACCCACCGGCGGAGTAGCGCACCACTTCCTTTTGCAAATCGTGCTCCAGGTCGGTTGCCGTATCGACGATGGTGTAGGAAATCAAATGCGGCAGGTGCGAGGTGATCGCCAGCACTTGGTCGTGGTGGGCGGCCTCCATGATTTCAACGCGCGAGCCCAGTTTTCGCCAAAAGCTCTGCACCGCCTTGATCGCTTTTTCATCAATGCCGTCAGCCGGCGTAAGCACGCACCAGCGGTCCTCGAACAGCGTCGCGAAGCCCGCTTCGGGGCCCGAGTGCTCGGTGCCGGCGATAGGGTGCGCGGGCACCAGATGCACGCCGTCCGGCAGATGCGGCTGCACGTCCAAAATCACCGATTCCTTGCATGACCCCACGTCCGAGACGATAGCGCCGGGTTTCAGATGCGGGCCGATTTCCTGCGCCAAGGCCTTGTTCGCGCCCAACGGCGCACAAAGGATCACGAGATCGGCGTTCTTCACCGCCTGCGCCGCCTTCAGGTGATAACTGGTGCCGAGCCCCAATTTGCGCGCACTGTTCATTGTCGAGCGTCGACGTGTCGAAATGGCCACTTCGTCGGCCAGTTTGTGCTTCTTGATGCCGCGCGCAATCGACGAGCCGATCAGGCCGATGCCGATCAGCGCGATGCGGTTGAACGGGCGCTTCGAGCGGCGGGGTTTGCGTTTTGCCGTCATTCGTTCTTCCCCAGAAAACGCCCCAGGCTATCGATCACAGCGCGCATCTCGTCCTCCGTGCCCACGGTGATTCGCAGGCATTCCGGCAGACCGTAGCCAGCCATGCGCCGGACGATGATGCCGTCGCCCTTTAGAAACGCATCCGCCGCCGCGGCGCCGTGATCGGGGTGGCCTTGAAAGCACACCAGCACAAAATTGCCGACGCTGTCGGTAACGCGCAGGCCCAAGCCGATCAACCGCCCACGGGTCCACGGCAACCACTTGTCATTGTGCGACCGGACACGGTCGGTAAACGCGGTGTCGCGCACCGCGGCGGCTCCCGCAGCTTGCGCGGCGGCGCTGACGTTAAAGGGTCCGCGTACACGGTGCAGCACATCGGCAAGGGCCGGCGGCATATAGCCCCAGCCCAGCCGCATGCCGCCAAGGCCGTAAATCTTCGAGAACGTGCGGGTCATGATCACGTTGTCGTTGGCTTCCACCAGGGCCGTGCCATCGGCATAATCATCGCGGGAGACGTATTCAGCGTAGGCCGCGTCAATGACCAACAGCACATCATCGCGCAACCCCGCCCGCAGGCGTTCCAATTCCGACGCCGAAATATAAGTGCCGGTCGGGTTGTTCGGGTTGGCGACAAACACAATGCGGGTTTTGTCGGTTACGCCCGCCAGCAATGCGTCTACGTCGGTAGTGAGGTCGGTTTCCGGCGCGGTCACCGGCGTCGCGCCGACGGCCTTGGCCGAAATCGGATACATCAAAAAGCCGTGCTCGGAATACAGCACTTCATCACCAGGCCCGGCAAAGGCCTGACAGATGAGACTGATGATCTCGTCGGAGCCCGAACCGCAGACAATCTTTGCGGCGTCCAGTATGAACGTCTCAGCGATGGCGCGGCGCAACTCGGCGCAGTCGCCGTCAGGGTAACGGTGCAGCGTTTGTGCGATGGCGGCGAAGGCCGAACTGGCGTCGGGGCTCGGCCCCAGCGCACTTTCGTTGGAGCTCAGCTTGATGATGCGCGCAGCGCCTTCGAGATCGGATTCGCCCGCGACGTAGGGCGCAATATCCATAATTCCGGGTTGCACGATGGGGGCAGACATATTCACTCCTCCGGCGAGGCGGGCGCCAGATCGCGCTCACTGAGCGGCGTGCCGTAACCACCCAATTGAATGATCCGCGACACGCGGCCACCCAACGCATCTTTCAATCGCGACATCTGTCGGCTTTCGGACCCAATAAAACCGAACACCTCGACCAAGTAGGTCCAGCCGGGTGGCCGGCTCGGGTCGTGCCAAAGCTGATGGAAGGCGGCCGCAAAGCCAGCCTGAGACAAAGCATTTTCAATAGCCGGATAGCCGATATCCTCTTCCGCCTCAACGGCCAGCATGGAGCGGTCACGCCCGGTCTCTTCCTGCGGCAATGGACAAATCACCAAGGCATCGAGATCGCGGTCATGGGTGTTGGAGCCCGGAATGAACGGCAGCCGTACAATGACCCGAGGGGTCTCCGGAGCGTCGCTGACCAAAAACCGCCACCAGGGCTCATCTCGGTCACGGCTCGGGAAAGGCAACACACCGACAGTAGCTTGATGTTCGCGCACGGCTTCGACCACGGCGCGCGCCGAACCATGGCGCTGCATGGGCGTAAACGTACCGTACTGGTCGCGGGCCAAATCCCAATAGCCAGGCGTATCGTCGGGATGGAACACAGCAACGGAGAACGGCCCCTCGAAGCTCAGAGTGGCAACGATCATCTCACGCCAGATACGGCACAGCTCACGCTTCGGGAAATGACCTTGGTGTTCCTCACATAGCCGATAAAGGATGCGCGCTTCGCGGGCTGGGCGGATCTTAACGTCGTCGCCCTCCTTGACGTCACGCACGCCCTCGACAATGCGAGTGCGGCGCTGAATCAGATCATGCAGGCCTCGGTCGACAGCATCGATTTCGTGGCGCAATTCCAACAATTTTTCTTCTTTGGTCGTCATCGCTGATCCGTTCGCTTGGGGCCTCGGCTGCCTATCTGTTGATTCCCACCGGGCAGAGCACGCTAGTGATACTGGCAAGGTCCGGTAAAATCAAAGCAAACCACGCTTGTTGTTGCTCATAATCTGATGCGTATCTCGGCGGGTTTGCTGATGGGTTTGCCGGTGGGTTTGCCGGTGGGTTTGATTGGGCATGGTCACGTATCCCCGCACCTGGGCCTTGGCGCCAGCGGCTGTGCCGGCGTAAATCTGCTTGGTCGCCTCGGCAATGATCACGCCGCCCAACATGGGGAAATAGCGACTGCCGATTGTTTCCAACGCACCGGCCATCGATTGAACCATGCGCGAGCGCAAGGGTGGCAAAAACAGTGCGCGTGTGGTTTCGGCCGGTGTGAACATATTCTCACGCAGCGTATGAGAGAGTTGTTGGCGAGAATAGGGCAACCCATATCCGAGAGGCGTCCGTTCGAACCGCGCCCACAAGCCACGCCGGTTCGGTACAATAACGATCAACCGTCCGCTGCCAGCCAGCACCCGCCATACCTCGCGCAGCAACGGTCGAACCTGTTCGCTATACTCTAGTGCGTGCACCACTATCACCCGATCCATGCTCAAATCTTCGAACGGCAGGGCCAGTTCATCCACCAGCGTCGTCTGACCGGGGCCGTCGGCTGGCCAGTGCAGAACGCCCTGTTGGGCCGGCATGGCGGCAATGACCCGCGCCGCGCTTTCTTTATAATCACCGAGGTACGGCACCGCATAGCCCAACCCCAGAACAGATTGGCCTTTCGCATCGGGCCACATCTGGCGCAGCCGCGCGTTGATCATGCGCCGACACTGCCGCCCCAGCGATGAGCCGTAGAAATCCCGAATATCGATAACATCGCGCCACATGGCCGCCAGCTTACACCGGCGTCGCCGCGTTGACAGCATTGGATGGAACCGGGACACTATTCGCGTCCCCGAATTGAAAAGGCGAGACCATGCAACTTTATTTCTGGCCCACCTCACCCTATGTGCGAAAAGTGATGCTCGTCGCTCTGGAAACCGGCATCGACGAGCAAATGGAGTTGTTGCACGCAAGCCCATCGAGCTCAGGCCACGACCTGCAAGACCGCAACCCACTCGGCAAAATTCCGGCCCTCATTACGGAAGACGGCATGGCGTTGTTCGATTCGCCGGTGATTTGCGAATACCTGGATGGCCTGCATGGCGGCGACAAAATGTTTCCCGAGTCTGGTTCAGCCCGCTGGACGGCGCTTCGCCAACAGGCCCAGGCGGATGGCATCTTGGATGCCGCGCTGCTGCGCCGCGGTGAGGAAGCCCGACGAGATGATTTGCGATCGAAAGGCTGGATTGCGCACCAAACGGCGGCGATCCATCGGGGGCTCGCCGACCTGGAAACACGCGTCGATGAGCTGCAAGAACCGATCACCATCGGTCACATCACCATCGCCTGCGCGCTTGGATATTTAGACTTCCGCTTTCCCAGCGAAGATTGGCGTCATATAGCGCCGAACCTATCGGATTGGTACGCCGGATTTGCCCAACGCGCCTCCATGCAAGCGACTATTCCCGCCGATCCCGCGTGAATCGCCCTCACGTGAGCCGAGAACAATTGAAGGCCGATTTCGAAGCTGCCCAGGCCTTGCAGCAAGCTGGGCGCTTGGCGGAAGCCGAACGCGCCTGGCTCAACCTCGACCAAGCGGCATCGGGCCATGTGGGTGTCATGACCAACTTGGCCATGGTTCAATGGCAGCTTGGCAACCATGCAGCGGCGGAAGCGAATTGCCAGCGAGCTTTGGCCGTGCAGCCCGGGCTGGTGCAAGCGCAGGCCATTTACGCCGCCGCAGCCGAGGTGCGCGGCGACGTGGCCGAAGCGACCGCAAGGTATGAGCGCGCGCTGGAACTGAAACCCGATTTGGCCACCGCGTTGCAAGCCTTGGCTAACTTGCACCGGCGCCAAGGCAGGCTTGAAACCGCCCGAGAGCTTGCCCAACGCCTGGCCGCCGCGGCACCCCACGTAGCCCAGGCGCACGAGACGTTGGGTGGCATCTTGTTGGCTATGGATGAGTTGGACGGCGCGGAAAATGCCCTACGGCGCGCGGTCGAGCTTGATCCGAACTTGGCATCGGCGCGCGGCAACTTAGGTGCGGTGCTGACGGAACGCCGACAATGGGAACCTGCGCTGACGCATCTTGATATCGCCTTAGGGCTCGATGCCAGCATGGCCGAAACCCACAACAATCGAGGCAACGCACTGGTCAGCCTGGGCCGCAGCAACGAGGCCCTAGCGGCATTCGAAAGCGCCTTGGACTTGAAGCCTGACTTCGCCGACGCTCGGTTCAATCATGCGCTTGTGACGTTGAAGCAGGGCCGTTGGACGGAAGCCTGGCCGGGTTTTGAGAAGCGTTGGGAAACGCGACAGATGGCGCCATTCCGGCGAAGTTTCAACGCACCTCTATGGGATGGGACCCCGGCGTTGGACCAATCGGTTTTGATCCACGCTGAGCAAGGCATGGGCGACACAATGATGGTGGCGCGCTATCTGCCGCTGGTCGCCGAGCGGGTCGGGCGACTGAGTGTCGAATGCCAAGCGGCGTTGAAACCCCTACTGGACAGCATGCCCGGTGATTTTCATGTGCTGGAAGCGGGTGGCGGTTTGCCGGCCTTCGACTTGCATTTACCTGCCATGAGCCTGCCCGCGGTGTTCGGCACCTCCCCCGAAACCGTACCGTGGTCGGGGCCCTACTTGAACCCGGCTGCCGAAAGCGGTGACCTGTCGGGAGACGGCTTGAAGATCGGTCTTGTGTGGGCCGGCAATCCGCTGAACCCGACCGACGCGGAACGCTCCACCTCCTTAACCCAGTTGGCGCCATTATTGGAGGTTCCGGGATGCTCGTTCTTTTCGTTGCAGCACGGCGTGCGGGGTGACGAGATATCGAATGGTGGGCTTGCTCACCGGATCGTCGATATGCGCCCGCAGATGAACGACTTCGCCGCCACGGCGGCACTGTTGGCGGACCTCGATCTGGTGATTACCATCTGTACGTCGGTGGCGCATCTGGCGGGCGGCATGGGAAAAACGGTGTGGGTGTTGCTTGCCCATGACGCCGATTGGCGCTGGCTCCAAAGCCGAAACGACTCGCCCTGGTATCCAACCGCCAGATTGTTCCGCCAGCCGACGCCCGGCGATTGGGAGAGCCTTGTGGCGGACGTTTCGACGGCGCTTGGCGCAGAAAAATCACGATAGGGCCTTTTCTCGCACCTCACATTGACTACACTCCGGCGATCATATCGGGGAGAGAACAGTGGGCGAAGACTGGGGCGAGCAACTCAAAGAATTGATCCGGCGCCAAGCCGATGTGCGGGAAATGGGCGGGCCAGAACGGGTCAAACGCCAGCACGATGGCGGCCGTTTAACGGTGCGCGAGCGCGTCGACAAGCTAGCCGACGCCGGTACCTTCCACGAAATCGGCACCGTCGCGGGCAGCGCCGACTACGATGCCGCCGGCAATTTAATTAAGCTCAACGCCTCGAACTGCGTCATGGGCCGCGCCACACTGGACGGCCGACCGGTGGTGATCAGCGGCGACGATTTCACCCAACGCGGCGGTTCCGCCGATGCGACGATCCGGGAAAAAGCCGCCTACCCCGAAGAGATGGCACGCGAACTTCGCATTCCGATTATCCGCTTGATCGAAGGATCCGGCGGCGGCGGCTCGGTAAAGACCATCGAAACCACGGGACGGCCCAACCTGCCGGGCGGCATCGGCTCCAAATACGATCTGATGCTGCAAAACATGAGCTACATTCCGGTGGTCGCCTTAGGGCTCGGTTCTGTCGCCGGCTTGGGCGCGGCCCGGTTAGCTGGCAGCCACTATTCGATCATGGTGAAGGAAACATCCGCCATGTTCGTGGCCGGACCGCCGGTTGTTTCGGGCCTCGGGGAAGACCTGACCAAGCAAGAGCTTGGCGGTTGGAAAATCCAACTGGCCGCCGGTGGCGTCGATGATGCCGTGGATACGGAAGAAGAAGCCTTCGATCAGTCTCGGAAATTCCTTTCGTACCTGCCGTCTTCCATCGATGATCTGGCGCAGCAAGAACCCAATTCGGACCCTGTGAACCGCCGCGATCCCAGCCTGTTCAACATCATCCCCCACAATCCCAAGCAGGCCTATAATATGCGCCGCATTGTTGATGCCGTGGTCGACAAGGGCAGCTTCTTCGAAATGGCGGACCGCTTCGGTCGACCGATCATCACAGGATTTGCGCGGCTGGATGGCTGGCCCGTGGCGGTGATGGCCAGTGACCCGTTGTTCTCAGGCGGCGCCTGGACGTCGGACGCTTGCGAAAAAATTATCCGCTTTATGGATATGGCCCAGACCTTCCATCTGCCCATCGTTTATCTTTGCGATTGCCCGGGTTTTGCTGTCGGGCTGGAGGCGGAAAAAACCCGCACCATTCGCCTGGGAGTCCGCGTCATGGCAGCCATGAGCCAGGTCACTGTGCCCTGGTGTTCGATCATCGTGCGTAACGCCTTTGGCGTTGCCGGCGGCGCGCACCGCCCAGCGGGCCGTTTTTCCATGCGCTATGCTTGGATATCGGGTGCCTGGGGATCACTGCCGCTAGCTGGTGGCATCGAGGCCGCTTACAAAGCCGAGATCGAAGCCGCCGACGACCCGCAAGCCAAACTCGATGAAATTGAAGAGCGGTTGGAGAAACTGCGCTCACCCTTCCGCACCGCCGAGACCTTCGCGGTGGAGGAAATCATCGACCCACGTGCCACGCGCTCAATCCTGTGTGATTTTGCCAACCTCGCCGCCAAACGCCGTGAGACCGGGCCATCCAGTTTCGGCATGCGGCCGTAAACGGAGCATCCGCACGCGATTTGTCCGCGCTATATAAAATTTGACCCCCATGAGATGGTCTGAGACGATTATCCAATGGTCGCTGACCCATGAAATATATCCGAGACCACTGGCACGGAGACCATTCCCTGCATTGGTCGCTGTGGGTAAACTTGGTCTTGATCAGGGTTTTGATCTTTTATGCTGATCGCTTCACGCTTCCGCCGTATTTGATCGAACGCCCGGACGCGCTTCTTGCGACCATTGTCTTCATGATCATCAGTCACTGCGTGATCTATCCCTGGCAGATCGTTGGTTTATTGCGAGCCAGCGAGCGTCAATCCATGGGCATCAATTCGAGTATCTGGCAGTGGGCCTCATATATGGCCATCGTTATCAGCCTGGTGTTTACTCTCATCAGCCTGTTTGGTGCCTACCAAATCCTATCAGTCGGTCAATTTTCCGGAGACAAGACTGACAGCCTCGAACAAGACCGCGCGGATCAGTATGCGCTACGTCTAAGTGCCGATGGTTCACTCGTTCATATTCAAGGGATCTTTGCGCTTGGTATAACCGAAAAACTCGAAGCCTTGCTGGACCGCGCCCCAGAGGTCTCGGGCATCGTCTTGCATAGTGATGGCGGACATATTTATGAGGGTCGAGGTAGTGCTTATTTAATCAAACGGCGTCGCCTGGACACCTATGTGTATGATGTATGCAAATCAGCCTGCACAACCGTTTTCATCGGCGGCAAGCGGCGGTTCATCGGCGCACGGGCCAAACTTGGGTTTCATCAGTATGGCCTTGAACAGCGTTACGTCATGCCCCGGATGGATCTGGAACAGGAGCAGAAGAAAGATATTTCCTTCTATCGCCAACAAAGCATTGCCGAAGATTTCTTGACCAAAGCGTTCAAGGCCCAGCACAGAGATATCTGGTTTCCATCGGTGACAGCGTTGTTAGATGCAGGTGTCGTTCACAAAATCGTCGATGAACCCACGCCCAACAAACCTGGGGAATGAGGTCGTTTCGACCAAGCTGGGGTGCAGCCATGATCGTCATACAAACTGAAAGAATTACAGATCAGCCCAATGCGGCTCAGGCATCGCTTTTATCGCTCAATAATCTGCATGCCCGAGAAACATCGTTTTTGACGCCAGAAACATGGAAGAAGTTGCTGGAAAATGCATTCGCCGCCACATGTGTCGGCGGGAAGGCCGCTTTCCTCATCGCTTTCGATCATCAAGCAACCTACGAGAACTTTAACTTCGTGTGGCTTCGAACGCGTCTCACACGGTTCGTCTATGTCGATCGTGTCGTGGTTTCTGACGAACACCGCGGTGAAGGACTAGGGACGCATTTGTATCATGATCTGATAGCGCGAGCGCAAAACAACGGCCTCGACAAACTGGTCTGTGAGGTCAACGTCGACCCGCCCAATCCGGGCTCCGACACATTCCATCAGAAGTTGGGGTTCACAGAGATTGGTCAGGCATCACTGCCACACGCCGACAAAACTGTCCGGTATCTGGTGAAAAACCTGGACTAGGCCTTGCCGTACGGCAAATCAATACCCGGCAATGACCTGAACTTGGCTGAGCTCTCGGCCATCTTTAATGCCTTCTGAAGACTCGGCGATAGCCGGGCCATTCATCAGGTCGAACCCGGCGTCAATCAGCGCCTCCACCGTGTCCCTATCGCTGACATTCCAGATAGCAGCTCGTAATCCTTTGTCATGAACCCGAGATACGTGGTCTTTGAAGTTCGGGACATCATCTGTGACGGATTGGTAATCGAAGCACGCATATTCAGCGCCGCTGTCAGCGATCCGGTCCAACCCAGGCGCCGCGAACGAGGTGCGGACGGCCAATCCACGGCCTTGAGTTTTCGCCCAATCGACAAGCGGGCCGAGATGTTCCGCCGTCGCCTTACCGGGCACGGCCAAAACTTCGAAAACAAGATGCTGATTGCGCCAGACCGGCGACACGTCTTCGATGATTTTGGCCATTTGGGCGGCATACTTGCTTTTCAACGTTGAGAACCGCAGCGGCAAAAACAAATCGACCTCGGTCTCGAAATGAGCAAGAGAGCTCATGTCTCGCACGGCCAATTTTGATTTTTTCCCGTCGATCAATATGCTCAGCGGATCGGTCGGCGATTGCGGGTAGACATCGCTGCCATAGACCAATCCCCTGGATGTTCTTTGGCGCACATAACAGGCGAATGTCTCGATCACCTGCTTGGCGGGCGTCCATGTGGGATAGAAAGCGACCTGAACATTTTTGACGCGGGCTGCGGGGGTTTTGGCGACGTCTTCACCGCCCGTGCGCACGGCTTCTTCGGTTTTCTCGAGGTTCAACGAGCCATCCGCATTGGTGATGTTTTCGGTTTTCGCCGCGATAACCAATTCCGGAACGTCAATTTTTTCAAACCTGTCGCCCAACACACTGGCGCCGACTTCATTGGTGATCACAGCAGCGCGGTGAAAACCTTCGGAGTCTTCAAGCCCGTAGAAATGCATCAAGTAGTTTTCGTTGTTCAAGGACCCTTGGCCCTGACCAGGACGCACGTACTTGTTAAAAACTTCCTTGCAGTTAATTCGCAAGTTATCCGCAGCACGGCCGACGCGCTCGCCCAAAAGCCCATACAGAGGCGAGAGATTCATGATGTAAACCATATCGCCTGGCTCGCCCCAGCCGCTGGCGAGCACAGCATCGGCGCCTACCGCGCCGGTATTTTCTTCCATAATGGCGCGAACGGCCGCTTCCGTTTCCGCGTCAATCTCTTCCGCTGTCGGCCCCTCGTCAGGGTCTTTGAACAAAGTGCCGAATATCTTTCCGAGAGCCATGTGATTCCTGTCAATTGGTCGATACGGTTTCGAATTCTATATTGGGATCGACGCACGCCGGATCGATATTCGGATTTCCGATACCCCACCCGATACCCAAGAACATTTTTTCTAACATATCCGAGTTTTCTGACGCCAACCTGACCAAGGCCGCTTGTCGCAGGTTGCATGCCGTCAGTCTGCGAAATACGCGTCCGGTCTTATCGGGATCGTAAAGTTTCCCGGTGGAATATGTAAGCTGAGGACCCAACAATGACGGTGGCACCCGCGATTGTATAAATGTCAGGGACTTCGCTGAAAACAAAATACCCCAATATCGCCGCATAAATCAGCTTCACGTATTCAATGTTTCCAACGATACTGGCCTCACCCAGGCGCAATGCCTTGACGCCAACCCATTGTGCGACCGTTGCGAGCCCCCCCATGCACAGCAAAAGCACAAGCCCATCAAAGTCTGGTGTGACCCACAGCCAAAAAAGCGGCACGCCGGCCAACACACCGACAAACACGGCCTGATAAACCAGCAACGTTGCGGTTGATTCCGTCTGCGAAAGTTTACGGACTGAAATAACCGCAACAGCGGCCCCAAGTGCACCTGCAACCGGGATGAGGGCGTGCAAGTAGGAAAAGCCCTCGACCCCGGGCCGCATGACAATGACGACGCCTACAAACCCCGCAACAACAGCGGCTATCCTGTGCCTGCCGACAGGTTCGCCCAAAAATTGAAGGGCCAGCAGCGCGACAAAGAACACCTGCGCGAAAGCTAGAGTTATCGCCGTTGTCAGGGGCAGAACGGCAACCGCCCATATGCCGCACGACAAGGCAACGAAAGCACCAATAAGACGCAGCGCGTGGATGCCTGGGTGCCGGGTCTTCAGGCTTTCGGGAAACGATCTCACAATCGACGGGAGCGACGAAGCGAAGACGATGATTTGCCGGAAAAACAAGATTTGAAGAACGTGGTACTCATCGACGGCAACTTTCGCCATCGCGGCCACAACCGAGAACAAACCCGTCGCGAGCAACGCCCAAAGGATAGCTTTGAGATTGTCCGACATCGGTCGGCGAAGCTCTTGAATTTGAGGCGTGTTCGGCACGAGCCTGCATTTCGGTTGAGTTTGAGGAAATAAGTTGGTACCATGGTACCATAATGATTTCAATGAAAGACTGGTCATGGCGGAAAGCAACAGGAAAATCGAACGCGTTCAAACCGGCGTTCGCATCGAAAAACGCATCCTGAAAGTACTTAAGGCCTTAGCCGCCCGGAACGAGATGGGGCTGGGCGATCTGATTGAAGGGATCGTCCTACACAGTTTCGAGGGGCGGCATCCATTTGAGCCAGAGACGCTGGAATTTATTGAACAGATGCGTTCCGCCTATGGGCTCGATCTGACAGCGACAGACAGTCACAAACTCACGGAGCAATGAGAGAGCGCTGGCCGGCCCACGGTATGCCTGCCTACCAAGTTACGCCTGCCTGCCAAACAGCATCTCGCGCGCCGCCAGCACCGCGCCGCCGATAATCAGCACGCATCCCGCCGCCACGGCCCACGTGGCCTGGCCCTTGCCGAACGCGATCAGCAACACTGTGGAGATCAAGGGTGCGGCATACGACAGTGCGCCGAGCACGCGGATATCGCCGTGTTTGGTGCCATAATCCCAGGTGAAAAACGCCAGACCGACTGGCAACAGCCCCAGGCCCGCGACAGCCGCCCACTCGCCCATATCCGCCGGCCAGACGGTGGTCTCGAAGAGTAAGTGCGCGATGGCGGCCAAAACGGCGGTGGCGGCACAAAAACCGCCCACCGCATCGGTCGGCACTTGGTTAAAGCGGCGATTAAGCACGGAATAGCCCGACCAAGTGAAGGCGCAGCACGTCGCCATAACAAAGCCCAACGTGAATTCCGGCTTGAAGCCATCCAATCCCTCGCCTCGCGTTATCAGCAGCACAGCACCCGCCAGCCCCGCCAACGCACCGGCCAAATGATGCCAGCGCAAGCGCTCACCGGGCAGCAGAGCCGAGAAAAGCACGATCAGCAGCGGCCACATATAGGCGATCAGCCCGGCTTCCACAGGCGGCGCATTGCGGAGCGCCATGAAATAAAAGAAATGATAGCCAAACAGCCCGCACACGCCCAACGCCCATGCGCCCAAGGGCTGGTGCAAGTGGGCGCGAATATCCTCGCGCCTGACCAACCATTTAACGGTGACGAACAGCGTCGCCGTGCCGAAGGCCAGCGCCGCCAGCAAGAACGGGGGCACCTGGCCACTGAGGGTCGTTAACAACGCCAGCAACCCCCACATCAGGACGGCCGTCGCCCCGACGAATGTTGCGGTTCGTACGGAAGTCGCTGATGTCATGGTGACGGGTCGGCGATGACCAAGACATCGCCGGTGAGAACGAAGGCGATTTCCGGCCGGCCATCGCCGTCGATATCGGCAGCGGCGACAGGCCCAGCCAGGCGCCCCCCGATGGAAATCTCAAACAGCGTCTTGGCTTCGCCGCCTTTGAAGGTCACCACCTCCAGATCGCGCCGGGTGTCGTCGGGGAGGATGATGTCGGGAACGCCGTCGCTGTTCATGTCGGCCACCGCAGCCAGTCCCAATTCGCGCGAGCCCATGGCATGGTTGGAAAAACCGAACGTATCATGGTCGGGCACCAAGCGCGCACCCCGCCATTCGTACAACTGCAAGGTGCCGCCGATATGCGGGGTGATGACCACGCCGGCCTCAATGCGCCCGTCACCGTCGAAATCGCCGACACCGACCGGATTGAGCCAGCGGTGCGAAAGCCCAATGGCGGCGGCCTCACCGACGATGGCAAGCGCGTCCCGCGTCTTCGTGGGCGCGATAACCGTCAACGCCGCACCGCGGTCCAGATAGGATCGCACGGCCAAAATCTCATCCTTGCCGTCACCATCCATATCGGCCAGGCGCGGCACGCGGTCCTCGAACACGGAATGCTGATCGAGGCTTATGGAGATCACACGTCCATCCGAAAGCCGCGCCGCCAACCCACCGGCCTCAATGGCGTCACCCAACACGCCGTGGCCGTAACGTCGGGTGGGTTCAATGAACCAAGCGGCTGAAATGCCCCGTGAGCCGGTGGCGACGACTGTGTCGGGCAGCGAGTTCGGGCCCAGCTTCGCCGGCGCTACCGCGCGCGCCGGAGAAAACTTCAGCGCGCTACCCGCAAGCCCGACCATGTAGACGGGGCCATCTTTCAACGCGAGGCGCAGGCCGCTACCCGTCGCCGACAGGCCAGCCACGGGGGCCTGCAATTGATGTTTATACAATTTCGGCGCATCGGCTTTGGCCGTGGCGGCGAACGCGACGAGACAGATGAAAAACAACCGGATCACGACAACTCCTCAACGAAAACGGGCCCCCCGTTACCGGGAGGCCCGAATTCTATGAAACTGCGACCGAATTGTCAGGTCACGAAAACGCCAGCGGCGAGATTAGGACATGTACTGCCCGCCATTGGCGCTGATGGTGGAACCGGTAATCAAGCCGGCGTCGTCGGAAGCCAAGAACACCACGCAGCGCGCAATCTCCGAGGCGTCGCCTAAACGACCGATCGGAATCGCCGGCAAGATGACGTCGTTCATGACCTTCTCCGGCACCGCCATGACCATTTCGGTGGAGATGTAGCCGGGCGCCACCACGTTGACGGTGATACCCTTTGACGCGGTCTCCAAGGCCAACGCCCTGGTGAAGCCGATGTCGCCGGCTTTCGCGGCGGCATAGTTGGTCTGACCGAACTGACCCTTTTGGCCGTTGATCGAGCTGATCGAGATGATCCGTCCGAAGTTCCCGCCCCGCATGTCGTCGATGACGTTGCGGCACATGTTGAACAGGCCTGAGAGGTTGGTATTGATCACTGCATCCCAATGCGCCTTGTCCATTTTGTGCAAGGGCTTGTCGCGGGTGATGCCGGCATTGTTGACGAGCACCTCGACCGGGCCGAGATCGGCTTTGATCTGGGCCAAGGCCTCGGCGCAGGCATCGAAATCACCCACATCAAACTTGTAGACCGGAATCCCGGTCTCATCCTTGAACTTCGCGGCGGCTTCATCGTTGCCGGCATAGCTGGCAGCGACGGTGTAACCCGCATCCTTCAAGGCGACTGAAATGGCGAGCCCGATGCCTCGGGTCCCGCCGGTGACGACTGCTACGCGTCCCATGATAATGCTCCCTTATTCTTTAATTGATTAGTCGCGTTCGAGGCACATGGCGATGCCCATGCCGCCGCCGATGCACAAGGTGGCGAGGCCCTTTTTGGCATCACGCTTCTGCATTTCATAGAGCAGCGTCACCAAAACCCGGGCGCCGGAAGCACCGATCGGGTGGCCCAACGCAATCGCGCCGCCGTTGACGTTGACCTTGTCGGTATCCCAGCCCATGTCCTTGTTCACCGCACAGGCCTGCGCGGCGAAAGCTTCGTTGGCTTCAATGAGATCAAGGTCGTCAACCGTCCAACCGGCTTTTTCGAGCGCAATGCGGCTGGCCGGGATCGGGCCAGTGCCCATGATCGCCGGGTCGACACCTGCAGTGGCCCACGACTTGATGCGAGCCAGCGGGGTTGCACCACGCTTTTCGGCTTCTTCGGTGCTCATCAGCACAACGGCCGCGCCGCCATCGTTGATGCCCGATGCGTTGCCGGCGGTGACGGTACCTTCCTTGTCGAAGGCGGCGCGCAATTTGCCAAGGCCTTCGGCGGTGACGCCTTCCTTCGGGTGTTCGTCCGTATCGACGACGGTTTCACCCTTGCGGGTCTTAATGGTGACGGGAACGATCTCGTCTTTGAACTTGCCAGCCTTCATGGCGGCTTCGGCTTTTTGCTGCGAGTTGGCGGCAAAGGTATCTTGCTCGTCACGGGTGAGTTGCCACTGTTGGGCGATATTCTCGGCCGTGTTGCCCATATGGTAGCCGGCGAAGGCATCCATAAGGCCGTCGCGCAGCATGGTGTCGAGCAATTCGGCGTTACCCATTTTGGTGCCGTTGCGCATGTGCATGACGTGCGGTGCCTGGCTCATGCTTTCATGGCCGCCGGCAACGACGATGTCGCTGTCACCCATCTTGATCGCCTGGTAACCGAGCGCCACTGTGCGCAGGCCCGAGCCGCAAAGCTGGTTGATGCCATAGGCGGTTTTCTCGTGCGGAATGCCCGCGGCCATGGCGGCCTGACGGGCCGGGTTCTGTCCTTCGCCAGCAGCCAGAATTTGGCCCATGATCACTTCCGAAACATCTTCGGCGGCAACACCGGCGCGCTCCAGCGCGCCCCTGATGGCAACCTCGCCCAACTTGTGAGCCGGCAGCGTGCTCAACCCGCCGTTAAATCCGCCAACGGGCGTCCGAGCGGCGCCCACGATTACGACTTCAGTCATTCCTCAAATCCTCCTACGTTCGCGGTGCCGCACCCCGGCGACACACAGTTAAATGCCACGTCGCGACCGGCGGTCGAGACGTTGAACAACAAGTTATTTCGCAAGTGCAAAAACTCCCTACCCCTTGTATAGCAGGGCTATTGACCTAAATCAACTGATTTATTGTGCACCTGCGAAATACCGTGCACTTGCGAAATAAAGAATAAGATCTTCCTATCTCCCTGATTTCGAGCTTCTCAACATTACACGACGAAAGAGACGGGAGTCTTGATCTAATTCAGGTGCTCCCCGAGCCAAGTCCCCAACGGTGTGTACAGCACCGAGCGCGCCCGGCGGCCGGCGACCATGCCGATATGGCCGGCCTTGACTGTTTTCAAGTGCGCGCCGGGAACCAGCCGCGCCAACGGCTTGGCGCCCTCAGGCGGGACGATGTAGTCATCGTTGGGAACGATCACCAAGGTCGGCAGATTCAGAGTGCCCGGATCAACCGCCTCGCCCGCCACCCGCCAATGGCCTGTCGCCGGCGTGTTGTCCAAATACCAATCAAACAGGCATTCGCGCGCGACCGGCCCAGCCAGCGGCACGCCGTCGTTGAGCCAATCTTCCAAAGCAATGAATTCACGCGCCTTTGGCGACCCGGCGGGCAGTGTAGCAAAGTGACGGAACTTTAGCCCGACGCCGTCGGGATTGAGGCCTGCAAACATCGCCTGCAAAAGATCAGTCGGGAGCACGCCGAGTGTCTCGATTATCGCCTCCAAAGCTGGTGCCATGGCGGCGAGCACTGGCAAGTAGGCCTCTTGCCCGGCCTGAAAGTCCCAGGGCGTCGCCAACAGCGCCAATGCACCAACGCGGCCACGGTTGCGCGCGCTGAGCGCCAGCGCCAAATTGCCGCCCATGCAGTAGCCAACCACTGCCGGTTTCGCACCATCGGCGGTAACAAAATCAAAGGCATTCTGCAACGGCCCGGTGATGTAATCGGTGAGGGAATAAGCCCGCTCGCCTGTCCCGGGCACGCCCCAGTCCATCAATAGCGGGCGGAACCCGCGACCGGCCAAATCGCGCAACAGGCTTCGATCCGTCGATAAGTCGAGGACATACCCGCGATTGACCAGCGATGGGATCACAAGGATGGGCTGCGCGGCATCATCCGCCTCGGCCCCATCGCCATAATCCAACAGCCTCGCCGATCCCGATTGCCAGATCACGGTTGGTTCCGGTGGCCGGGGCTCTCGTGTTGAAGCCTGATAGAGTTTTACGCCCGCCGTAAATGCATCAAGCCGGCGCAAAGCCTCGTCTTGAACGGCGCGAGCAAAGCTCTCCGTGTCGATGCCGTCAATCGCCTTCGTCAGTTCCGCCGCGGCGCTTGCCAAGTTCGGATTCCAGCTCAACGACCCGTTTTTCAAGAGCGGCAATGCGGCGAGCGAGCTCATCAGAGCGAGCGTCTGCGTCGCCAGATGTAGCGGCAACGGGCGCGGCCCCATCCGTGTGGTTGTCTGCGTCGTCACGTGAGGCGGCCTTCGTAGCCGCATCGGCGAAAGCTTGGGTGCCGGAGCTCATCAACGCCATGGTCTGCGCCAAGGTTTCTGACGTGTCCGCATCCTCGGCCACGGCCTTCAAATGGTCCTGCCACAAATCCAGGTAGCGCCGCGCCAAGTCCTGCATGTCCGGCGGTGGCGGATCGTCCGTCATGATTGATATCTCCCGATGAGGCCAAGATGCTGCATCCCAATAACATTTCATTGCAGTGCAGCATCTTACGCGGTAATGATGAGCGAGGCAAAAACCAAGGATTGATAATCATGGCCGAGGCTGCCGACAAAAAAGATGACGACAAGAAAGATGTCGTGACAATCAAGAAGTACGCCAACCGGCGACTCTACAACACTGCGACCAGCAGCTATGTCACCCTCGACCACTTATCACAGATGGTTAAGGAGGGCACCGACTTCGCCGTTTACGACGCCAAGTCCGGCGACGACATTACGCGCTCCGTCCTCACCCACATTATCGTCGAGGAAGAAGGCAAGGGCCAACACTTGCTGCCCATCAGCTTCCTGCGCCACCTGATCAGCTTCTACGGCGACAGCCTGCAGGCTGTGGTGCCGAACTATCTTGAGCATTCCATGCAGGCCTTCGCCCACAACCAAGAACAGATGCGCCGCGCCGTGAACGATGCCTTCGGCGGCCTGACGCCATTCGGCCAGTTCGAGGAAATGGGCAAACAGAACATGGTCATGTTCGAAAATGCCATGAAGATGTTCTCGCCGTTCTATGCCGGTGACGCCAATGGCGATGGTGGCACTTCCGGCGAAGCTGGCGAGCCCGCTAAGGCTAAACAAGGGTCCGAGTTGGACGCCTTGAAATCCCAACTGGCGCAAATGCAAAAACAGCTCGAACGCATTTCGGAAGACGGCAAGTAACAGTCGCTACGTAACCGCGCTAGCGCAGTTCCCGGACAACTCTAAATCCGAGCCAATAACTTTTCACGCCCGGCGGGTTTTTCGATCGGTATGCCGAGCGCGCCACCTTGGAAAAATAGTAGAACGATCCGCCTCGGATAACCCGGTTGCGGCAATCGCCCGTGGTACGCGCGCTGGCGTCCTTGGGTGCGCCGCGGTGGTCCGGATTCCAGCAATCCGCCGTCCATTCAAACACGTTACCCGCGGTATCGAACAGACCGAAGGGGTTGGGTTTGAAGGTGCCGATGGGCTGCGTGCCGTGTGAACAGCACGAGTGATCTTTCGCCGTGCAACATGCCCGCGACTCGCAATCGCGACAGTTGGCGTTTTTGGTTCCGATGTCATCGCCCCACCAGAATTTCGTCGTGGTGCCGCCCCGGTGGGCGTATTCCCACTCGGCCTCCGACGGCAATCGGTAGGTATGCCCGGTCGTGCGGCTGAGCCATTTCGTATAATTTTGCGCCTGATCCCATGTGATATTGATGACGGGTCGCCGGATCGTGCCCCATTTGTGATCGTCAGGTTTGTGCCGGCATGCGCCATCGGCGACGCAGGCATACCATTGACGAAACGTCACCTCATAGCGGCCAATGGCGAAGGGGCGCTTGATGTTGACCCGATGCACAGGGCCGTCGCGCTTGCGCTTGGCGCCCAACCCCATGAGGTAAATTCCGCCGGGCACCACCACCATCTCGGGGCAGGTCTTGCAGTCCTTGAACACGGAGCCGGCCGCCGGCGGCGCCGCCAACGCCGGCGGCGCCGCCAACGCCGGCGACGCGATGAACCCCAACAGGCTGGCGATCATCAGACCAACAGCCATCACTATGCGATCAACGATCATGTCGGCGTCCTTTCCCCTACATGGGTAACCGTTTCGCTGGAATGGTTGTCTCCCGGCGGGCTTGCGTCAAGCCGCGAAAGCCTTGCCATTGCCCAGCGCGCAGTTTCAGCCACCAACGGAGACGGATCGCGGCTGAGAGTTTCGGCGATATCAAGCAATGCCGCATCGCCGCTGTTGCCAATTGCAATTAAAACGTTGCGCGCAAACCGCTCGCGGCCTGTGCGTTTGATGGGTGAACCCTGAAACATGGCCTTGAACTCAGCCTCGTCCAAGCCAGCCAACTCCACCAATCGGGCCGCGGCCAAATCGGGGCGCGGCTGGAAAGCCGGGTCGAGGGCAGGCCGGGCGAACTTGTTCCAAGGGCAAACAGCCAGGCAATCGTCGCACCCGTAGATCCGATTGCCCATGCCCGCCATCAGGTCCGGTTCAATGGCGCCTTTGTGTTCGATGGTCAGATAGGACACGCATCGCCGCGCATCGAGTTGGCCGGGCGCCGGGAAGGCATCGGTCGGGCAGGCCTTGATGCACAAATCGCAACTGCCGCAGTGATCGGGCTCGGGCGCGTCGGGCGGAATATCCAGTGTGGTGAATATCTCCGCCAAAAACAGCCACGACCCAAATTGCCTAGACACCAGATTGGTGTGCTTCCCCTGCCAGCCAATGCCAGCGCGTGCGGCTAGCGGTTTTTCCATCACCGGCGCGGTATCGACAAACACTTTAACACCAGCTCCCGGGTGGCGTTCAACCAACCAACGGCCCAAGCGCTTGAGGCGCTTTTTCACCACATCATGATAATCTTTGGGCGGACGCGCATAGACAGAAACAGCGCCTCTATCGGTGCGGCTTGAAATCTCCAGCGGGTCTGCGTCGGGCCCGTAGTTGACGCCGAGCACGATGACCGAACGAGCATCATCCATCAGGGCTTTGGGCGTGCCGCGCGGATTATCGTCGCTCCAACTCACTCCGGCGAGCCAGTCCATGTCGCCGTGCCAACCGTTATTTAAGAATTCTCCCAATGCCGCACGATCCTTCGGATCAGCCTCAGCAGACGCGAACCCGACCCTATCGAACCCCTCGACCCGGGCCTGTTCGCGGATATCGGCGCGGATATCAGAGGTGGCGTTTTCCGTCATTTTCTCGCTTCCGTGAACATGCAATGCTGGACCAATACCCGAACCATACTATATATGTCGCGCCGAAACAGAGTGAGTAGAGTGTTTGGATATGGCGTTCCGGTTCACCGCCTTCTATATCGGGCTTATCGTGCTGGTCAATTGGGGCTTCACGGTGGTGCCGCTTGTCGAACTGCCGGGCGGGGAAATGTGGCCGCCGATGTCTCTGGTGGTCGGATTAATTTTCGTCGCCCGCGATTTCGCCCAGCGTGAAATCGGCCACCGGGTGATCATCGCCATGCTGGCCGCCGCCGCCGCCAGCTATTTCATGGCCAACCCATTCGTCGCCGTGGCCAGTCTCAGCGCCTTCCTGATCAGCGAGTTCGCCGATTGGGCCGTCTATTCCTTCACCCGCCGCCCGTTCAGCCAGCGCATCTTGCTGTCGAGCCTTATCGGCACGCCGTTGGACAGCATCGCGTTTCTGGCGATCATCGGACATTTCTCGCTTGTCGGCGTGGTCGCGATGACGGTGAGCAAAATGCTCGGCGCGCTTGTGGTTTGGTGGCTGATACGCCGCCGCGAGGCCCGGGCTGCCTAAGGCCGTCATTTTGCTGAGTGGCGGTCTCGATTCCGCCACCATCTCAGCTGTCGCTCACCGTGACGGGTTTTCCATCGTTGCACTCAGCTTCCGCTACGGTCAGCGCAACTCGGGCGAGCTTGAAGCCGCCAAGGCGGTCGCGCAATCTTCCGGGGCCGAGCGCCACGTGATCGCCGATATCGATCTTAGGGCCTATGGCGGCTCGGCATTGACGGATGATATCGCCGTACCCAAGGGCCGCGCGGAATCGGAGATCGGCGGCGGCATCCCCGTTACTTATGTTCCGGCGCGCAATACGATTTTTCTATCCCACGCCCTGGCCTTGGCCGAGGTCGAGGGTGCAAAGGATATCTTTATCGGCGTCAACGCGCTCGATTATTCCGGCTATCCCGATTGCCGGCCCGAATACATAGCGGCCTTTCAGGCCATGGCCAACCTGGCCACCAAAGTCGGTGTTGAAGACGACGGCGGATTGACTATCCACACGCCGCTAATGCAGCTCACCAAAGCCGGCATTGTTGAGCTTGGCACCGGCCTGGGCGTGGATTACGCGCATACGCTCAGCTGCTACGACCCGCCAGACGGCCCACTGGACGGCCCACTGGACGGCCCCCGTGATTTCACCCACTGCGGTGCGTGCGACGCTTGCATGCTGAGGCGTCGCGGGTTCGAGAAAGCCGGCATTACCGACCCGACAATCTACTTGAATTAGCGTCAACGTCTCCGTTGTGCCGCAATCGGTTTATTTAAATTGACAATTAATTGTCAATATGACACTTACTTGTCTTTATAGGAGATGCACCATGAACCACACAGATGCCGGAGCCGCGTTCACCGAGCTTTTATTGGAAGCGTTCCGTTTCAACGGGGCCTTGTTGGCAGCGGGCGATCAGCTGACATCCGATGTCGGTTTGACGAGTGCACGCTGGCAGGTGATGGGCATGCTCGATGGACGCGCCGCACCGGTGCCGAACATTGCGCGCGAGATGGGTCTGACCCGCCAAGGCGTTCAACGCACGGTCAACATTCTCGAGAAAGAAGGATTGGTCGAGCTGCGCGAGAACCCTCACCACAAACGCGCGAAACTGGTCGCGTTATCGCCGGAGGGGCGCCGACGCCTCACCCTTGTGGCCAACGACCAAGCCCAGTGGGCCAACACCATGACCGATGATGCGGATGCCGCCCAATTGCGTGCTGCACTCAACGTCATTCGTACACTCAGAATCAAAATCGAAAAGGAGACCGCATGATGCGGAAGCTAACCCGTACTATCCATATCCTGGCCGTATGCATATTCGTCGGTTCTATACCGGCCCACATTGTGCTCGGACAACTGGCCAACAGCCATTTGATTGGTGGCGGAACAATGGAGACATTTGCCGCCTACCAGCAAGCCAAATACGGATTGACCATTGGGCTGACGACCGCCGGCATCATTCTTACGCTACTGAGTGGCGTTGCGCTGGTGATTAGGCGCAAGCCACTGCTCCGGCAAAATTGGTTGCGCGCCAAGCTTTGCGTCGTGGCCGCGATCGCCATCAATGGCGCCGCCGTGCTGACGCCGCTGGCCGAGCAGATGCGGGATCTGGCCGTTGCGGCTGTCGAAACCGGTGCCTTGGACGCCGCGTTTCACGCCGCCGAAAACACAGAGGCCATTGCCGGTGCGATAAATCTGGCACTAATCGTTGTCGCCATTGCTCTGGCTGTATTTAAACCGCAGCTCCGCATCCGGGCGGAGGCCGCATAGGATGGACGCGTTCACGCTGCTTCGGTTCGCTCACCTGATCGGCCTGACCCTGATGGGCGCGGGATTGATTGGTGTTTTCGTTTGCGACATGCGCTCGCGTCAGACCCGCGATCTCCTTCAATTTGGGCAATTGGTGTCGTTGATCGGCGTTTTCTATGATGGCGTGGTCGTACCGGGCGCTTTGTTGCTGATGGCCAGCGGCACATGGCTGATCATCGAGTTCTACGAGGGATGGGAGTTCCTCGACGTACCGTGGCTTGCCGGCATGGTCGGACTGTTCGCGTTTGAGTTCATTGAAGGCAATACCATCACGCGGATTTTCTTTGTGCGCTTGCGCCGGCTGAGCCGCGACGCCGCCAACAAAGGCGAATGGACACCCGAACTCATCCGTGCCCGCGGCGAACAGCTGGCTTCGTTCACGCATTTTCTCGATCTGCCCATGCTGTTGGTCATTGTCTCGCTGGGCGCCTTGCGGCCGGACGATTGGACGCAATTTTTTATTGGTTCCGCCCTCGCCATTGCCGTGGCTGGCGTGCTCAATATCACCGTGCCGCGGCTCTATCCGTGGAATGAAACACCATCAAATAATGCGGGCTAAAACGAGTTCCATGCGCATCAGCAATGTGTGTTGCATGGAGGATGTGGCCTGATAAGTTGTCGCCGCCGCAGGCGACGGGAGGACATCCACCATCCACCATCCGGCTTGTTGCGAAATATTCACGGAGGGAACACATGAAAATTTGGAAACCACTCGGCGCATCCGCAGCAGTTCTAGCGCTTGCTGCGACAACCGCGCAGGCGGAAACACGCGTCACCTACAAGTCGGCGAAAACCACGTCGTCCTATTACCAGATGGCCGTGCAGATCGCCGAAGCCATGAAAAAGGGCTCAAACGGCGGTATCATCGTCACCGTTGAAGAGAGCCAGGGCTCTGTCCAGAACGTCAAAGAAGCGGCCGTTCGGTCGGGCAACTACGTGTTCACCACGCCGCCGGTGCTGGTGAAGCTGGCACAAAACGGCGCGGCGATGTTCAAAGCCAAGCCCAACCCGAAATTCAAGGAAATCCGCGCCCTATTCCCGATCCCGTCGCTGACCATGCACTTCGTCATGCGCAAAGACGCGGGCGTTAAAACATTTGCCGATCTGGCCGGTAAAACCATGCTCATCGGCAAGGGCTCGTTCGGCGCCAAGGAAGGTGCCAAGTATCTCAAGCTATTCGGGCTTGAGGGCAAAGTGAAACTCGCCAATGTTGAGCTCAACGCCGCCGTCAGCGCGCTTAAGAACAAGCAGATCGACGGTTTTGTTACCGCCGGATCGTGGCCCGCGCCGAACGTCATCGAAGCCGCCGCCTCCACCGGTGTTACGTTGCTGTCGTTGAACGACGAACAAGTGAAGAAAACCAAGCGCACCAAGCTGCTTATCCCCAGCGGCACCTATGCCGGCGTTAGCTCCGGCACCGTGACCACGTCGCTGCCGGTTGTCGCGCACACCACCACCGCCATGAGCAATGATACCGCCTATGCGATCACCAAAACCTATTGGCAGCAGAAGAAAGCCATGGGCGCTGATCATGCCTGGTGGAACGGCGTGTCGGGCGAGCTGTTGGTCAATGTCTACGGCAAACTGCATCCGGGCGCGTTGAAATACTACAACGAAGCCGGCATCAAGGTGCCTGCGGCGATCCGCTAAGCGGACCGGTCAATTGATGTGATGACGGTGCCCAAACGCCTTATATTTTCGGCCTTGGGCACCGTTTCCATCGCTTTTCATATCGGACTGATTTTTTCCGGTCTGGTGCCAAATCTGGTTGCCCGACCGCTGCATCTCGTGCTCGCCTTGCCTTGGATATTTCTGTTCACGGCCGAAACGCGGCGCGGTCTTATCGTCGGTGCGGTGTGGGCACTGGCGGGCATCAGTTGCAGTCTATATATCGTCGCCAACGAGGCGGCGCTTTCCGATCAGTACGGCGCTCTCGAGGGCTCTTACCAGTTGGCCATGGCCATTATCATTTTGGCCGTCGTTCTGGAAATGGCCCGGCGCGCCATCGGTTGGCCGCTGCCATTGGTGGCCGCCATCGCGCTCGCCTACGGGCTGCTTGGCCAATACCTGCCCGGTGAGTTCGGCCATCCAGGTCTGCCGGTGGAGAGTTTCCTGGGCACGCTAACCATTGCCGAAGGCGGCATTTGGGGCAGCCTGACCGGTATCTCCGTCAATATCGTCGCCATCTTTGTGATCATGGGGGCGGTGCTGAACGCTGGCGAAGCGGGCCAGGGCTTCATGAATTTGGCTGCCGCTGCGGCGGGTCGATTAAAGGGTGGTGCGGCGAAAGTCTCGGTATTGTCGTCAGCGTTTTTCGGCTCCATATCGGGCTCGGCATCGGCCAACGTGGCGTCCACCGGCGCCATAACGCTCCCGGCCATGCGCAAACTCGGCTATCCGCCCGCACTTGCCGGTGCGGTGGAGGCGGTCGCGTCATCGGGCGGGCAGATCATGCCGCCACTGATGGGTGCGGGCGCGTTCGTCATGGTGGAACTGACCGGCATTCCCTACACCGGTATTGTCGCCGCCGCCCTGTTGCCGGCAATCTTGTATTTCGCTGCGGTGTGGATCGGCATCAACGCCTTCGCCGCCCGCTATGAGTTGGCCGGGCTGTCCAAGGAAGATCAGCCGCCGACAAAAATCGTGGTGATAACGGCTTTGTTTTTCGCTGTGCCGTTTACCGTACTGCTCGAGCGTATGTTCATCGGCGGGTTCACGCCGCAATTTGCCGCTTGCGTGGCGATATTGGCGGCCTTCGTGATGTTGTTGTTAGATGCGCGGTTGACGTTTTCATGGCCGCGCACGCTGGAGCGGATGGAGGCCGTCGCGACCAACGCCGGCAAGCAGATCGCCATGATCGCAGCGATCATCGTCTGCGCGTCGATCGTCATCGGTGTTTTGGGCCAGACCGGGCTGGGCGTGAAAATCACGTCGCTGATTTTGTCTGCGTCCGGCGATGCGTTGTGGCCGGCATTGCTATTGACGGCGCTGGCTTGTCTGATTTTGGGCATGGAGGTGCCGACCACGGCGGCCTACGTGATTTGCATTTCTGTTGCCGGACCGGCGTTGCAGTCGCTGGGATTGGCGCCCTTGCAGGCGCACTTGTTCGTCTTTTGGTTTGCGCTGCTCTCGACCATCACGCCGCCGGTTTGCGGCGCAGTGTTTATTGCCGCCGGCATGGTCGAGGAGAATTGGCTGCGCGTCGCGGGCCACGCCATGCTGCTGGGGATCGGGCTCTATCTAATCCCGCTCGGCATGATCGCCAACCCGGCATTGATCGCGCTTGAGACCGATACCGCTATGGCATTGCTATCGGCGGGAAAAATCGGCGTCGGGCTCGGCTCCATCTCGTTCGGCATCATCGCGCCGAAACCAATATGGATACGCGCCGCCTTGGTGGTGTTCGGGCTGGTCGTGTTATTTGTCCAACTGCCGTAATTCGGTTTTCAGCACCTTGCCGTAGTTGTTTTTTGGCAAAGCCTCCAAGCGCACGTAGGCCTTGGGGCGTTTGAAGCGCGCGATGCGGTTCAAACACAGCTCATCAAGCTCCGCCTCAGGCGCATCGCCGACCACGTAGGCGACGATGATCTCACCCCATTCGGGATGCGGCCTGCCGATCACCGAGACTTCGCGAAGGTCCGGATGCTCGAGCAAAACCTCCTCCACTTCGCGTGGATAAATGTTGGAGCCGCCCGAGATGATCACGTCCTTGGCGCGGTCTTTCAGCGTCAAAAAACCGTTTTCGTCCATGGCGCCGAGATCACCGGTGTGCAGCCAGCCGCCCTTGAGCGTCTCGGCACTAGCTTCGGGATTGTTCCAGTAACCCTTCATCACCGCGTCACCGGCAACCAGAATTTCGCCGGTCTCGCCCGGCGGCAATGTGCGGTCGTCGGCATCGGCGACCCGCACCGCCACCGCCGAGTTAGCAATGCCCACAGACGCCAATCGCTCCGCCCAGCGCGGATGGTTTTTATCGGCGACGGTTTGGCGGTTGCATACCGTGATTGTCATGGGGCTTTCGCCTTGGCCGTAGATTTGCACCAAGCACGGGCCGAAACGCTGCAGCGCGGCGCGGGCATCCTCCACGTACATCGGTCCGCCACCATAGCTGATAGCGCGAAAACCTTGCCTCGGCGGGTCGGCGGGGCATTCAGTCATACGCTTGACCATGGTGGGAGCCGCAAACAGCGATGTGCCCGGCCATACATCGGCGAGACGGAAAATCTCCTCGGGTTCGAAACCACCCGATTCGGGCACCACATTGCACGCTGCCGCCAGCACATGGGGCACCATGTAAATGCCCGACCCATGACTCATGGGCGCGGCATGGACAATGGCGTCACCGGGGTCGACCGGATCGATGTCGCTATGATAGGCAAGCGCCATGGCGTAGAGGTTGCGGTGCGTCAGCATGGCGCCCTTGGGCCTGCCGGTAGTGCCTGACGTGTAGAACAGCCACGCCAGATCGTCGGGTGCCGCTTCGGCAAGCACTGAGGGACGTACAAAAAGTTTGTCGTAATCGTCGCCGCCGAAAACGATGAGATGCTCTAGAACTTCCGGCGCGTGCGCATCCACGGCTGCGGCCAGCTCAGGCCCGACCAAGCACACCCGCGCACCGGAATGCTCAAGGATATAGCCCAGCTCTGCACCGTGCAGTTTGGCATTGGCCGGCACAGCGGCAAACCCGCCCCACCAGATGCCGTACATGGCCTCAACGTAAGCCGGGCGGTTTTTGGAGCAAATAGCAACCCGGTCGCCGGGCTTGAGGCCCAAATCCGCTAGACCGCCAGCCAGCTTCGAGGCGCGCGCCGCCAATGTAGCATAATCGTGCACCACGGCTTCGCCCAGCGCCACGGCGGGGTTGGAAGGAAACGCCTTGCCGGCGCGCTCAAGCCAAAGGGCCAGGTTCATGTCGGTGCTCGTCAGTCCGCCGCCACGACCTCAGTCGAGGTGGTGATTTCAGCGGTCATGCCAATCATCTTGGACGCCGAACAATATTTCTCCACCGACAGCCGGACAGCTTCTTCCGCCTTGGCCAGCGGCACGTCGCCTTTCACCGTAAAGGCCATGTGGACTTTGGTGAATACCGCCGGCACCGCGTCGGCGCGCTCGGCCTCCATGTCGCAGATCACGTCCGCTACCGCCAGGCGCATCTTTTTCAAGATAGAGACCACATCGTAACTGGAACACCCGCCCATTCCCATCAGCACAACCTCCATGGGCGAAGCACCAACGCGCGTCGCCCCTTCCATAGCCGATGCTTCCATGATGATTGACTGGCCGCTTTGCGTGCCGCCGATGAACCGTAGACCGCCGGCCCAATCCACCCGTGCTTTCATTTTTTTCGCCTCCGAAATTACCGGCGAAAATTACCAGCCCCTAGCCGGGACTGCAAAGACGATGGTGGCGGCTTGGATTATTTGACGCGGATGCGGTAATTGATGGTTGGGTTGAACGGGCATGAATAGACGTAGTCGCCTTCCACCAGATTTACCGTGAAACTCTTGCTTTGGCCTTTGTGAATGCCGCCGCCTGACACGCGTGGCATGAACGGCATCAAATCGCGGTCGGCGGCGCGGAGATAGAACCCGAGTTCATAGGGCACATCGGTGTTGCGCACTTCGAAGGTGTATTCGCCGGGTGCAAGGTCCAACGGCTTGTGGCCCTTGAGGCGGGATTTCCGCGTGCTCTTATTGTAGGTGCGGCATTCCTTCGCCGACATCGGCTTGATGCCCAAGTCTTTGCCCTCGGGTTCAACAAACTGACAGCCGGTTTGCGTCAAGGTGATCAGCGGATTGCCGGCCACAACCTGGCTGCCACTCGCGATGACACCCAGCAACGCCAGCGCCCCCAATCCGTATGCCCATCGAAACATCCTTCGGCCCCCCTTTTGCCTCGGGTCGTGACCACCACATGCGGGATTCTTAGAACCAAGTCAACGCGACGGCCCTTGATCTCACGGGCTCGTGTTTAAAGGTGAAAACTCGCCAGTTTAGGCGTCTACCGCAAACTCGATCCGCTTGAGGCCGATGATCGTCGCCAGCATGACTAATATGAGGCCGAACACCTGCAGGTAGACGGCGATGGTCGTCAGTTCCGCCGCTTTACGGCGTAGCCCCGCCAGTTCGCGATCGATGGCTTGTTCACGCGCCCGCAATCGGGTGTGCTTCTTGTTGACCACGCCCAACAGACGGACAAATTCGCGCGCGATTTTCAACCGCGCCGGGCCATCGCCGCCGCGTGCTTCGGTAGCCAAGGCCTCGAACTTAAAGGCGACCTCATCGAAATCGGCTCCGGCATCGTGTTTCAGCATCGAGACCAATGCGATCTCGTAGGCACGCAGCGCTTCTTCGCTCAAGTGCGTCCGCCCGGCTTCATCCGTGGCAAGCCCCTCGAGCGCCGTATAGAGCGTATTGAGGTCCCGCAGGCGTACGGCTTCGCGCCGCGTATCGGCGACCAAGACAACCTCGTTCAACAATTTGGCGCGCTCTTCGGCCATGACGCCAGCCTGGCTGTGGCGCTCACCGGCCCATTGCTGATTGAGGATGACCGAGAAAACCGCGAACAGCGTGCCGATGATGGCCAGCACCGTATCCGTCGAACATAAAATGCGCCACGCAGACGACTTCATTTCCCCACCCCCTCAATTTCCCTACTTCAGCCGCGCCCTCTGTAGGGTGCCACGCCCTGATCCGGCAGCCACAAACCTTCAGGCGGATCGCCGGTTTGGTAAAAAACATCAATCGGCATGCCGCCGCGTGGATACCAATAGCCGCCGATGCGCAGCCATTTGGGACTGATCGCGTCTTCGATGCGCTTGGCCACCGTGAGCGTGCAATCTTCGTGGAACGACGGGTGATTGCGGAACGCCCCCAAAAACAATTTCAACGACTTACTCTCAACAATGGCGTCTTCCGGTACGTAATCGATAACAAAATGCGCGAAGTCCGGCTGCCCGGTCACGGGACACAACGACGTAAACTCAGGCGCCGTAAACCGCACCAGATAGTCGGTCTCCTGATGCGGATTGGGCACCGCTTCCAAAACGGCGTCGTCGGGGTTATCCGGGACTTCACCATCTCCGCCCAGTTGCGTCAGGTTTTCATAGATTCCGTTACTCATGATCATATCGTTCGCTATCGTTCACCAATGAGCCATGGTCCCCGCTAATCGCGGGGTGGTCAATGGCGGTGTTGGACTCACGCTAAAACCTGCCGGCTTGATAGTCCTGAAACGCCTGCAGCACTTCGGCGCGGGTGTTCATGACAAACGGGCCGCCGCGCGCCACGGGCTCATTCAGGCGCTTGCCGCTGATCAGTAAAAACCGCCCACCGGTGTCGCTGGCCGTTACTTCCACTCGCGCCCCTTCATCCAGTACGGCGAGGGTACCGGTGGGAACTTCGGTGCCATTGGCGCCAACACTAACGCTGCCCTCGAAGACATAAATAAAACCACCATGCGGTGCCGGCACGGATTGGCCGAAGTGCGCACCGGGGGTTAGCGTGACGTCGAGATACAACGGATCGGTCGATATATCTTTTACCGGACCCTCGGCACCGGCGTCGGTTCGCCCGGCAATCACCTTGACCGTGCCACCACCGTCTAAATCTTCGACGGCTATCTCCGATGCCGGAAATTCCTGATAGCGCGGCGCGGTCATTTTATCCTTGCCCGGCAAATTGACCCAAAGCTGGAACCCCATCAACAGGCCGTCTTCTTGCTCAGGCATTTCGGAATGCACAATGCCCCGCCCGGCGGTCATCCATTGCACGTCACCCGGACCGATGACGCCCTCGTGGCCGGCGTTGTCCTTGTGGCGCATGCGACCGGCCAGGATGTAGGTGACGGTCTCAAAACCCCGGTGCGGATGATCGGGGAACCCCGCGATATAATCGCCCGGCTTGTCGGAACCGAAGGCATCCAACAACAAAAACGGATCAACCATATCGACCATGGGAGAGCCGACGATGCGCGTTAGCTGTACGCCGGCACCGTCGGAGGCAGGCATGCCGGGGGTGAGCTGGCTCACCTCCCGGACAGTTGCTGCCTGAACTGAGTTCTCAAGCGATACGTTCATTCAATCCTCCCTTAAGCATTGCCCGCGAGAGCAACGCGGCTGCCCGTACGGTTGTCCAGAGCATATTCGCCCGCGCCGTGCGCAACCAGGAACAAGAAACCGCCGGCAATGCTGACGTTCTTCATGAACATGATCATCTGCATCTGGTCGGCGAAGTTGGCATGGAACATTAGCGCCGACAATAGCGAGAAGCCGGCAAGCGCCAGTGCTGCCAATCGCGTCTGCCAACCGACGATGATCGCCAGCCCACCGCCGATCTCCAGCGCAATCACCAGCGGCAACAATTCACCGGGCACACCCATGGCTTCCATATAGCCCTGGGTGCCGGTGTAGCCGCTGATTTTGTTGACGCCGGAAACGACGAACATAAGCGAGATAAGAACGCGCCCCACGGGCGCAGCAAGATGTTGAATAGTCGACATGGTCTTTCCTTTTCATAGTTGCGTCGCCGGATCAAAGCCTCGACGCGTGGTGTTTGTGAACTGATGGCGACACCTTAACCGTTGTGTTTTTTCGGATAAACAGCTGCTATTGCAAAATATTGTTCTTTTATTTAGAACAATAATTATGGGTCAACTGGAGGACATGAGCGCCTTTGTGCGCATCGTCGAGGCCGGCTCCATCAGCCGGGCGGCGGAACAGATGGGGGTGGCGAAATCCGCCGTCAGCCGACGCTTGGTAGATTTGGAGGGGCGGCTCGGTGTGCAGTTACTGAACCGTACCACACGGCGGTCCAACCTGACCGATGCGGGCAGCAGCTATTATCAGCGCGCTCTGCACATCCTGGCTGACGTGAATGAGCTGAATGCCGAAACCGCAGACAGCAAGGCGGCACTTGTCGGATCTCTCAAGGTGGCAGCGCCGCTTTCGTTCGGGCTTTTGCACCTGACACCCGCCATCACCGATTTTGCCACCAAACACCCCGGCGTGGTGTTCGACCTGGATTTCAGCGACCGGCAAATTGATTTGGTCGATGAAGGTTTCGACCTCGCCGTCCGCATCGCTGAGTTGGACGATTCCAGCCACATGGCCCGGCGCTTGGCGCCGATCAGCTTGGCCCTTTGCGCCAGCCCCGACTATCTTCGCGCCCGCGGTGAGCCGCGCGAGCCCAATGACCTGAAATCGCACGACATGCTGCACTACACCCTTGGGCCGGGCCGGGCATGGAAGTTTATCGATCCGAAAGGGCGCGAGGTCAGCGTCCGTCTACCCACGCGTATGAATGCCAGCAGCGGCGACTTTCTCCGATCCGCTGCGCTGGCCGGGCTTGGCATAACCGTGTTGCCTGCCTTTGTCGCCTGGCGCGACATCGAAGCCGGCCTTCTTGTCCCCGTCATGAGCGACTACGTATTGCCAGCGCGTAGCGCCTATGCCGTCTATCCGCAAACCCGGCATCTGTCGCTCCGCGTGCGCGCCTTCATCGATTTCCTGGTGGAACGGTTCAGCGGCATCCCTGAGTGGGAGGCCTGCCTTCAGGCGTAATCGGCCCGCGCAACGGCCATCTCCGCCGTCACTTTGCCCACATCGTTAAGGCTGCGATAGCAGCTCTCGTCGCCCCCAAATTCACTGGCCCAAAGCTCCATGGCATCATCCCAGAACACCGGGCGGCGAAAGCTGAAGCTGGCATCCAGGCGCGTGGGTGCGGTGGGTGTGTCGAGCGCACCTAACAAATAGACCGCCGTCATCACACCATGCGCGATGGGCGCACGGAAACCCAAATTTTGCGCAAATTCGGGATCGAGATGGATTGGGTTACGCGCACCGCCGTAGGCCTGCACATGCTGAGGTTCCAACTGCCTCGCACCGTGTTTCACGAAGCCGTCACGCGGATCAGTAGGTGGATCGGTGGGCGGCACGCTTGCGGACCGGGCCATTGGGGGGCGGTCCATGGTGTCGGGGGTCGGCATCAGCACACCGATCTCGACGCGAAACGCCACCTTGCTATCCGGGCCATCCGGGTCCTTGAACGTGAAAACCATGGCGGATATCGGCCCGCGCGGTGCATCAATCACGCGCTCGGTGCGGCCTTGGATGGTAAGCAGCCGCGCCAGCGGCACGGGATGCGATTGGATCAGGCGCATGTCCACATGTACGGATCCCGCAATGCTTTGGCCGACATCGCCCAAGTGCTGGAAGCAATCCGTCCCCAACAGGCCGGGCGCCCAGTTGGCGCCATGCGCGGCAGGGTCAACACCGCAGCATTCCAAGCGCTTGGATTGAAATGCCGGTGTACGGACCAGTTCCATGGCCGGCGTCTCGAATCCGGCATTGAGAAATTCGTGTTCACTCGTATTCGACTCGCTCATGCTTGGCTCGCAAGATTTTGCGCCCGCAGGGATTCAAGATTGTGCACGTGAACATGCTCACCCGGCGCGATGTCCGCGCTGGCCACGCCGATCACCTCGCCGTATTTTTTCACCCGCTCGCCGGTCGCTACCGCCACCACCGCGAACTTGTGGCAAATGCCGATATCTTCAGAAACGGCGATGTCACCGGCGTTCGCGAGCCGGACCGTCTCGCCCGCCTTCAAGGCTCTGAGCGCCGTCGCCACATGGTCATCTCCATGCAGCCGGATGGCGCTTGCTGTTTGTGCGCTCATAGCGATTCCCCCAACCGGGTGAAAGCTTCGCCGCCCTCGCCCAAAATCTCGCCCCAGGTGCGGGTGCCGGACGCCACGTCGAGGATCACCGCGCCCAACTGTTCCGCTGCCTGCTCAAGCGTCTTCCCGCCCTGGAACAGCTCGGGGCAGGCGAAATCCAATTGCTGACCCAGCCGCTCGCAGGTCTCGGGGTTGGCGCTCAGCTTCAGTGTGGGCGAGATTGAGTTGACGTAACTGTTGCCCACACCGGTGGAAAACAGCATCAGTTGCGCACCGGACGCGGCGAAACCGCTGAGCGATTCAGGGGCGTAGGCAGCAGCATCCATCAGGTGCATGCCGGGGCCCGATGGCGGCTCGGCCCAACGGACCACGCTTTGGATCGGCCGGCTGCCGCTTTTGGCAATGTTGCCGAGCGATTTCTCCTCAATCGTTGAGAGCCCGCCGGCGATATTGGTCGGGTCGGGATTGTTGCCGGTCAGATCAATACCGGCATCAACGGCCAATTGTTCGCGCCGCCGGGCAGCGGCCATAATGTCATCGCGCACATCGTCCGAGACCGCGCGCGCCGCCAGCAAGTGTTCCGCCCCCAGCCATTCCGTACTTTCACCAATGATCGCGCACCCACCCAAATCAACCATCGCATCGGCAATCAGGCCCATCAACGGATTGGTCACCAACCCCGACGACGGGTCGGAACGTCCGCACTCAAGCGCTACATAAAGCGCCGACGTCGGCACGGGTTCACGGCGCTGGCGCGAAAGCGCCTTCGCCAGTTCCGCCGCCATTCTCAGTCCGCGTTCGGTCAAGGTGATGGCGTCATGCCCGCACTCATCGAGGGTGATTGCACGCACCGGCTTACCCGAGACCGCAATCCTTTCTGCCAAAGCTTCGGTGCGCGGCGGGTTGGCGCCAATGATCAGTACCGCGCCGACGTTCGGGTTGGTGGCGAAACCGACCAGGGCGCGATCGTGGAGGTCACCGTCGCCACCAATTGGGGTCATGGCGGCGGTGCCGTAAGGATAATCGACCACTACCGTATCCGCCACGATGGCTGCGATGCGCCTGGCTGTCGGTCCCGTCAGGCCGGTCACCGACATGACCAGCAAATGGTTGCGCACGCCGACGCTGCCGTCGGGGCGCACAAAACCATTGAATGTATCTGTAAGGATCATGCGGACATGATGATGGCGGCGGCGGCGAGATTCAACCCGCCCTTAAAGCGTCAGCCCGGCTTTGTCCAAAGCTTGGCGCCAGATCTCTTCGGTGGTGCCGGTGCTCTCAAATATCAAGGCGCGGTCCGGCGGCGCGTCGAGCCAATCGCCGTGCGATATCTCACCCTCCAACTGCCCGGCGCCCCAGCCCGCGTAGCCGGTCATAAACCGGTGTTGCCGGGGCCCGCGGCCATCGGCAATGACTTCAACGATGGTTTTCTCGCCAGTCATGGCGATGCCGCCGGGCGATGTCACTGTGCCCGGCCCCTGATAGCTGCCGTCGTGCAATACAAACAATTTCGTCATCGCCACCGGGCCGCCGAAATACAGGTCCACGTGCCGATTCAGGTTCAAATATCCGTTTGGGTCCGCCACCAAATCGGCCAATGAGCCCGCGCCGACCTTGCGATTGACGATGATACCGACGGCGCCCTCGGCATCGTGTTCGAGCAAATAGACGACGGCATGTTCAAAATAGGGATCGCGAAGCTTTTCAGCCGCAACCAGCATGCGGCCCGCGAGGGATGGTTTCTCAGCCCCGAGCGCATCAGCGCTCCATAAAAACACAGCCAACAAAAGACACAGCGGCCTCATGGCTCCTTACCCGCCCCGGGCCCTGCCCCCGGCAGCACTAGCCCGTCCAACCGCAGCCAATTGATGCGAGGCAACCTGACCAACCTGAGGTCCCCGGCGGAAAGCACTTGGTCTTGCAATGTCAGGGGCGTTTCCACAAAAGGCTCTCGCCCCGACGGGCGCTTGGCGATAACGGTCAGCACCAGTTTCGCCGCCGTCGCGTCGATCGACCGCATGAGCCGCGCGTTGACTAACGCTTGCACCGTTTCCAGATAGCGCTCGGCGCGCACCGTGAAGGCACCTTGCGGCTGTAGCTTTCGGTCCAGTGCCGCCGTGCCTTCAGCCTGCACGTTTAATGGCCCCAACTCGGCAGCAAAGCGTGTCAGTTCCAGAGTGCCGCCGCCGTCGCGCCATTGCTGCAGGACCGAAATTAACTCTCCGCCCGGCATGCGCCCGTTGATATGGCCGGCAAGGCGCAGGGTGGAAAGCCGCCGCCCGAAAGGTGTTGTCCAAGCCGGCGGCAAATCGGCACCGTCAATGCCGAGATCGATAGCCAACGGGAACTGGCCGTCGCCGGGCCGCGCCCTCCAAGCCAAGTCCAGGTCTAACTGACGCGCCGACGCTTCGCGTTGGTTGTTGCGCTCCAGGGAAAACCCGGCGGCCCTCAGCTTGATGCTGCCGGTGCCTTGGCCTTGCAACACGACACGACCATCGAGCCGGTCAGAGGCGATCACGTAGACCTCCGGCCCGGCGCGCAACTGCTGCACGCCCGCAAGCACATAGGTAATATGGCCAAGCTTCCACGGCACCGCCCAGGCCTCAAGCTTGGGCAGCTGCCAATGCCATTCACGTGCGGCACCGCGGCTGACCACAGACAGGTCGTCCAACTTCATGTGCAGCCGGCCCGGAAAGCCCGTGACCGTGCGGTGCGCGATGGTGATCTCAATGCCCTCCGCGCGCCGCGCATCAATCCAACCATCAAGGCCGTTTTGCAGCTGCCGCGCCATCAGCGTCCAATAGCCCACATAAAGCCCGAGCAGCACGGCAAACCCGACAAAGCCGATCATGCCGCGCTTCATCCAGACGATGCCGGCGGGTTCGCGTTCGGGAAGGGAAGCTTCGATCATAGCTGCAGTTTACGGCCCGACGCTTGGCGGGCCAACGGGCAATTGCCCGCTCGGTGGGGAAGGTCTAATTTGGCGCCATGAAAACCAACGCCGACGCCTCCAACAACCTGACCTGGAATGTCGCCATGCCGGCGCTGTTGGTGTTTTTGTGGAGCACCGGGTTCATCGGCGCCAAGTTCGGCCTGCCCTACGCGGAACCGTTTACCTTCGTCTCCATCCGTTTCGCCATCGCCGCCGCGATCTTGACCATCTTTGCCTGGTACAGCCGCGCGCCGTGGCCGCGCACAGCGCGTGAAATCATCAACACCGTGATTGTCGGCATGGCCTTGCACGGCACCTACCTGACCGCCGTATTTGTCGCCATCTACAACGGCACACCGGCCTGGGTGGCGGCGCTGCTGACCGGGCTGCATCCGTTGTTGACGGCACTGAGCGCGGGCTGGGCACTGGACGAACGCATCCGCCCAGCGCAATGGTTGGGCTTTGTGCTCGGCCTCGCCGGGATATCTCTAATTTTGTGGCAAAGCGGTCCCGGCAACTCGGGAAGCGCCTTGCCGACTATCGGATTAATTGCCTGCACCGTTGGACTATTGGCCCTCACCGGCGGCACCTTGTTCCAGAAACGCTTCGGCTCGGCCACCGATTTGCGCACCGGCCAGGCCATCCAGCAGATGGCGGCACTGGCCCTGGTGCTGCCCGGTGCATTTTTGTTTGAAACACGGGTTGTGCAATGGACGGGCGAGTTCATCTTCGCGCTGTCATGGCTCACGGGCATTCTCTCCATCGGTATGTTCACGCTGCTCTACACCATGATCCGGCGCGGCGCGGCGTCCAAGGTCGCCAGCTTGTTCTACCTGGTACCACCCGTTGTGGCGCTGGAAAGTTTCTTCCTGTTTGATGAAGTCGTCACGCTGCGTCAAATCGCCGGCATGGTCTTGGCGGGCATAGGCGTGGCTCTGGTCACCCGCACGCCCAAGGCGGTCCAGGTGGCCCAGGCGGCCCAGGCGTCCACCAAAATTCCGAAAGAAACCGGCCAATGATCGAGCGCCCGCCAGGCGATCTATGGGTTTTCGCTTACGGCTCGTTGATGTGGAATCCGGACTTCGATTGTGTCGAAAGCGCGCCTGTTGTCGTGCACGGCTATCACCGAGCGCTTTGTCTGTATTCGGTTGAATACCGGGGCACACGGGACGTGCCGGGGCTGGTGTTCGGGCTTGATCGGGGCGGTGCGTGCCGAGGCGTCGCGTTTCGAATTTCCGAAGACAATGCCGAAACGGTGCTGGCCATGCTGTGGGCGCGCGAGATGATCACTGCCATTTACCTGCCGCGCTGGCTGGAGACGGCACTGCCGGATGGCCGCCGCATCAAGGCCCTGGCCTTCGTTGCCGACCCGGGCCACGAACAATACGCAGGCCGGCTCGACGTCGCCAGCGCCGTTGAGCTTGTGCTGCAAGGCAAAGGCAAAGTCGGCCATTGCCTGGAATATATCCGCAACACCTTGGATCACCTGGAAGAAATGGGTATCCATGACCGCGCCCTGCACCGTATTGTGCGCCAAGCCGAACACGAACAAACCCGCCGAGGAACTCTGCCATGACCGCACCTGCCCGCATCGATCTTTATTCCGACACCCACACCCAGCCTTCGCGCGCCATGCGCGACGCCATGGCCAACGCCGAGGTCGGTGACGAACAGCACGGCGCCGACCCCACCACCAACCGACTACAAGAGATGGTGGCGGAACTATTGGGCAAGGAACGGGCGATGTTTTTGCCGTCCGGCGCCATGTGCAACATTATCGCCTACCGGGTCTGGTGTCAGCCGGGCGACGAGGTCGTCTGCGACAAAACCGCACACACCATCCACAACGAAACCGGCGCACCGGCGGCAATGGCCGGCGTAATGATGCGGACCATCGAAGGCGAGCGCGGCATGTTCGGCGCCGATCAAATGCGCGAAGCGGTGCGACCCAAAAGGCGCAACGTGCCGTTCTCGCGGCTATTGTCGCTGGAGAACACGTCGAATGCCGGCGGCGGCTCGGTGTGGCCTGTGGGCCTGGTACAGGAAGTCTGTGAAGCCGCCGCCGACGAAGGGCTCAAACGCCACATGGACGGTGCACGTCTGTTGAATGCCGTGGTCGAAAGCGGCACGCCGGCGGTCGAATACGCCAAACATCTGGATTCCACCTGGCTCGATCTCTCCAAGGGATTGGGCTGCCCCATCGGCGGCGTGCTGGCCGGTGATGACGATTTCATCGAACGCGCGTTCCGCTTCAAGCATCAATTCGGCGGCGCCATGCGGCAATCGGGCATCGTCGCGGCTGCCGGTATTTACGCGCTTGAAAACAACGTCGAACGCCTCAAGGACGACCACGAGAATGCCCGCAAACTGGCCCGACGCTTGGCGCAAATCCCGGGCATTGCCATCGATGCATCGGAGGTCGAGACCAACTTGGTGTTCTTCGACGTCGCCGGCACGGGCAAAAGTGGGGCGGAGGTTTCAGAAGCACTGTTGGCCCGTGGCGTGCACATCGGCGCGCCCGGGTCGACCCGCATGCGCGCTGTCACGCACCTCGATATATCGGAAAACATGATCGACGAGGCTGCGGATATCATCGCCGAGGTCGTAAGTTAAACCCGTTCGTCTGCCAAAGATTGACATGCAATAGTATTTTCCGTTCTGGCTGGTCTGCTATCATTGCGGCAAGCAGATCGTGCTATCAGATGATGGAAAGCCTCTCGCGTGCATCGAACAACCACTCGCTTGTTGAATACGGCCCACCGCAATCTGCCTGCGAGCAATCGCTTCTCCATCCACCGTTGGGTGTCTGGGTTGGCAGGCGTCTGGTATGTGCTGGTTTTCGCCGTTTCCATCATGCTGCCCAGTTTGGGATTAGGCCAAGAGTCACCACCACCGGCTGATCCTATCGAGAGAAAAGCCGCCACTGAAGCGACATTCAAACTCGGTATTCTCGGGAATTTTCTCGATAGCGCCAACAATCAGGTCCTTTCCCTGGCGAGCAGTGAATTCACTCACCGCTACGCCGCCGCCTACCAAGAAGCCGACCGGGGGGCATTGGTTTCACTGTTCCATGCCGTGGCGGGAGCCAACACGGATTATATGCAAGTCCGCTTCCTCGACATGCATGGCCGCGAGCGGGTGCGCATCGACAGGCCTAAGGGCAAGGGCGAGGCTAAACCCATCATTGTTGCTGCCGAGAGCATGCAGGACAAAGGCACCAAGTTTTATTTCCAGGGCCCGAAATCCATACCGGAAGGCAGACTCTGGCACTCCAGGTTCAATCTGAATATGGAGCAGGGCAAAATCGAGGAACCAATCCGACCTACATTTCGCGTTTCCACACCTGTTCATGTAGAAGGCCTGTTTCGCGGCATTGTGGTCATCAATCTGGCCATGGACCGGATTATCGAACTTCTCGCTCACTCCTCCGATTTCGATGTATTCCTGACCGACCGGGACGGTGAAATCCTGGTGCACCCCGAGCCGGACAAGTCCTGGTCGCGCTATCTTCCCAATCGCCCAGGCTTCTCCGAAGCCATCCGAGGCCGCTCATTAGTGGGGCGGGGACCCTATGTCCATTCGCTCAGCCGCATATTTAGAAACCAAGAAGAATTGAGCTTGGCGTTGATCGCCAAAGACCATCTGCTTGCAAACATTTCCGGCAGCCTGCCCGTTCCGCTCAACGCAGCAGAGAGAAACTGGCTTGCGAAGAATCCCGTTATTCGCGTTCACAATGAGACGGACTGGCCACCGTTCAATTTTGCCGTCGATGGGACACCTCGGGGATACTCCATCGACTTCATGAACCTGTTGGCGGCAAAGGTCGGTATCGAAGTTGAATACGTAACGGGCCCGACATGGAACGGTTTCCTGGAGATGATGAAAACCGGCAAACTGGACGTTATGTTGAATATCGTCAAAACGCCGGCACGCGAGAAGTATCTGCTCTATACCCCGCCCTACGCCCACAACCCAAATACGATCCTGAGCCGCCGCGACACGCCGTACAGCAACCTCGAAGAATTGATCGGCAAGACCGTTTCCCTGCCTAAGGGGTTTTTCTACGAGGAAATCCTCAATCGCGATTATCCGAAAATCAAGCTGCACTTAGTGGCCGGAACGCAGGATGCCATGAAAGCCGTCAGTCTCGGCAAGGCCGATGCGGCGCTTGGGGAATTGGCCGTTTTCAATCATCTATTAGCACGGCACACGATGACCGACTTGGTGGTGTCCGGTGAGGTCCGGGTCGGGAATGCAACATTGTCGCTATTGAACATCGCAACCCGAAAAGACCTGCCTTTGCTGGCTTCTATCCTGACCAAAGGCATGGCGGCGATCAGCGCCAGCGAGAAAAACGACATTCAACGCAAATGGCTGGGTGATTCCCGGGCCGGAGACGCCAGCGGTTTCCTCCTCAATCTGAGCACCGCCCAATCGGCTTGGCTGGCGGAACACCCGACATTGCGGCTTGGCATCCATCCGGCACACCCGCCGTTCGAGTTTGTCGATGCCGATGGTGCTCATAGCGGCATTGCGGCGAGTTACGCAAAGGCGGTTTCAAGACGTCTAGGCATCGACATGACTCCCGTTGACGGACAGCCGCCCACCCGAGTTTTGGAACTCGCGAAAGCAAGAAAAGTGGATGTTCTTCCCGCCATCATGAGAACCCGTGAGCGCGAGAATTTCCTGGCGTTCACGCGGCCCTACGCCTCCTATCCCGTGGTCATCGCGGCCAATGAGAGTATGCCCTATATTGGCGGATTGCAGGAACTCACCGGCTACCGGGTTGGTATTGTCGAGGGAGACTTCATATCGATCCGCCTGCGCCGCGATCTTCCATCCCTTGAACTCGTCGCCCAACACGATATTGCCGAAGCGCTCAAGGCTTTGGACCAGGGGAAGATTGATGCCTACGTGGGCGCGTTGCCGGCGATCACACGTGAAATCACCCGCTCGCAGCTCTCCAACATCAAAATCGCAGCGCCGACGACCTACAAACTCGAACTCTCCATGGCCGTCCGCAAGGACTGGCCTGAACTGGTGCCCATTCTGGAGTTGGCGCTTGCCGACATCGGCACCGAAGAGGCGGCCGCTATTCAGAACGTATGGATGGCGCTGCAAGTTAAGTTTGGGACCGATGTCGAAACCATCTTGCAATGGTCCCTGCCCATCGGCGGCGGCGTGATGGTCGTTATTGTTGTCATTGTGTTTTGGAACCGCCGCCTAACGGGCGAGATTGCGGAGCGCAAACGCGTTGAAGAGCGGCTTGCCGAAGCCGAAGAGCGCGCGCGGTTATTACTCTCATCCGTCGGCGAAGGGGTATTCGGCGTCGATCTGGAAGGGCGCGTTACATTCATTAACCCGCAAGCCGAAAAAATGCTCGGCTTCGCTGCCACCGAAATCGTCGGCCAGAAAGCCCATCCGTTGTTCCATCATCATCGCCATGACGGGTCTGAGTATCCGGTCGAGGAATGTTGGATGTACAAGAGCTTCACCTACGGTGATTCCCACCGCATCGATGACGAGGTCTTATGGTGTAAAGACGGCAACGCATTGGAGGTCGAGTACCACAGCACGCCGATCATGAAGGGAGAGGATATCGTAGGTGCGGTGATATCATTCATCGATATATCTCTGCGCAGAAAAGCCGAGAAAGAACGCCGAGATGCCTTCAACGTCATCCGCGACTCCATCAATTATGCCACCCATATCCAGCGCTCGATCCTTCCCAAGCGCGAGTCTCTGGAGCAAGCAACCGATGAGTATTTTATTCTGTGGGAACCGCGCGACAGGGTCGGCGGTGATCTTTACTGGTGTAAGCCCTGGGGGCTGGGAAAGTTGCTCGCGTTGGGAGATTGCACTGGACACGGTGTCCCTGGCGCCTTCATGACCATGATTGCCAACGGCGCGTTGGAAATGGCAACGCTGGAAACCATGCCGGGCGATGTCAGCACACTCCTGCAGCGCAGCCACCAACTGATCCAAGAGGCGCTCAATCAGAACGCCGACGACAGCACGTCGAACGACGGCCTTGATTTAGGCGTTTGCTATATTCCACCCGGAGCCAAAACCATGACCTTCGCCGGCGCACAATTCTCGCTATTTCATGCCGCCGGGGACGACGTCACCGAGATTAAGGGTGACCGCAAGGGGATCGGTTACCGCCGTGTGCCGCACAATGCGACATTCAAAGCGCACGAGATCCAAACTGGGGATGAAAGCCGCTACTATATGACCTCGGATGGCTTAACCGACCAGATAGGTGGGCCGAAACGGCGAAGCTTCGGCAAACGCAGATTTATCAAATTATTGGTCGAATCAAACAACAAGCCGATGCAAGACATGGGTGAGATTTTACGTCGTGCGCTGAACCAGTATCAGGGTGACGAAAAACGCCGCGATGACATTTCAGTAATTGGCTTCAAACTGTGACTCTGGGTTCTTAAGTTTCTCAGGCCACATTGGCAGCCAGGAATTGTCCGGTCTTCATATCGGTTTCCAGGATGTGGTGCGTGAGCCAATCCTTGAGGAACGGCAGCATTTCAGCGGGAACGGCAGCATCGCCGGCTTCGAACCGCGTTTTTAGGGCAGCAGCCTGTTCAAGCAAATCCTCATGTTCTTGTTTGTGGTTGAACAATTCGGGATCGCCGTAGGTCTGCATCAATCTTTCCTCGTGCCTGAAGTGCCACGAGGTGTAACTCAGCAATTCATCAAGCACGGTTCCGATGGCCGCCACATCTTGGCGCGTCTCGACCGCATCGCTTAATGAATTGAGGATGCCAACAAGCTTTTGATGATCATTGTCGATCTCGTCGAAACCGACACTAAGTTGCGAGCTCCATTCCAGAACTGTCATTGTTCAATTCTCCACCAGAAAAGCCCGAACCACGTGAACGGGCTCAATTTTTGCCTTCAAATAGTTCCTTGGCGCGACCGCTGTCGTTCAACTCGATCAGGATTTTCTCCATGGCCGGAATCAATCGCCGGTGCTTGACGTGAACGTAGTGATAAAGCGTCACCGTCTCGACCGCTGGCTTCAAAACTGTTACGCCGCCGATTTCGGACGCCAGTCGGACCGCATCTGATGTCACCGCCATTCCAACGTCCACCCGGCCCGCCTTGACCATCCTGACAATCGATGCTGCGTTTCGGGCCACTGTTGCCTTCAACTCCCGCGTTCGGATATCCAATACCCGATAACCCCGCGGATAAGCGATGCGGTGTTTACCAAGCTCGTCCCACGAACTCATCCATATCTTCGATTTTTCATTCACGACGGCGGAGAAACTCAGAGCAAAAACAGGTTCCATGACACGAACCAAGTTCGGGTATTCGTTGTCAACGCCGGAAATGCGGGCTAGTTCGGCATCCGACGCGCCAGAGTTCACCTCTTTCAGGCTTCGCTTGGCGGGCCGGATCACCAATTCAAAATCAAGACCGACTTGGCGATAAACTTCCTTCAACAGCCGCGCGATGGCTTCACCTTCTGGAAACGCCGCCGTCGAGACCTTCATTGTCTTGGCCTCGGCGTGTCCGACCGCCGCCATCAGACAGAAGGCCAAAACGACCAACCCAAACCGCACATTTACCAATCTCAAAACCTTTCTTTCGCAAGCGCTGTTACCAAAAATGCTTGAGATACATATAACCAGTGGCGATCACCATGGAACCCAGCATCATCGGCAGGCCCAGGAGTAAAAACTTGCCGAACGTGATCGGGTAACCGGCGCGCTCACCCAAGCCCGCCACCATGACGTTGGCCGCAGCCCCGATCAACGAGCCGTTGCCGCCAAAGCACGCGCCCAGCGCCAGCGCCCACCAGACCGGCTCCAGCGCTTCCTTGCCGCCGATCGCCACTTCCATGGATTCGACCATCGGAATCATCGTCGCCACAAACGGTATATTGTCGACCGCCGCCGATACAATCGCCGCCAGCCACAGCGTCGCGAAGGTTGTCGCCATGGGCTCATTATTGGTGGCCGCCATTAACTTGGCGCCCAGAATATTCAACAACCCCGCATGCTCGACACCGCCGACCACGACGAACAATCCCATAAAGAAGAACAGCGCCCCCCATTCAACTTCTGAGAACACTTCGTGCAAGCGCTCGGATTGCGCCTCCATGGTGTCGTTTAGTCCGACCACCAGCAGCAGCACCGCAGCCCCGGTCATCGCCGTGGTGCCTGGGCGGATGTGATAATGCTCACCGATGATGAAGCCCAAAATCACCAACACCAAAACCGTCAGCGATTGCACCAAAAGCTTTTTGTCGGTGATTGAATCTTGCTCGCGGAACCCCATGATCCGCGCCTTGTGCTCGTCAGTCGCGACCAGGGATTTTCCCCATATCAGGTGAAATGCATACAGCGACACGACCAGCACCACCGCCACCACCGGCCCCATATGGAACAGAAAATCGGTGAACGTCAGCCCCGTGGCCGACCCGATCAAAATGTTTGGCGGGTCACCAATCAGCGTCGCGGTGCCACCGATGTTGGACGCCAAAATTTGCGACATTAAAAAAGGGTACGGGCTGACCTCGAGTTTTTCAGCCAGCAACAACGCAATCGGCACCACCAACAATACCGTCGTCAGGTTATCGAGAAACGCCGAGAACACCGCCGTGACGATGGACAGCACAATCAACACGCCGCGCGGATCGGCCTTCACTTTTTTTGCCGACCAGATGGCAATGTATTCGAAAAACCCGGTGGTCCGGATGACGGCAACGATCATCATCATACCGGTCAAGAGCGCGATGGTGTTGAAATCGATGCCCGCAATGGCGCGGTCCTGATCGAGCAGACCCGAAATAATCACCATGCCCGCACCCGTTAGCGCGATCACCGTGCGGTGTACCATCTCCGACAACAAGATAGCGTAGGTAATGATCAAGATGCCGCTGGACAGCCACAATGGGTCGAGCCCGAAAATCACGGCCTGGGCTTCGTGGCCGGTCATGAGGCGTCTCCCACTGTTTTCTCCTGCTCAACGCGCAGAAAGTGCAGCAGCGTGAAAAACGAGATGGCACCGACCAGCTTGTTGTCGGCATCCACCACCGGCACCACGAACTGTTTCTCGCTGATCAACAGCATGGCGTCGATGAAAGGCGTATCTTCGTGGGCTACTTTGACATCAGGGTCGACCAAATCACCGATGGTCTGACCGCGCAGGCTGTCCAATCGTGCCTGCAATTCGGCGGGGCTTTCCTGTAGATAACTTGCGTGCTTCTTGCCGCGCATCATGGTGATGGCGCGCGGGATCATGAAGTGCATCATCCGGTCGCCCGAAAGTAATCCGACGAAGGTGCCCTCCCGATCGACAACCGGCACCAGGCCGGTGCGTTTTTCGCGCATGAAATCAATCGCTGTAGAAGCCGGGTCGTCGGCATACAGCGGCACAGCCACCGGCCCCATGACGGTCTTGCAATCCATGATCAGCCCTTTCCCCAATGGAACATTCAATGAGGCTAGAACATAGCATCTTCATCAGCATTGATGCCGGTCAAATTCGAAGGGAAGGATGTCTTATTCGGGCAGCGTCACCGCACCGTCTTCGGAAATCGGGAAGAAGGGGTTCCAGGCGACCTCCCAGTGATGGCCGTCGGGGTCTGAGAAATAGCCGGAATAGCCACCCCAGAACACGTCCTCAGCGGGCTTCACGATATTCGCGCCGGCGGCTTTCGCCTCCGCCAGCACGGCGTCGACTTCGTCTTTAGAGCGCGCGTTGAAGGCGAGCGTCACGCCGTTGAAGCCCAAGCGATCGGAATTCTCGATGCCGATATCATCGGCCAAAGCCTGACCGCCGTAGAGCCCCAGGATAATGCCACCCAATTGAAAAAAGGTGATCGCTTCGTTGGAGTTGGCAACGGAGCGTTGCCACCCCAGCCGCTCATAAAACGCCGTCGCCGCCGCCACGTCGGCGACGCCCAGGGAAACGAGGCTCAGGCGTTGTTCCATAAACTCACCCGCACTTCGAATACCCGCAACTGGTGCAGGTGTCGCAGCCCTCTTGCCGAATGAGGCTGGCTTGGGCGCATTTGGGGC
>JABIPG010000152.1 GCA_018698795.1 Rhodospirillaceae bacterium
AGCGCTCGGCGGTTTTCAGGGTGAAGGTATCGTTCTCGATGCCGGTATGGCCGACGGGGATATGCTGCGCCAGGACAATGCCCGGATGCGGCCCCTCCCCTTCGGGCAGAAACATGAAGATTTCCATGGGGCTTTCATGGAGGCTGGCTTGGACGGTAACGGTATCGATGCGTTGCATGGTGAGCCTCGTTCGTAACTGCGAGCGTGAAAGAGTAACCCGAATCGGTATCTGCCGCCATTGCGGGTTTATTGACGAGAGGGCAACAAAAAAGCCCGCCGAAGCGAGCTCTTTCAAAAGGCTGTGCTGAACCTAGGTTCAGGCTGCGGCTTGCGCCTGTTTGACGCGCTTTTTCAGCCGACGCATGTCGAGCGACAGATTGGTGTCGCTGGCGTCCAGCAAGAAGGCATCAAGGCCGCCCTTGTGCTCAACCGTGCGTACGGCCGAGGCCGTCACTTTGAGGCGAACCGATTCGCCGAGCGATTCCGACAACAGAGACACGTTCTGCAGGTTCGGCAGATAGCGCCGACGCGTCTTGTTCATGGCGTGGCTCACGTTGTTGCCGGTCAAAACGCCTTTGCCGGTGAGTTCGCAACGTCGGGACATGGTCTGTTTCCTCTTGAATATCTCTAGTGCGCAGTCAAGGCGGGGTTTTTAGGCGATGCAGGCGGTGCCGTCAAGCGATTGTCCCCAGGTGATTGTCGGGGTGGTTGTTGGCACTATTTTCAGGGTTTACCCTGCCAGATCAAAACCGGAGAGATTGTTATGGCCAAGCTGCTTTCATCGGAACACATGCACGCCACCATCCGCCGCTATTACGATGGCTGCAATGAGGCCGATGCGGCGAAGATGATCGGCTGCTTTACGCCCGATGCCGTGCACTATTTCCCGCCCGGCACAAAGTCTGCGCCCTGGCGGGGAGCGCAGACAATTGCCAACAAATGGGTCTGGTGTGTCGATAACCTTGGCTCGCGCTGGACCCTCGACCGGGTGCTCTGCCAACCCGATACCGACGAGGCCGTGGTCGAGTGGACGCACTGGCGCACCAAGGACGGATCATACCTGCGCGGCGACGAATGGTACGTGTTCGACCGTGAAAGCGGCCTGATCACTGAAATCCGCGCTTATTTCGCCGCTGCGTGGGACTCAGACGTCAAACACGGCGAAATCCCCGGCTTCGACTACGCCGGGCGCGGCTATCCCCTCACCCCGCCGGATTAGCGCTGGTGACATGGAACGTGCGGCTATTGCTGCGTCATCTCGCTGATGTGCATGGGTTCGCGCGAGGTGGGGACAAAAATATCCGTGGTCAATGCGCTTAGCGCCTGACAGATTCGCTGCCGCTCACCCAACAAATGATTGAACTGTGCATCGCATCCGGAAATCGGTGCCGGATAGGCGCGGATTTCAGCGTTCAGAAATTTTTGGGCCGTCAACAATTCGTCGTACGCGGCCTCAAGATGTTTTTTGAAGTCAATCATTGCGGGTCTCCCATCCTGGTGTCGCAGTATATATGCAATCGCCGACGTTCTCAAAATGTCGCCACGCGATACGACGAAAACGCAGCTTGCTTAACCCACGACGCCGCCGTTGATCTGCAGTAATTGGCCGTTGATGAAACCGCCCTTGTCCGAGCACAACAGCCCGACCGCCGCGGCGATGTCATCTGCGGTGCCGAGACGCCCGGCGGGGTTTTGCTTGAGAAGGCCTTGAAACCGCTCCGATTTGGAGACGTCGTCATCCTCATCGGGGAATGTCCCCGGCGAAATGATGTTGGCGGTGATTCCTTTCGGCCCGAACTCGCGCGACAGGGCCTTCGTCAATCCCCAGGCCGCATGCTTGGACATCGTAACCTGTGGGCGGCCACCGGTCCCTTGTTGGGCGTTCATGCCGGAGAAATTGATAATCCGTCCCCAGCCGCTCTCGATCATCCCCGGCAAGAACGCGCGCGACAGCCATACGGCGGCATAGCAGTTGACGTTCATGACCCAATCTAAATCGTCGTCAGTCATGGCCAGAAACTCGCTTGCCGGACGAACCGCCGCGTTGTTGATCAGCACGTCGATGCGTCCAAACGTTTTCAAGGCCGTATCGACGATCCCTTTGACGTCCGATTTGTCGCCGACGTCGCCCATGGCAATGACGGCATCCGTGCCCAAGGCGCGGACCTCGTCGGCGACGCGTTCGCAATCGGCTTTGTTGCGCGAGCCGTTGACGACGACGTTGAAGCCCGCCGCCGCAAGTTCTTTCGCGCATCCCCGCCCCATATTGCGGCCAGAACCACTGATGAAAGCCGCGCGTCTTTGAGTTCCCATGATGTTTCTTCCCTGTGTCCTGATGAGCCTTCAATCAATGAGAGGCTTAAGCTTACTTTGTTGAATACGAAGTGCCACCAGCAACACTAAAAGCGCGACACTCATGCCTGTCAGCATATAGAGCGATGCTGAGAAATCGCCAGTCATATCAGAGACGATCCCGATGGAAACCGGCCCGCCGACGCCACCGAACTCAGCCGCTGAAAAGAACATACCGCCGGCGACACCAGCGCGCTCCGAGCCGACCCCTGGAATGTCCAAAAGCACGAGGATGGAAAGCGTCATTGCGCTGCCGCGTGCCAAGCCCTGTGCAACCAGTGCCGATGTTAACAAGGGCCCCTGCTCAGCCTGCAACAACAGTGACGACAGGCCAAAACCCGTGAACAGAACAGCCAAAATCCAGATACGGCGCTTGGGTAAAGCAAACCTCGGAATAGCCAGTGACGACAAGACGGAGAAAACCACCGGAATGGATGCCATGTAGCCCGCGTCGACGGCGTTGAAACCCTTGGAGCGCAACATCTCCGGCAACCAATTGTTCATGCCGTGATTGCAGAAAAAGATGCCGATACTCATGGCCAGGACGATTTGGAAGGCCGGAATGCGGATCAGGCGTTTGAAATTCTCGAGCTGTGATCCGCGCGGCGTCTGCGCGTGATCGCGCTCGACCTGCTTACAATCAGGGTGCGCTGTTATCAGCAGCCATACCAGGCTCGCGGCAGCGATGAACACCGCATAAAGCAGCATGACGCTACGCCAATCGCCATCCATGATCGGCATGAACAGACTATTGGTCAAAGACAATCCCGTCATTGAACCGAGCGTCGGCGCCGTCATGTAGATGCCCATGGCCGTGCCCCGCCCTCGCCCCTCGAACCACAGGCTGATGGTCTTGGGTGCCCCGACCGAGACCAAAGGGCCGCCCAAACCAAACATGGCGACCGCCAGGAACAAACTGGCGTAATCGGTCGCTTGCGAGCGCAGCACCACGGAAATGGCGATCATGGCGAAGGCGAATAGAATGCCGCGTCTCACGCCGACCTTGTCGAGGAAAATGCCTAGAGGAATCGCCGAACCAATGTAGACCAGTTGCCAAGCGCCAAGCACGGACCCCATCTGGGAGCGGCTCAACCCCAGATCGGTCGAAATTTCAGCCACCAACGGCGCCAGCGTGACAATGGTCAAGCCAAAGCAATAATAGGCCAGCCAAACCCCCGCCAGGACCGCCCAGCGGACCGGGCTGTTAAAGGGCTTAAATCCAGATATTTCGGTATCATCCACGACGTTCATGCCTTGCGATCTTCATTCCCTGTGTGACCATCCGCCTGCTGCCTGCCTATTTGAGCGGCGCCGAACAGGCTGAACGGGTCAAACGGCAGCTACAAAATATTGAGAACGCCGTTAAGGTCGGGGCCTTGATGGTCGGCATCAAAGCGCGGATCGAGCACCCTGTCACTCATGCGATTTGACCAATAGCATTTGAGGCCAAAAGCCCCCGCCCCCAACGCGTCGCCCGGCGAGCCGGCCACGTGCAGGACCTCATCCTTGGTGATGCCGAGCAAACGGGTCGGCAGGTTGTAAACGTCGGGGTGCGGCTTGTAGTGGCCTGCCGTCTCGGCGGAGAGCACGTGATCGAACCCGTCCCCGAAAGCCCCCCCGAAAGCCCCTGAGACGGCTTCGAGCATGTCTTGGTCGCCGTTCGACAAGACCGCCGTGGCGTAGCCGCGCGCCTTGACGGCGTGAACGACCTCGACCGCCTCCGGCCAGGGCGTTAGCAGGTCCCAGGCCAGCACCAGACGCTGCCGCTCAACTTCATCCAACTGCCGGTCGTATCGGTGCAGGACGTAATCGAGCCCCATGTGGGTGCAATCACGAAACGATGTATGCCCCAGACCCAGCGAATTGCTGACGGCAGCGCGCTCCATTTGCTTGGCGCGCCACATCAGTACGAAGGTGTGGGCTGTGTCGGTATCCATGCCGAGGGTTTCGGCCACGACAGGAACAAGGCTGCCCTGGATATCCAAAAGCGCCATATAGACGTCGAAGGTGACGAGCTTGGGTTTCGTGGTGCGCGTCATACCGGCCGGTTGCCACGCACCGTGGCCCGGTGCATGGAGCGCTCTTGGCTCAGGTCATAGGCTGTAGCGCAATGCATGGTGCAGCGGTTGTCCCACATGACGAGATCGTTGGCCCGCCATTGATGGCGGTAGATGAAGCGGTCTTCCATGCAGTGCTGGTACAACCGGTTCAGCAATCCGCGGCTTTCGTCGTCGCCCCAGCCATCGATGCGGGCGGTGAACCCTTCGTTGATGAAAAGCGCTTTTCGGCCTGTTTCGGGGTGGGTGCGGACGACCGGGTGCAAGACATCTTCCCACTGGGCCATTTTTTCCTCCGGTTGGGGTGGCCGGACACCGGCATCAACCATCATCTCATATCGGTGGCGGTAGGTGTGCACGGCCTGGGCGCCCTCCAACTTGGTTTTGAGGTCATCGTCGAGCGCGTCATAGGCGGCCGTCATATCCACATACAAGGTATCTCCATCGGTCGGCGGCACGATGAAGCCATGCAGGATAGAACCCATGGGGGGCTCTGTTTCATATGAGATGTCACTGTGCCAGTAG
>JABIPG010000155.1 GCA_018698795.1 Rhodospirillaceae bacterium
CGTAGCGTTCTCTCCCGATGCCAAAGCCTGCAACAAAGCATCGCCCGGCCCGCCTTCGTTGGTCGGCGTCACGCCATCGGCGACGTCGCCAAATAGCTGATCGGCCAGCGCCAACGCCTCTACCGGCAGCTCACCCTCGGCCAAGCTTTCACCCAACCCTTCAATAAAGGCCTGCGCAGCCAATGCCGCTTGTTCGGGATCGACGGCTTCGCCACCGGCAGCCTGCGCCGCCAGCTGTTCAACCAAATCTCCAGCACCTTGGCCCGACGCCAAAGCCTGTAACAAGTTGCCCGCTTGTCCCTCCGGCGAATCGGCGTCCGATGGCCCGCTCGGTGGTGGGTTGGTGAAGACAGCTTTGGCCGCTTCCAGTGCGTCAGTCGGGCTGTCACCAAATGCGATGCCGCCTTGTAGCGCGTCAATAAAGGCTTGCTGCATGGCGGCCAGCTGTTCGGGCGTGGCGTTTTCACCAAGCGCTTCGCGCGCCGCTGCCTGAAAAACCTGCAGCATTCCCGCATTGGCTTCTAGGCCCCCGCCAGCTGACAGAGACAGCAGCAACTGCTCCAAGGAACTCGCGGCCTCAGGCACCGTATCCGCCGGTGTCGCTTGTGGATCGATTGGGCTTTGATCGGCGGGATTTTGTGGTGGCGCGTCGGTTTGCGGTCCGTCTGCCTGGGCAGCCTGCGCGACCTGCACGGGCCTGCCCATGCCAACACGCGCGGCGATCATTTCGGGGCTCAGTGTCTCACCGGTTAGGCTTTGCAAGTCGGGCCGGGCACCGTTGACGTAGTAGCCGGAAACCACCCACACGCCGCCATCCGCGGCCTCGATCACCAGATCGTTGCCGTGCCGCGTAAAGGCCGCGTCCTCGAACGCCCATTCGGGGACGGTGCGAACCATCCCCGTATCCTCAAGAGCGATGAATTGGCCGTCGTGTTTTTCTAATTCTTGACGGCTTTCTGGCTTTCGTATCGACGGGCCGCTTGTCGTCTCATCAACGGCCATCGTTGGTCATCCCGGAGACGTCAGGCCTCCACCTTTCGTTGTTTCGGTTTCCCACGAGCATCCGCACCGGTATCGGCACGGGGCCCACAACAAACCATCGGGAATAGCTGGCTTTCTAAACTGGAATCTTGACGACAACCTTACCATCTTAGCGGTTGCCAGAATTCCTGCTATTCCATAGCTTTACACTACATAGTCCAGTATGCCGTGTCACCACTAACGGCAAGAGGAACATAAAATGAACGCCAACTTGAGTGAAATGGATACACGGCTTTTAAAGCTGGCGACCCGCAAATTGCTCGACGCTTTTAGTAGCCTGCAAGAAGCGGCGCAGGTTTGCCGTGTAAAACCAACCAACTTATCGCAGTACCAGAGCTTCGAAAAAACCGCCTTCATGCCCATCGACGTGATCGTCGCGCTGGAGCGCGCCGCCGGCACCGCGCCGCTGACCAAAGAGCTGAACCGCATTCATGAAGCCACAGAACAGAGCATTGGCGACCGCAGCGTCCGCGACGAGGCACTCGACGTGCCGGTAGCCGTTGGCGAATTGCTAGCGTTTATTTGTGAAGCCACTGGCGACAACAGCCCGGCCGGGGCGCGCCTGTCGGAGAATGAGAAGCGCCGATACTTCGAGTTGCGCCATCAGGTTGAACAAGAACTGCGGGAGCTTGACGAAGCGGTGGAGAAGGACGGCACCCTCAAACGCCACGCCGAATAAACGATATCTATCCACAATTGACCGCTTATCTCCGCAACGGCGCGCTTGTCCGCCGGAAAACCCCAATGATATGATCAAAGCTAATAATTAGAGGGTCATTCCCGGGAGGAAACCCTCAGATAATATTTTGGTGGCCGTGAACCTTCGAGCTTGTTCGCGGCCTATGGTGTTGCGCGCCTATGGCTGGTCAGTTTTGGCCGTTGCCGCGGGAACGTTAACGTTGCGCGGATAGGGAACAATGTCGATGCGCCGCGGGAAAACGGGACAGATCAAGCAAGGCGCCATCGCCTTTGCGCTGTTCGGCTTGCTCGCCGCGCATGAGGCGGACGCCCAAAGCCTCGGCTCGCTGGTTCCTGACGTTGCGGCCCAGCACGACCGGATCATCGGTGCCCGCGCCGATGTTCGTGCGGCTCAAAACCGAGCCCGTGAAGCGTTGGGCGACTGGTACCCGGTGTTAGAGCCGACCGCCACGCATGGCTATGAAAACATTGAAAACCCGCACGATAGCGACACCTCGCTGCCGTTCAGCGAAATCGACTTGAGCTTGACGCAATTGTTATGGGATTTCGGCGCCACCAACGCCGCGGTCGAAAAAACCCGGCTGGAGTTGGTTGAAGCGCGTGCGAATTTGACCGGCGCGGAAGAAGATCTTTTGCAAGAAGCCGTGGAGGCTTACGTCAATCTCTACCGGACGTCCCGCGTGCTGGAGTTCGCGCGGCGCTCCAAGGATAATATCCGCAAACAGACGGGGCTCGAAGAAGCCCGCGTGGAAACCGGTGGCGGCTTGTCCACTGACGTGTTGCAAGCCAAGCGTCAATTGGCCGGCGCCGACGCTCGGGAGATCCAGTCCGAAGGCTCACTGATCAGTGCCCGTAATCGCTATTTCGCGATTTTCGATCAACATCCCGATGAGGAGCGCTTGCAGCCCGTCAAGCTACCGGTGGCGATGTTGCCCACCAGTTTGGACGACGCCATGTCGCGCGCCGAGAAAAATAACACCGATCTTGTGCTCGACCGCCTTGCCGCCGCCAAAGCCCGCAAGGATGTGCACAATACTTTCGGTTCCGAGTTCTTCCCCAAGATC
>JABIPG010000234.1 GCA_018698795.1 Rhodospirillaceae bacterium
CCGAACAGGCCGATCTTGCCGCCCTTAACGTAGGGCGCGATCAGGTCAACGACCTTAATGCCGGTGGCTAGAATTTCGGTTTCCGTGGCTTGATCAATGAATTCCGGTGCGGCTCTATGGATCGGCGCCATGGCTTTTGTTTTAACCGGCCCGCGTTCATCAATCGGCTCACCGATGACGTTGATGATCCGGCCCAGTGTTTCCGGGCCGACCGGCACCAAGATGGCGTCGCCGGTATCGGTCACTTCAGCGCCGCGCTGCAGACCTTCGGTGGAGTCCATGGCGATGGTGCGAACCATATTCTCACCCAGGTGCTGTGCCACTTCGAGCACCAGCGTCTTGCCTTCGTTCTCCGTGTGCAGGGCGTTGAGGATATTCGGAAGATCCCCCCCAAATTGCACATCCACGACCGCGCCCATAATCTGGCTGATGGTGCCAACGTTGTTCTTAGCCATCACAGTTGCTCCTGTCTTGCAGCTCTTACAGCGCTTCCGCGCCGGAAATAATTTCAATCAATTCCTTGGTAATAAAGGCCTGGCGTGTCCGGTTGTAAGTTAATGTCAGGCCGTCGATCATGTCGCCGGCGTTGCGTGTGGCACTGTCCATGGCGGTCATACGGGCGCCATGTTCTGAAGCCGAGCTTTCCAGCAACGCCTGAAAAATCTGTACGCCGAGATTACGCGGCAGCAAACTCTCCAAAATCGCTTCTTCTTCGGGCTCGAAGATATATACCGGTTGCGGCCCGTCATTTGCCGCGTCTGCTTCGGGCTCATCGTCTTCGCCCGGCACGAATGGGATCAACTGCTGCGGCGTGACAAATTGTGTCATTGCCGATTGGAAGCGGTTGAACACAACCGTGCAGACATCAAATTCACCGGCCTCGAATAATTCAGTGATTTTCTCTGAAACTTCGACGGCTTCGTGATACTCAACGTGCCGCCTGCCGATATCTTCAATGCTGGCGATGATGTCGTTTGCGAACTCACGCTTCAAGACATCGTGTCCCTTGCGCCCGACGCAGAGTATTTTCACCGTCTTGCCGTCACCCTTGAGGGCATGTGTCATTTCCCGCACGCGGCGCACGATCGAGCCGTTGAAGCCGCCGCAAAGACCACGATTGGCGGTAAATGCGACGAGCAGATGGGTTTGCTCTTCGCCGGTGCCGGCAAGCAGCTTTGGGGCGCCTTCGACGCCGCCGAGTGAGCCGGCCAAGGAACCGAGCATGCGTTCCATCCGCAACGCGTAGGGGCGTGCAGCTTCGACCGATTCCTGAGCACGGCGCAACTTGGCGGCCGCAACCATTTTCATGGCCGAGGTGATCTTTTGCGTCGATTTGACGCTGTCGATCCGGTTTCGCAGGTCCTTAAGATTAGGCATGGCGCCTTAATTCCATTGCTTCGGTTGCTTACGCGCGGGCTCTTAGGCGAAGGTTTTCATGAAGTCGTCCAAGAACGCCTTCAATTTACCGTCGGTTTCATCTGAGATCGCTTTCTCGTCACGAATACTGGCCAGGATATCCTGCCCCTTATCGCGAACAGTATCGAGGTATTGCTGTTCGAAGCGAGTGATATCGCCGGTGGCGACATCATCGGTGTAGCCGTTCACACCCGCATAGATCACCACGACCTGTTCTTCCACGGGCAGCGGCGTGTATTGCGGCTGCTTGAGAAGTTCGGTCAGGCGCGCACCACGCGCCAGCAACCTTTGGGTTGAGGCATCAAGATCCGAGGCGAACTGCGCGAAGGCAGCCATTTCACGGTACTGGGCCAGTTCCAATTTAATGGAGCCCGCCACCTGCTTCATGGCTTTTACCTGAGCGGCGGAACCCACACGGCTGACGCTGAGGCCGACGTTCACAGCCGGGCGGATGCCTTTATAGAACAGTTCCGTTTCCAGGAAGATCTGACCATCGGTGATGGAAATCACGTTGGTCGGGATGTAGGCGGAAACGTCACCGGCCTGGGTTTCAATGACAGGCAGCGCGGTCAATGAGCCGGCCCCCAATTCGTCATTCATTTTAGCGGCACGTTCCAACAAGCGTGAGTGCAGGTAAAAAACGTCACCCGGATAGGCTTCACGGCCCGGCGGGCGGCGCAGCAACAAGGACATTTGCCGGTAAGCGACAGCCTGCTTGGAGAGATCATCGTAGAAAATAACCGCGTGCATGGCGTTGTCGCGGAAAAACTCGCCCATCGTACAGCCAGTGTAAGGTGCCAAGAACTGCAACGGCGCGGGCTCTGATGCGGTTGAAGCAACAACGATCGAGTACTTCAGGGCGTCATAATCAGTAAGGGTTTTGACCAACTGTGCCACAGTGGAGCGTTTCTGGCCGACGGCGACGTAGATGCAGAAAAGTTTTTGCGAATCGTCGTCGGTGGCTTCGTTGACGGCCTTCTGATTGATAATGGTGTCAATGATCACAGCGGTTTTGCCGGTCTGGCGGTCACCAATGATCAATTCGCGCTGGCCACGACCAACCGGGATCAGCGAATCAATCGCTTTCAGGCCGGTTTGCATCGGCTCGTGCACGGATTTACGCGGGATAATGCCCGGCGCCTTAACCTCAACGCGCATGCGCGTGGCGTCTTCGATCGGGCCTTTGCCGTCAATCGGATTGCCAAGCGCGTCAACGACACGACCAAGCAAGCCCTTGCCGACCGGCACGTCAACGATGGCGCCGGTCCGCTTAACGGTGTCGCCTTCGCGGATCGAGCGGTCATCGCCGAAAATCACGATGCCGACATTATCATTCTCGAGGTTCAGGGCCATGCCCTTGATGCCCCCCGGAAACTCGACCATTTCACCAGCCTGAACGTTGTCCAAACCGTGTACGCGGGCGATACCATCGCCGACTGATAGAACCTGACCAACTTCCGCAACTTCGGCTTCAGAGCCGAAACCAGCGATTTGTTTTTTCAGGATAGCTGAAATTTCCGCGGCACGGATATCCATTATCCAACCCCTTTCATGGCGAGACGAAGCTGCGAGAGCTTCGTCTTCAGTGACGTGTCGACCATACGGGACCCAACCTTGACGATTAGGCCACCGAGCAATGTTTCATCCACTTTGGCATCGATGGTAACCTTGGTTCCCACGGCCTTTTTCAGTGAATCGATAATGGCTTTGTGCTGTGTGTCTGACAGCGGCTTGGCGGAAACCACCTCGGCGGTGGCTTCACCCCGGCGCTGTGCCAGCAGGGCCAAATAACCTTTGATCATTCCGGGCAGCGAAAACAGCCGCCGGTTTTCAATAACCACACCGATGAAATTCCGCGTCAGTTCGCTACAGCTGGCCTCAGTGAGTAGGGCCTGCATAGCTTTTTGCTGCTCATCGCGGGAGATGACCGGTGAACGGATCAGGCGGCGTAAATCGTCGCTTTCGTCGAGCATGGCGCCGACGCTGGCGAGATCCGCAGCCACTTGATCGAGCTGTTTCTCGTCGTCTGCAAGTTCGAATAGCGCCGTGGCATAACGGCCTGCAAGGCCGGTGGCGCCTGTAATATTCGATGACACAGGGACATTCCTCGTCCGTTATTCTTAAAATTACCGAACTTGCGCCAACTGCGGCAAGTAAGGCGCTTTGCAACGAATTCCCTCGTCGAAAGCGCGCATTTCCTACCATACTCGATCCGCCCATGCAACACGCCGGGGAGGGCGAAATTCAAGCCTTGCAAGCCTCTGTAATCACAGATGTTTTACAGCTTGGCGATTGTCGGATATGGCAATGAAAAAGGGGTTGTTTTTTGGTTTTTTATAATGATCACCATCGCAGGCTGCTCTTGCTTTGGAGATTCACATGAAACTGTAGGGGTCGACGTCGATTTGGACTCGGACTTTTTTGGGCCAGTGCGCACGCGAAAGCCATTGCCTGACGACGGTTTGGACGTGCACGTTGCGGGCTGCGATCAGCAAGAACCGTCGCCGGTGCCGCCCGCGCAGCATGGCAATAGGCGCCGGGGCGGGGCCGAGAACCTGAACATCCGGCGCATTAGGTGCAGCACGGCCCAGGTTTTGTGCACCTTCATCAACCGCGCGCGCATCCTCACCCGAAACAATCAGCGCCACAAGCCGGCCAAAAGGGGGCATGCCGACGGCTTCGCGCGCTTCCGCCTCTGCGGCAATAAAGGCGTCCCGGTCCCCACCCACCAGTGCTTTCAGCACGGGATGCTGGGCGGTGTAGGTTTGCAGGCAAACTTTACCGGGGCGCTCGCCGCGTCCAGCCCGGCCCGCAACCTGATACAACAACTGATATGTTCGTTCGGCGGCGCGCAGGTCGCCGCCCTGCAAGCCGAGATCTGCATCGATGGCGCCGACCAGGGTTAACATCGGGAAGTGATAGCCCTTAGCGACGATCTGGGTGCCGATAATGATGTCTATTTGGTGGGTTTCGATCTGTTTGACGAGATCCGCGGCGGCACGCGGTGATTGGATATTGTCACTGGCGGCAATCAACGTGCGGGCATCGGGGAACAGTTCATTCACTTCCTCTAGAAGCCGCTCCACGCCTGGGCCGCAGGGCACCAGCGTGTCGGGCTTCTCGCACGAAGGGCAAATCTCCGGCAGCGGGATTTGAAAGCCGCAATGATGGCATTGTAAGCGCGCCGCCAGGCGGTGCTCGACAAGCCAGGCGGTGCAACGCGGACACTGGAAACGATGCCCGCAAGTACGACAGAGCGTCAGTGGTGCATAGCCCCGTCGATTGAGAAACAATAGTGACTGCTCACCTTTGTCCAGGGTTTCGCGTAGGCGCGCCTCCAATGCCGGCGACAACCAGCGGCCGCGCGGCGGCGGAGATTTCAGCATATCAACCACTTCGACCAAAGGCAGGGTCGCGCCGCCATGTCGCGCCGGCAGGTGTAGGGCGGTGTAGCGCTGGCGCTGCACATTGACCAGTGTCTCCAGCGAAGGCGTCGCCGAGGCCAGGGTGATCGGGATGTCGCCCAGCTGTGCCCGCACAACGGCCATGTCGCGCGCATTATAGATGACGCCGTCCTCTTGCTTGAAAGCCCCTTCGTGCTCTTCATCGACAACGATCAAGCCAAGATCGTGGTAGGGCAGAAACAGCGCTGAGCGCGCGCCGACCACTACACGCGCGCGCCCTTCCGCCACCGCCCGCC
>JABIPG010000239.1 GCA_018698795.1 Rhodospirillaceae bacterium
AAGCAGGTTATGCATTTGACAGGGCGTTGGGGTTGGACCCAGATTTCTCAGATGCGCAGTTCAACCAAGCACTATTGAGGTTGAAGCTAGGGCAATGGGTGCAAGCATGGCCCGGATTTGAACAGCGCTGGGAAACCCGACAACTGGCGCCGTTCAAGCGATCCTTCGATGTGCCCTTATGGGATGGCACGCCGGCGCCCGGCCAAACGGTGCTAATCCACGCTGAGCAAGGCATGGGCGATATGATGATGGTGGCGCGGTATCTGCCTTTGGCGGCGGCACGGGTGGGTGCGTTGGCCATCGAATGCCAAGCGCCGCTACGCTCGCTTTTGGAGGCGATGCCCAACGATATTTCTGGTGATATTACCGGCGACATCCACTGCTTTAGTGCCGGTGCGGGATTGCCGGCGTTTGATTTGCATCTGCCAGCCATGAGCCTGCCGGGCGTGTTTGGCACAACACCTGAAACCGTGCCATGGGAGGGCGCGTATCTGTCGGCACCGGAGAGCATAGAGGTGTCGTTGCCGAGCGAGGACTTGAAGGTTGGCTTAGCTTGGGCGGGTAATCCATTAAATCCTGCTGACCCGGAACGTTCTGTCGGCCTATCGATGCTGGCGCCGTTGTTGAATGTTGAGGGTTGCCGGTTCTTCTCAATGCAACATGGGCCGGAAGGCGATCAAATCGCCGCTGCTGGACTGCAGGGCCAGATCACCGATCTGCGTCCGCAAATGACTGATTTTGCCGCCACGGCGGCGCTGGTGGCAGAAATGGATTTAGTGATTTCCATTTGCACGTCGGTAGCGCACTTGACCGGCGCCATGGGCAAGCCGCTTTGGATCATGTTGGCTGAGGATGCGGATTGGCGCTGGTTGATAGAGCGAGATGACACACCTTGGTATCCGTCTGCGCGATTGTTCCGACATTGTGAGCGGGGTAATTGGGAGGAATTGGCCGCACAGGTTGCAGCGGCACTTAAGGAATGGGGGCGTTAGTATAGAATGGCGGAAGATTGGAGCGAGGAACTGGGAGAGCTGACCAGGCGGCAAGCCGATGTGCGCGAGATGGGCGGGTCTGTGCGGGTCGAACGTCAGCACACTGGTGGGCGGATGACGGTCCGCGAGCGGGTCACCCGTTTGGCGGATGCGGATAGTTTTCATGAAATCGGCACCGTTGCCGGCAGCGCTGAATATGACGCCGACGGCAATTTGATAAAATTAAATGCGTCGAATTGTGTCATGGGGCGGGCCAAGTTGGATGGTCGCCCGGTGGTGATCAGCGGTGATGATTTCACCCAACGTGGTGGTTCCGCCGATGCGACGATCCGCGAGAAGGCTGCATATCCGGAAGAAATGGCGCGCGAGTTGCGCATTCCGATCATTCGTTTGATTGAGGGCTCCGGTGGCGGCGGATCGGTTAAAACCATTGAGACCACGGGACGGCCCAACCTGCCCGGTGGAATTGGATCGAAATACGATTTGATGCTGCAAAATATGGCTTACATCCCGGTCGTTGGGCTGGGGCTCGGTTCGGTCGCCGGCCTCGGTGCTGCGCGGTTGGCGGCCAGTCACTATTCGATCATGGTCAAGGAAACATCGGCGATGTTTGTCGCCGGCCCACCGGTGGTTTCCGGTTTGGGCGAGGACCTGACCAAACAAGAACTGGGGGGATGGAAAATTCAACTGGCGGCCGGCGGCGTTGATGATGCTGCTGATAGCGAAGAAGAAGCCTTCGATCGCGCCAAACGGTTTTTGTCTTACTTGCCGTCCTCAATTGATGATCTGGCGGAACAGACGCCAAATGCGGACCCCACTAACCGGCGTGACGCGGGTTTGTTCAACATAATCCCGCATGATCCCAAGCAAGCTTACAACATGCGCCGCATCGTCGAGGCGGTGGTCGACAAGGACAGTTTTTTTGAGATGGCGGATCGGTTCGGCCGCTCAATCATTACCGGATTTGCGCGGCTTGACGGTTGGCCGGTGGCTGTGATGGCCAGCGACCCACTGTTTGCCGGCGGCTCATGGACGAGCGATGCCTGCGAGAAAATTATCCGCTTTGTCGACATGGCGCAGACTTTCCATTTGCCGATTGTTTATCTGTGTGATTGCCCAGGCTTCGCGGTCGGCTTGGAAGCTGAAAAAAACCGGACCATTCGATTAGGAGTTAGGGTGATGGCGGCTATCGGCCAGGTCACCGTACCGTGGTGCTCGATCATCGTGCGCAATGCCTTTGGCGTGGCCGGCGGCGCACACCGTCCGGCAGGGAAGTTTTCCATGCGCTATGCCTGGATTTCGGCTGCCTGGGGCTCATTGCCGTTGGCCGGCGGTATTGAAGCCGCCTACCGGGCCGAGGTCGAAGCCGCAGAGGACCCGGCGGCGAAGCTCAAGGAAATTGAAGATCGGCTGGAGAAATTGCGCTCACCGTTCCGCACCGCCGAGACGTTTGCGGTTGAGGAAATCATCGACCCGCGGGCGACGCGCTCGATCTTGTGTGATTTTGCTAATCTGGCGGCCAAGCGGCGCCAAACTGGAGCGTCAAGTTTCGGTATGCGACCGTGAGGGCTTAACAAACAGCATCTCGCGTGCGGCCAACACAGCGCCGCCGATGATCAAAACACAACCCGCCGCTACGCTCCATGTGGCGTCACCTTTGCCGAAGACAATCAGTAGCACTGTGGAAATCAAGGGTGCTGCGTATGCAAAGGCCCCCAGCACGCGGATATCGCCGTGCTTAGTGCCATAATCCCAGGTGAAAAACGACATGCCCACAGGCAGCATGCCGAGCGCGATAATGGCGAGCCACTCACCGTTATCGGCGGGCCATTGGGTGGTTTCGAACAGGATATGGCAGATGGCGGAAAGCAATGCCGTGGCGCCGCAAAAGCCGCCGACGGCATCGGTTGGCACATGGGCGAAGCGTCGATTGAGGACGGAATAAATCGACCAGGTAAACGCACAGCAGCCGGCCATGATGTATCCCAGCACGAACTCGGTTTTAAAGCCATCGAGTCCATTGCCGCCGGTGATCAACAGCGTCGCGCCGCCGAGGCCAACCACGGCGCCGGCGAAATGATACCAGCGCAAGCGTTCACCGGGCAACAGCGCCGAGAACAACACGATCAGTAACGGCCACATATAGGCGATCAGTCCGGCCTCCAGCGGCGGTGCGTTTCTGAGCGCCATGAAATAGAAAAAGTGATAGCCGAACAGCCCGCTGACACCGAGCAGCCAGACCCTTGGTGGTTGATGCAGATGGGCGCGGATATCCTCGCCGCGCAAAAGCCATTTGAGGGTGACAAAAACCGTGGCGGTGCCAAAGGCAAGGGCGGCCAGTAGGAACGGCGGCACTTTGCCGGTCAGGGTCGTCAACAGCGCCAGCATGCCCCACATAAAGACCGCTGATGCGCCGATCAATGTGGCGTTACGTGTGCTTGCAGGCATCGTCAAGGCGCAGGGTCCGCGATGACCAAAATATTGCCGCGCAATACAAAGGCGATCTCCGGGCGGCCATCAGCATCCAAATCGGCAACAGCCACCGGTCCTTGCAGGCGACCGCCAATAGGCACCTCAAACAAGGTTTTGGCCTCGCCATCCTTGAAGCTCACCACTTCCAGGTCGCGCCGGGTGTCGTCGGGCAGGATGATCTCAGGCAAGCCATCGCCGTTCATGTCGGCAACGGCGGCGAGGCCCAGTTGGCGTGAGCCCATAGCATGATTGGAAAAGCCAAAAGCGCCGTGATCGGCGATCAGCTTGTCGCCACGCCATTCATAAAGTTGCAAGGTGCCGCCGATATGCGGGGTGATCACCACCGCCGCCTCAACGCGCCCGTCACCATCGAAGTCACCAACCCCGACCGGGTTGAGCCAGCGATGTGACAAGCCGATGGATGCCGCTTCGGCAACAATGGCCAGCTTGCCGTCTTTCGGGGCGATCACAGCCAATGCTGCGCCACTGTCCAGATAGGACCGCACGGCGAGAATTTCATCTTTGCCGTCGCCGTTAAGATCAACCAGGCGCGGCACGCGGTCTTCAAAGACGGATTGTTGATCGAGAGAAATAGTGACCACGCGGCCATCCGCAAG
>JABIPG010000189.1 GCA_018698795.1 Rhodospirillaceae bacterium
GCCAGTGCAATTTTATTGATAGCTCTCATTGTCGTTACGGTTTTGGCAAATTGGATCGCCAAACCTATCAAAGGTGCGAGTGAATTTGCGAAGGGGCTTAGTCAATTGAATCTCGATTTGCCGCAGCCGAAGTCATCGCCGTTGCATGAGATTCAGAGCTTGTCAGAAGCAATGGTCAATATGCGAGGGGCATTGAATACGTTCCTGAAATACGCGCCAAAAGATCTGGTTCAAGACCTCGTTACATCCGGAAAATCTGCGGAGATAGGTGGGCGCCGACAAGAGGTTACCCTTATGTTCACGGACATCGCCGACTTCACCACGATATCTGAAAAACTGTCTCCGGAAGATGTGATGAACTATATGTCCATCTACTTTGAGCAGATGGGGGAGGCCATTTCCGAACAGAACGGCGTGATCGACAAATTCATCGGTGACGCCATCATGGCTATGTGGAATGCGCCTCTGTTGAATTCCCATCATGTGTCCGATGCTTGTAGTGCGGCACTTCGAGCCAGTCGTTCTTCAAATGAACTAAATGCAGAGTTGGCTGCAAACAATTTCCCCGAATTATGGACAAGATTTGGTCTTCACTCTTGCGAAGCATTGGTGGGAAATATCGGAGCACCTGACCGTATGCAGTACACGAGTTTAGGCGCGGGCGTGAATTTAGCATCGAGAATCGAAGGGCTGAATAAGTTTTATAAAACCCAAATATTAGTCAGCGATACAGTTAGAACGAATGCCGGTGAGAGATTCTTGTTCAGACGTATCGACCTAGTGACCGCGAAAGGCACGACCCGGCCCGTGACAGTTTTTGAGTTACTCGGAGAGCGGGATGAGCAAAGCGACTTTTACATAGGTGGAGACGCAATTAGACGTGCTGTAAAATACGAGCAAGCTTTCGACTTCTACCTTCATCGAGATTTCGAAGATGCGGTAAACATTCTTGAAGGCTTAAACGATTCTGCGCCTGAAGATTACGTGGTTGAGAAATTACTTGAAAGGTGTCGTCGGTTCATCGTTGAGCCACCTGACCGGAAATGGGATGGCTCAACCGCGCTTGATGAGAAATAACTGAATTTCCGCTCCTGGCTAGAAGCACCCGTAAACTGGGATGCGTGACGTGACAGGTTTTACCTCAACAGCAGCCGTCACGGCCAGTGATGAGCAAGCGCCCCTAGCGCCCCTCGCGCCACCAAGCCGCCATGACGGCGGCGAGCAGCAAAATGATCAACGCCAGCGGCGCGAGCAGCGAGGTTTGGGCAACGCCGGTGACCACGTAGGCGCGGTTTTGGATCATGCCCAGCCAATCCTTACCGGACCGGTCGCGGTCGGGGCGAACCATACGGATATCGGGCAAGCCCTCCATCACCCAATGCACGCCGCCGCCGGTGCGTTTGGCCAGGGGGCCCAAAACGGCATCGGTAGCGCGTAGATCGGCGAACTCGACCGGGTTGATGGTGCCGGCGGCAGCCAAGGCCTGGCGGCGACCATCGGAGACCCGGTACAACCCGACGGCTTCAGCCGGCACTTCCAAACGCGCCACGCCGAACTTGTCTTCTTTTAGATCATGCTGGGATTCCTCGCCGTCCGGATGCGTCACCGTGACCCGGGTCGGATCTTTGGCCAGCGAGCGGCGCTGAATAATCAACTTACCCGCTTGCACCTCGGCACGCAGGTTGTCTTCTTCGAGATCGGGTTCTTTCATCAGCCAATGCGAGGTGCGGCGAAGCAATTCCGCATAGGGCCCGCCACCTTCAAACCCCCGCGCCCAAAGCCAAATGTGATCGCTCAACACCGCAGCGACGCGGCCTTCGCCATAGCGGTTCAAGACCAACAGCGGTCGATTGCCGTTACCTTGCATGAGCGCATGGCCCGCTTTGGTCGCCGCCTCAACCTGGCGGAACCATCGGCCCCACTTCGGTGATGCGACCTTGCCGTCGGCATCGACGACACCATGTCCCGGCAGGTTACCGGTCACCGGATGGCGGCGCCCCGTTTCCGTCACGGTCGGCTTGAACCCACTTTCTATCATTTCGCCGGTCGGTGCGGCGGGCAGCACGCGGCCCAAGGGTGTATTGAACAGGCTGCGCTCGGCTGCATATTCCGGCCCGACGGCCAACAGCAGTGCGCCCCCGCCCTTCACGTAGTCATCGATATTGCGCAAATACGACGGCGGCAACACGTCGCGCACCACATATCGGTCGAACACCACCAGATCGAATTGCTTCAGTTTGATTTCGAACAGCTCACGGGTCGGAAAGGCAATCAAGGAAATCTCGTTCAGAGGCGTGAAGTCGTCTTTTTCGGGTGGGCGCAGAATCGTGAAATGCACCAGATCAACCGCCGGGTCGGCCTTCAATAAATTTCGCCAGACGCGTTCGCCGGCATGCGGCTGCCCCGACACCAGCAATACCCGCAACCGGTCGCGCACGCCGTTGATGGTGACCAAAGTCTTGTTGTTGAGCGCCGACAACTCGCCCTCTACCGGCGCGACCTCAAGGGTCAACACCGTCGGCCCTGCATGGGTTAGCGGCACCTTAAAGCTCGAATTCCGTCCGATGGGGATTTGCGCCACATCGAGCACACGCTCGCCCTCGCGCAATGTCACCCGCGCCAGATTGCCAAACCCGGCGCCCGCCTTGGCTCCAGTCCTGTCCTCAACGCGGTACTTAATCTCAGTTTGCTTGCCGACCAACCCATAGGACGGCGCTTGTTCGACAACGATGCGCCGGTCGACCTCATCACGCTCACCGGTCAACAATACGTGCACCGGGGCCACTTGCGGCCATTCGGCCACGTCTTCCTCGGTCAGGTCATGCACTTGGCCGTCGCCAATCAACACCATGCCAGCCAACCGCCCGGCTGGCACGCCACCCAACGCGCGCCGGAGCCCACGCGCCATCAGCGTCCCTTCCGCGTCGCTTCCGGCACCCGGTTTGGGCACCGCGTCACGCACCGTAGCGATGCGCAGTTCTGCATCCGGGAAGCGTTTCATCTGTTGTTTGAGATGCGCCAGCGCGGCCTGTGTACGTGCGGCCCGCTCCCCGACAGATTGGCTCGCGCTTTCGTCGACCACCGCAACCACCACATCCGATTGCGGCTCGTGGTCCTCGCGCACCAGACGCGGATCCAACAGTGCGGCGGTTATCAACGCGACGGCCAACAATCGCCACAACGCCCCCGCGCCACCACGAAGCAGTCCGATCAACGCAAACACAACGCCGAGCCCCACGAACGTGGCGATCATCGGCCATGGCAACAACGGAGAGAACACCACTTCGCCGGTCATTGCCCCAGCCTCCGGATAATAGCCGGCATGTGCACTTGGTCGGCTTTGTAATTGCCGGTCAGGGTATACATCACCAAATTGATGCCGAAGCGGAATGCCATCTCGCGTTGACGCTCACCGCCCGGCACCACGGCAAACAATGGCCGCTGCGCTTCGTCCATGGCCCAGGCAGCCGCCCAGTCGTGGCTACCGGCAATCACCGGCGAGACGCCGTCGTTGACCCGCTCACCGGCTTTCTCGACCCACAGCGCCCCGCCCGCCCAGCGCCCCGGAAACTCGCGCAGAAGATAGAACGAGCGCGTCAACACATGGCCCGCGTCCACCGGCACCAAAGCCGGCAGCGCCAGACGTCGGGCCAATTCACGCATGCTACCACCGTCATCCGTCTGGTCACGGGTATCGAACAAAATGGTGCCGCCGCTACGCAAATAAGCCCGCACCCGTTCCGTCGCTTCTGGCCCGATGCCGGCATTGGCGATCACCGGCCAATAGAGCAACGGAAAAAACGCCAGCTCGTCGGTCTCGGGATCGACGCCCCGGGGCTTGCCCAATTCGGCGGCTGTTCGCCGCCAAAGGATTGTGGTCAAACCGGTCAGGCCTGCACGACTGATCTCATCGATACGAGAATTGCCGGTAAGAACGTAGGCGAGGCGCGTTTCAAGGCTGTTCGACAGCGCATCTGCATCCTGCGCCAGCGCACTTGCGGCTCCTAGCCACGATAGGCTGGCCAACAACATCACAGCAACGCCACGACCAAATCGCAGCAAGCCACGCATGTGTAAACTGAAGAACGTATCGACCAGAAACAACATGGCCGCGAAAGCCAGCAGCCAGGGCCTGAGGTCCAACGCACTGCTACCCGAGTAGCCGGAACGCGCAACCCCGCTCGGCAGATCACCCAGCGCCGCCATGGCGGGCAACCCGGCCCCCAGATTGAGCGCCCGGCGCAAGCGCGTATCGCCATAAAAACCGGGTGGGTTTGCTGGCCCCACCTTGCCGGCCGCCAAGTCAACGGGGCTGATCGCCGTCGCGCCCCCGGGCGGATCACCCAGGCGACCGAACGCGTCCAAGTTGGCGACGGGCGCCGCCAATCCACCGGCCCCGCCGGTGACGCCTTGTGACAAATCCACCAATCGGCGGAGCATATTAACGTAGACGCCGGAAAACGACAGATCCGTCCACGTGCCATCGGCGGTCGTATGGACAAGCACCAACCAACCCTGCCCCCGCCTCTCAGCGGTGACCAGCGGCGTGCCGTCTGATAGCCGCGCCCAGGTCTTGTCCGCCAAATCGAGTGACGGCTCGGCCAACACTTGGCGGCGTACGCGAACATCCTCGGGCACAACAATACCGTGGAACGGGCTAGATTCGGCAAAAGGTGCGAGGGTTTCGGGCTTGCGCCACGACAGCGCCCCACCGATGACACGATTGCCTCGCCGGATTCGCACCGGCAGCAATTGATCCATGGTACCGGCATCGCGCGCCAGATTGGGCCCCGCGAATCGCACCAAAATTCCACCCTTATCCAACCAAGGTTTCAGGGCCGCCTGCTCAACTGGTGCCGGCAATTCACCATCGGGCATGACCATCACGGCCAACGGGCGTTGCATCAATTGCGCTACGGAGCCGAGCCGAATTTCCGTGAACGGCGATAACGCTTGGCGCAAGTAATGGCGCGCATCCAACAACGGCTGATCGACGCTGGCACTGCCCAGCAGGCCCACGGGTCGGCGGCGCCAGCGCTCATCGACCAAAACCACCGCACCCACATGCGCGATACCGGCGACCTCCAAGCGCACCAACCGGTTGCGCAATTCCGTCGGCAATTCGAATTTCGCCTCGGCCTTGGTTTCACCATCAGCGAAGACCAACGGGACACGCGTCAACACTTGGCCCTCATCGTCGAGCGCCCGCACGGCCAAGCCCAGAGCCGCCAATCCACGGGCGGTCAATGCGTCACCCGTTACGGCTGGCCGTTCGGCGCGCAAAACCATGGCCTTTCCGGCATTTTCCGGTGGACGCAAGATTACAGATAGCCGGCCAGCGGGCTCGCTCATCACGCGAACGGAGCCCAATCGCCTGAGGCGACGCGTCAGAGCGTCCATGGTATCAGTTTTCGGCGCATCGACGGCTTCGAGGCCAGAGCTCAACCACACAACGTCGCCCGGTCGATGGTTTCCATTCGCCGCCCACTCAAGAAGCCGTTGGATGGTGGCGCGGCGATCCGCCCGCCAAGGCCTGGGCTGCATTCGCTCCAACATACTCCGGGCGTCGGCAGCCGCCATCAATTGCATCGACTGGGCTGTAACACCTTTCGGCGTCGGTGCTGTCCGCACCAGTGCAACGGAACGACCGCTGCGTCCGGCATGATCAATCAACCCTCGCATCGCCTCGAGGCGGGCCGGCCAGCGTTGCGCTGAAGCCCAATCGTCATCGACAATGACGTACAGTGGACCGGACCCGAACAACCGCGTTTCCGCATTGATCAACGGTTGCATCACAGCCGCCACCAATGACGCTGCCAGTAGCAACCGCAACACCAACAGCCATGGTGGGATGCGTGCCGGACTTTCGCGCTCCGCCACCAGACGCAGCA
>JABIPG010000209.1 GCA_018698795.1 Rhodospirillaceae bacterium
AAACAGAAATGATGCGCTATCTGCGCAAGCTGGCGTCCAAGGACATCGCACTCGACCGCGCCATGATCCCGCTCGGCTCGTGCACCATGAAACTCAATGCCGCGACTGAGATGCTCCCCATTACCTGGCGAGAGTTCGCCAACATGCACCCGTTCGCGCCGCTCGATCAGGCACAGGGTTATCAACAATTGTTCGAAGAGCTTGAGCAGATGCTGTGCGAGGCGACCGGCTTCGACGCCATTTCCTTGCAACCCAATGCCGGCTCGCAGGGTGAGTACTCTGGCTTGTTGACGATCCGCAAATATCTCGACAGCAAAGGCCAGGGTGCGCGCGATGTGTGTCTGATCCCGGCCAGCGCGCATGGCACCAATCCGGCCAGCGCGATCATGGCCGGCATGCGTGTGATCATCGTGGAATGTGATGAGAGCGGAAATATCGACGTCGAAGATCTGCGCGCCAAGGCGTCTGAACATACAGACAGCTTGGCCGCGTTTATGGTCACTTACCCTTCAACGCACGGGGTTTTCGAGGAAGCCATCATCGAGATTTGCGACATCATCCACGACAACGGCGGCCAAGTGTATATGGACGGCGCCAACATGAACGCCATGGTCGGCATCGCCCGGCCCGGCAAGTTCGGTCCCGATGTGTCGCATCTGAACCTGCACAAAACCTTCGCCATCCCGCACGGCGGCGGCGGCCCGGGCGTCGGCCCGATTGGCGTGCGTAGTCACTTGGCGCCGTTCCTCGCCGACCATCCGGTTGTCGAAGGCGTTAACCCGGCGGCCGGCAGCGGTGAGACCATCGGCACCATTGCCTCCGCCCCCTGGGGCTCGGCGTCTATCCTGCCGATCTCATGGTCATACATGTTCATGTTGAAGGGCCACGGTCTGAAGCGCGCAACCGAGATCGCCATCCTCAACGCCAATTACATGGCCAAGCGCCTCAATCCACATTACCCGGTGCTTTATACCGGGCGTGCGGGCTTTGTTGCGCATGAATGCGTCGTTGATCTGCGCCCCATCAAGGAAAGCTGCGGCATCACCAACGAAGACGTCGCCAAACGATTGATCGATTACGGCTTCCATGCGCCGACCATGTCGTTCCCGGTGGTCGATACGCTGATGATTGAGCCGACGGAGAGTGAGTCGCTGTATGAGATTGACCGGCTCTGCGATGCCTTGATCCAAATCCGCGAGGAAATCGCCGCCGTTGAGCGTGGCGAGGTGGAGGCCGACAACAACGTGCTCACCAACGCGCCGCACAGTCACCACCTGCTGTTCGACGAGGAATGGGATAAGCCTTACACCCGCGAATTGGCGTTCTTCCCGGTCCCTGAATTGCACGACGACAAATACTGGCCGCCGGTCGGTCGCGTCGACAACGTCCACGGCGACCGTCACCTGATCTGCACCTGCCCGACAATTGACAGTTACCGCGAAGCGGCTGAATGAGAAAGATAGGTTTGATCGGCGGCCTGAGCTGGATTTCAACCGCTGAATACTATCGACGCCTGAACCAACTCATGCAGGACTGCCTTGGCGGCGTCACATCGGCGCGGATCGTCATGGAAAGCGTTAACAGGCAAGACTACGTCGAAGCCGTTATCGAGCGTCAGGACGAACAAGCTGCGTGTGATCAAATTCTTGGCGCCGCACAGAGCGTAGAGCGTGCCGGGGCGTCATTCATCGTTATCTCGTGCAATGACGTGCATCGCTTCGTGCCTGAAATCCAACCTGAGATCGGCATTCCCTTTCTTCATATTGCCGAGGCCACCGCTTTGGCCATCAAAGCCGCCGGCGTATCCCGCGCCGCCTTGCTCGGCGTGCGCAAAACCATGGAGGGTGACTTCTACCCGAAAATTCTCAAACAACACGGAATAGAGACCATCGTGCCCAATGAAGCAGAGAAAACATTCATCCACGACACCATCTTCGCCGAACTGGTGCAGGAGATTTTCACCGATGAAACCCGCCAAGGCTACATCAACACCATTAACGACCTAGCGTCGCGAGGGGCCGAAGGCGTTATCCTCGGCTGCACCGAAATCCCCCTGCTGCTCCGCCCCGAAGATATCGAAATCGCGTCGTTCTCGACAACGGAATTACACTGTCAGGCGGCGGTGGAGATGGCGGTTGTGGGGTAAGGTTTTTTAAGTCTTGCCCGCATAAGAATTGTCGCCATTGTACGCAGCAAGGCTCGTCAGCGAACCATTGAATGACCCGTAACAGACGTTCCGGCTCTTCACCAACTCATAGTTTGACGGTCAGCAGGGAGAGGCTAAGGTTAGCTGCCAAATGACAGCTAACTGGTAAATATCGAAATTGGAGTCCCAAAATATGGCGCCCTTGGATATCACTACCGAATCCAATCAGCGAACCCTCGGTGTCCGCATCGACGGCATGGACCTCACCGGGCCGCTCGGCGACGACGTGGTCGCTGAAATCCGAAATCTCTGGATGCGGCACGCGGTTATCGTCTTCAGCGATCAGGATATAACGCCGGACCAGCATCTGGCATTCGCCCGGCGCTTTGGCGCCTTGCAGAGCCACACCGTCACCGACATCCTGCACCCCGATTACCCAGAGCTTCTGGTGCTGTCGAACCGGGGCCGGGGCGGCGCCAAGCCCATCAACAACGGCGGCGCCTACTGGCACAGCGATATCACCTACGAGGTGGAACCGCCTATGGGCTCAATCCTGCATGGTTTCATCGTGCCGCCCGCCGACGGCGATACCTTGTATGTGGACATGACGGCGGCCTATGAATTTCTTGACGAAGACCTCAAGGTCAAGCTGGACGGCGTCCAGGCCGTGCACACTTACCGTCACCGATACGAGTTAATGGTCGAAGCCGGCGTTCGACCGCCCCAACCGGATGAGAAAATGGCCGAGTGGGGAGATGTCCTGCACCCAGTCGTCCGCACCCACCCGGAGACGGGCCAGAAAGCGCTCTTCGTCAACGAAGGCTTCACCGCCCGCATCGACGGCTGGAGCGACGACGAAAGCCGCCGCTTGCTGAGCAGGTTGTACCAGCACTGCATGGAAGACCGCTTCATCTACCGCCACCAGTGGCGGAGCAACGATCTCGTCATGTGGGACAATCGCTGCACCATGCATTGTGCGACACCTTATGACCTAAGCCATGAGCGCTCCATGCACCGGGCCACCATCCGTGGCAATTTGCCGGTCTAATACGGTTGAATATAAATTCCACTGACCTGGGGGGCTAGCGGAAGTCGGTTTGAGATGGCGCAGACAGCCGTTCATGACCCAAAGCCGGTAATACTCTGCTCAGCCCCCATCGCTATTGGCGTGATTGATCCCCACAGCAAACCAAATTTGCCAGGCTTGACGAGATAAGCAACACTACGGTCATTCGCCTCGAAGCAACCGGTGTGGAATCCCGAAATCCGCCATAGGAGAACCGCAAAGCGTGACCGAAAATTCTTCGCGAACCATCGAGAAAGCGCTGGCGATCAATCTTGATCCCACAACCTATGGCACCATCGTCGAAATTGGCGCGGGCCAAGAGGTTGCCCGGTGGTTTTTCCAGGCGGGTGCGGCTGCAGGCACTATCGCCAAAACCATGTCCGCCTATGACATGAAGTTCAGCGACGAGATTTACGGAGAAGCACCGGACCAACGCTATGTCTCACGGGCGCGCCTCCAGCGGATGTTGGAGCGTGAATACGAGCTGGTTATTTCACGGATCGAAGAACAACGCCCCGACAACTCACGGTTTTTTGCATTTGCCAATACCGTCGCCGCTCAAGGCTTCAAAAAACGCGCCGAATGCCATGGTTGGCTTGGTGTCCGTTTGCAGAGTGCACCAAAGGCGCCGCCGGACGACATTATCATTCATGTGCGATTGTTAGACGAGACCAATCTTGAGCAACAAGAGGCCCTGGGCATTCTCGGCGTCAATCTTATATACGGCGCCTTTCACCATGCGGAAACCCCGGAGAAACTGCTCGTTAGCCTGATGGACAATCTTCGGTGGGGGCGGGTTGAAATCGATCTGGTCGAATTGAACGGACCAAACCTCGGGGCAATCGACAATCGCTTGATGGCCTTGGAACTCGTAAAGGCAGGTTTGACTCGGGCGGTGTTGTTCGACCCCAACGGCAATGTCGTGATCCCGTCCGATTCCCTGTACAAGCGGCGTGTACTCGCGATGCGCGGCAAGTTTCACATCGTTGAACAGAGTGACATTGATCTATTGAGCCACGCGCGTAGGCGTTTTCAG
>JABIPG010000236.1 GCA_018698795.1 Rhodospirillaceae bacterium
CAAAACTTGCACGTCAGATTGCACCCTGCCGTGCCGAAACTGAGCACCGGCGTGCCGGGCAGAAAGTGGTTGAGCGGCTTCTTCTCAATCGGGTCGATGCAAAAGCCTGAGGAACGGCCATAAGTGGTGAGCACCACCTCGCCGCCCTCAACCGCGCGCACATAGCAAAGCCCACGCTGCCCTTCTCGCATTTTGCAGGCGCGTGGGCAGACATCGCACTGCACGCGACCGTCTTCGAGGATGTGCCAGTATTTGGTGGGAACCGTAGACATGGGCTTATTGTAGCCGATTGCCTTGCCCGCCGATATGGCTCACATCAGCCGGGCATCGTCGCCGCCTTGCCATCATCGCGCAGTACCACGTAGACCGCCGGGATCACCAGCAGCGTCAGCGCTGTGGATGACGCCAGACCGAACACCATGGAAATGGCCAGGCCTTGGAAAATCGGGTCGGTGAGGATGAACGCCGCGCCGATCATTGCTGTGACCGCAGTCAGGAAGATCGGGCGGAAGCGGATAGCGCCGGCTTCGAGCAAGCCATCGCGTAGCGCCGCCCCTTCGTCCATACGCATGCGGATGAAATCCACCAGCAAGATCGAGTTGCGCACCATGATGCCGGCCAGTGCGATGAAGCCGATCATCGACGTGGCGGTAAAGGGGGCATCGAGCATCCAGTGCCCCAGCACAATGCCGATCAACGAAAGCGGGATCGGCGTCATGATCACCAACGGCAACTTGAAGCTGGAGAACTGCCCGACAATGAGGATGTAGATGGCCACCAATGCAAAGCCGAAGGCCAACCCCATGTCGCGGAAGGTGACATAGGTGACCTCCCATTCGCCATCCCATAGCACGGTGGTGGCGTTGAAATCGGTGGGTTGTCCGTAATAGGAGATGGCTGGCGCGCCCTCCGCACCCCAAGTCATGTTTTCCAGCTCTCGGTTCACGTCAAGCATGCCATAGAGGGGGGCCTCAAAGCGGCCGGCAAGCTCACCGTACACGACCTCGGTAAATCGTCCGTTGTGGCGAAAGATCGGGTAGGAAGCCAACTCGCGTTTGATGGTGACGATGTCACCAATCTCGACAACCGCGCCCCTGTCCGCCGCCTCGCCCGGCGCCGCCACCGGCGTCGACAGCAGATGCTCGCCGATAAACAGGCTGTTTTTCGGCAGGCGAATAGCGATCTCAACGGGGTTGGCGCCATCGCCCCGGTGCGAATAGCCGACACTGGCGCCGTTCAGCAAAACTTTGAGCGTGTCGAACAGTTCCTGCTCGTGCACGCCGTGGAACTCCAGGTTGCCCTGATCCACCTGAAAGCGCAGGCGTTCGGGCGTCAGGCCGATGGAATCATCCACATCGACAATGTAATCGACGCTCTCAAACGCTTCGCGCACCTTCCAGGCCAATTGCCGGCGGGTCTTCTGGTCGGGGCCGTAAATCTCGGCCATCAGCGTCGATATGACGGGCGGGCCGGGCGGCACCTCCACGACCTTCACCGTGGTCCCTTCAGGGAACGTGAGCGCCGAAATACGCTTTCGGATATCAAGCGCGATGTCGTGGCTTTGGCGGTCGCGCGCGCTCTTGTCCGTGAGATTGATTTGCAGATCGCCCTGCCACGGCTTGCGGCGGATATCGTAATGCCGCACGAGGCCGTTGAAATTGAACGGTGCCGACGTGCCCGCATAAGCCTGAATGTGCGCCAATTCGGGCAGGTCGCCCAATACACGTGCAACCTTCATCAGGTTGCGCTCGGTGGTTTCGAGCGTCTCGCCTTCTGGCAGGTCCATCACAACCTGAATTTCCGACTTGTTGTCGAACGGCAGCAACTTCACCGACACATCCTTGGTGGCGAACAACACACTGACCACTACGGTGCCGACGGCGACGGTGATCAAGAATATCCAGGAATTTCTACGTGACGATAAAACCGGCGTGGCGAAACGACGGTAGAACCGTCCCGTCGCTGTATCTGCTGATTCGCCGTGAGTTTGGGTGTCGCCTTTATCTTCCTTGTGAATGCGCACCAACAACCACGGCGTGATCACCACGGCGACCAGAAACGAGAACGCCATCGCCGCCGAGGCATTGGCTGGAATCGGGCTCATGTACGGCCCCATGAGGCCTGAGACAAACATCATCGGCAACAGGGCTGCGATAATCGTCAGCGTCGCGATCAGGGTCGGGTTGCCGACCTCGGCCACAGCCTCAATAGCGGCCTGGATGCGGTCCCGCCCGTCGCGCATGTTCCAGTGCCTGACGATATTTTCCACCACCACGATGGCGTCATCGACCAAAATCCCGATGGACAGGATCAGGGCGAACAGGCTGACGCGGTTGATGGTGTAGCCCATCATCCAGGCGGTGAAGAAGGTCAGCAAAATCGTTGTCGGAATGATTACCAGCACCACCGCGCCCTCGCGCCACCCAATAAAGACGGCGATGATCAGCACAATAGTCACCGTCGCGCCGATCAGGTGCGAGAGCAGTTCGTCGGATTTCTCGCCCGCCGTCACGCCGTAGTCACGGGTGACGACAACGTCGATGCTGTCAGGCAACAACCGACCGCGCACCAATTCCAGCCGCGTCATAATGTCATCGGCAACGTTGACCGCATTGGCGCCTTGACGTTTGGCGATGGCCAGGGTCACGGCGGGGCGGCTCGATAGCGAGCCATCACGATCATTGGTAAGATGCCACACGCGGCTTTCTTCGGGCTTGGCCCCGACCACCACGTTGGCGACGTCCTTCAAATAAACAGGCCGGCCATCGCGCGCCGTGATGTTCAACAGGCCGATCTCTGAAACGCCGCTCATGGTTTGTCCGGCGACCACCGGCAGCGAGCGGTTGGCTTCACGCAAATTACCGACGCCAAAAGAGCGGTTGGCATTTTGAACTTTGCGCACGACCTGGTTGAGGGTAACGCCGAACAGCGACAGACGCTCGGGGTCGGGCTCAATCCGGATCTGGTCGGCCCTTCCGCCGACCAGGAAGGTCAAACCGACGCTATCGACCGTGCTGATCTCGTGCAGCAATTCCTCGGCGATGCCATGCAGCGCGTTGTCGTTCCATTGTTCACTGGCATCTAACTTCGGCGCCAACGTAATGGTAACAATGGGCACATCGTTGATGCCACGCCCAACGATCATCGGTTCGGGGATGCCGATGGGCAGACGGTTCAAGTTGGCGCGGATTTCTTCGTGCACGCGGAAAGTGGCGCGGTCTTCGTCGGTGCCGGCAAAGAAACGCACCGTAACGATGGCGCGATCGTCTTCGCTGAGCGAATAGACGTGCTCCACATCATCAATGCCTTGCACCATATCTTCCAGGGGCTCGGTCACCAGTTCGACCACATCGGCAGCTTTCAAGCCGTCGGCGGTGACGATGACATCGACCAACGGGACGCTGATTTGCGGGTCTTCCTCGCGCGGTAAGGCCATCAAGGCCATGACGCCGAGCACCACGGAGATCAGCAGGAAAAGCGGCGTCAGCGGCGAGTTGATAAATAGCCGTGTCAAGACGCCCGAAATGCCCAGCTTCATGGCGCACCCCTCACCAGTATGTCGCCATCCGTAAGGCCGGAAAGGATTTCAATGCCGCCATTGATGTTCAGCCCCGGCTGCACCACGGTCTCGCCGACACCCTTCAGTCGAACGAACATCAGGCCATATCTGCGACTCAAGAAAGCCTCAGGGACGACAAACGCGCGGCGTTCGCCGGCTGCCACCATCACCCGCACCCGTTCACCGACAAAAAAATCCCCCAGGTCGCCGAGTTCCACATCGGCGGAAACCCGACCTTGGCGAATTTCAGGATAAACCTTGATCACGGTACCGGTTCTGGACTTGCCTCCGGCGGGCGCCGTTGCGGCCATGCCGCGCGCGCCAACACTGACGGGATCACCGATGTTGATAAACCGTGCGTGGCGCTCCGGCACCTGTAGTCGCAGCACATAGGCGTTTGCCGCAATCATCGCGATGCTCTCTCCGGGTAGCACGACCTTACCTTTGGTTACATCGACACGCAGCACGCGGCCCGACGTTGGAGCCTTCACGGTGCCCTCAGCCTGGCGCTCGGCAATAACAGCGCGCTCGGCCCGGGCCGCGGAAAGATCACGGCGCAACACTTCAAGCGCCGTTTCAGCTTCATCCAGGCGTGATTGCGAAACCGTGCCCTTCTCGCGCAGCTTGCGGGAGCGCTGAAGTTCGATACGGGCCAGATCCATCTGTGCCGAGGCCGAAGCAATCCGCGACGCCATGGCGCGCAGCTCAAGCGCCAGCTTCGGGTCTTCGACACGACCGATGACCTCACCAGCCTCGACAGCACTGCCTTCATCGACACCCAGTTCCACCACGGTGCCGCCGATGCGCGCACGTGCGATTGTCTGGTCCGTCGATTGGATCGTCGCAAACACCGACTTTTGGTCCTTGATCATGCGTGAAGCGACGGTCAGCTCCTCAGCAGCCACATCCTTGGCGCCCGATGCCAATAGAACGCTGAGCCCAACTGCCAGCACGAGGTTGGTGAAAATCGACCGATTGAACTGCCCCATCGGAATTTACCTTTCATAGTAAGATCGCCGCATCCCATGAAGTTTTCTTGGGATGCGGACTTGACTTTATTTTCTATTTTCATTAAATAGCAAATATGGAAACACATTTCAACCCCGAAAACATGGACGCCAACGCAGACCGCGTGGCGCGATTTCTGAAATCCATCGCCAACCGGGTACGGTTACGCATTCTCTGCTGCCTGATGCAGGGTGAGAAAGCTGCCGGCGGACTCAGCCGCGAGTTGGGCATCTCTCAAGCCAATCTGTCACAGCATTTGACGTGGCTGAAACACGAAGGATTGGTGCAAAACCGCCGCGAAGGCACGGTTATTTTCTACAGCTTGTCCGACACATCAATTGAGCCGCTGATGGAATTGCTGCACGACATGTTCTGCACCAGCGCCGATGCACCTGGATAATGTGTGTTGATGTGGGTTAAAATATAAGCTGCACATCCTTAGATTTCACCCAGGAGCCGGTCCATGAACGCCGTCCGCCAGCCCGCCGTTGCCGGCCAATTCTATCCCGGAAACTCAGCCGAACTCAGCACCGCCGTCGATGGCTATCTAAAAGCCGCGAAGGCTGGTGATGCGCGGGTGCCGAAAGCCATCATCGCGCCGCATGCCGGGTTTGTGTATTCAGGCCCCGTGGCCGCCACAGCCTACAAGCGCCTTGAGCCGGCACGCGACATCATCAAACGCGTGATTTTGCTGGGCCCCTGCCATCGCGTCGCCGTGCGCGGCCTTGCACTCAGCAGCGCCGATGCTTTCGCAACGCCGCTTGGCGACATCCCTTTGGACAAAGATACTGCCGCCGCCATTGAAGGTATGCCGCAAGTCAGCGTGTTCGACGAGACCCATCGGATGGAACATAGCCTAGAGGTCCACCTACCGTTCCTGCAGGCCGTGCTGGGCGAGTTTACGCTAGTGCCGCTGGTCGTCGGCGAAACGACGCCCGACAGCGTCGCCGAAGTGCTGGACACGCTTTGGGGCGGCGACGAGACCTTAATCGTCATCAGTTCCGACCTCAGTCATTATCTCGACTATGACAGCGCCCGCGCGCTTGATGGCGCAACCAGCCAAGCGATTGAAGAATTGGCACCAGAGAAAATCGAACGAAACGGCGCTTGTGGTCGGTTCCCGGTCGGTGGATTGCTGGCGCTGGCCAAGCAACGTGGCATGAGCGTCGAAACCGTCGATTTGCGTAATTCCGGCGATACCGCCGGGCCCAAAGACCGGGTTGTGGGGTACGGATCGTGGCTGTTTTTCGATCCACCTGAAAGCGCAACAGATGAGCAGCCCAAACCGAATGCCGCCGCCGTTGTGTGGGGCAAGACCGTCACCAAGAAAGCTGAGCCGCTGGCTGCAATACCCGATCATCCGGCATCGGTCACTCCAGCCGTCGATGGCGAGGACGATTTCGGCGCCGGCACACGGGCGTTGTTGGACGAACACGGCTTGACGCTCATCTTGCTCGCCGCCGCCTCAATTGACCATGGCCTCGAGCACCGCGCAGCGCTGCCCGTTGATATCGGCGAACACGCACCAAACCTGCAGGAAAACGGCGCATGCTTCGTTACCCTTAAACGCAATGGTCAACTGCGGGGCTGCATCGGTTCGCCGCAAGCGCATCGCGCATTGGTGCTCGATGTTGCCGACAACGCCTTCAAGGCGGCTTTCAAGGACCCACGCTTTCCGGCCCTGACGCCGGGCGAACGCGATGGCTTAGACCTCTCGATCGCCGTCCTCAGCCCGCAGACCCCCATGAACTTCGCCGACGAAGCGGATTTCATGAACCAACTCCGGGCCGGTCGCGACGGCTTGATTATTGCCGACGGCCCCAGGCGCGCACTGTTCCTGCCCGCAGTATGGGATCAATTGCCGACCCCTGTCGCTTTCGTTCAACACCTGAAGCAAAAAGCCGGCATGGCTGCCGACCATTGGTCACCGGCCTTCCAGGCCTGGCGGTTCGTCACCGAGGCGGTCTCCATCGACACCTTTTCAGGGCCGTAACCGCACTTCCCTCGCTTGACATGACGCCGCCATTGCGCGACCCATAGCCCTGCTGAATTTTACGACTATATCGGGAGAGCACATTGCTCAATATCGGACTCGGACTGGCCAAGGATATCGCGGCCATCTCACGCCGCGCCGGCGCGGAAATCATGAACATCTACCAGACCGATTTCGACGTCCAATCCAAGGGCGACAACTCACCGGTCACCAAAGCGGATCAAGTTGCCGAGGACCTGATCATCCGCGCCATTCGCGAAGGTATTACTGCTGAAATCCCGATCGTCGGCGAGGAAGCCGCTAGTGCCGGCGACATTCCGGAAATCAATGGTCGGCCTTTTTGGCTGGTCGATCCACTGGACGGCACCAAGGAATTCATCACGCGGAACGGCGAATTCACCGTCAACATCGCCTTGATTGAAAATGGCAAACCGGTACTCGGCGTGGTGCATCTGCCTGTCCACAACGTCACCTATTGCGGCCTTTCGATGGGGTCTTTCGTGCTCACGGGTGACGAGCCGCGCCGCGAGATCAACTGCCGAGCGGCACCGACTGGTGGCTTGGTGGCACTGGTCAGCCGCTCGCACAAAACACCTGAGGTCGATACCTATCTGGCCAACTACACCATCGCCCAGGAAATGAGCGCCGGCAGCTCGCTGAAATTCTGTCGTGTCGCCGAAGGGGCTGCGGATATCTATCCTCGGATGGGACGCACCATGGAATGGGATACGGCCGCCGGCCACGCCGTGTTGCGTTTCGCCGGTGGCGTCGTGCGCCAGCTCGACGGAACAGAGCTAAATTACGGTAAACCCGGTTTTGAGAACCCGCATTTTGTCGCCGCCAGTGCAAGTGTACTCGGCGCTTGATATCTCTCACCACCCTTTCGGCCGACAATGGCAACATTGAACGATGTGCCAAGGCTTTGGCAGCAGGTGAACTTGTCGCCTTCCCGACGGAAACCGTCTACGGCCTGGGCGCCGACGCCACAAATGATAACGCGGTCGCATCGATCTTCGCCGCCAAAAACAGACCCGACTTCAATCCCCTAATAGTCCATGTGACTGATCGAGAAGCCGCCGCGCGATTTGTCGAATTCAACAGTATGGCCGACAGGTTGGCTAAGGCCTTTTGGCCGGGCGCCCTCAGTCTCGTGCTGCCACGCCGCGCTGATTGCGGGTTGTCGCTGCTGGTCAGCGCAGGCTTGGACAGCGTCGCCATTCGAGTGCCTGCCCATCCGATGGCTCATGATCTACTGGAGCGCGCCGACTGCCCCATCGCCGCCCCCAGCGCCAACCGCTCGGGCGAAGTTAGCCCGACTACAGCCGCTCATGTTGCACAGTCTTTCGCAAGGTTGGATGCAGACCCGGCACTAACCATTCTAGATGGCGGGCCGTGCCGCGTCGGATTGGAATCCACCGTTATTGATGTCAGCAACGAAACGGCGACATTGCTGCGCCCGGGCGGCATCCCCCCCGAAGCCATCGAACACATTACCGGGCCGCTTATCCGTGCCGGCAGCAACGACCAAGCGCCAAAGTCGCCAGGGATGCTGAGCCGGCATTACGCACCGAGGACGCCGCTGCGTCTGAACGCCGATAGCGCCCAGAAGGGCGAGGTGTTGTTGGGCTTTGGTGTCGCGCCTGTTAGCACGGACTTCAACCTTAGCCCGTCCGGAGATTTGGCCGAGGCCGCCGCAAACCTTTTCGCCATGCTGCGCAAGTTGGATGAGCAAAATCACGCTGGTATTGCCGTCATGCCGGTCCCTGACGAAGGCTTGGGCCTGGCAATCAATGACCGGTTGCAACGTGCAGCCACATGACCGGCGGCAATGTTCGATCAAAAGGGATGAATGACCAAACCATGACCAAAAGCATTGTCGTATTCGATTCCGAGTGGACAACCTGGGAAGGAGCCCTTGAACGTCGTTGGTCTGGTCCCGGCGAAGAAATCGAGATTGTTCAGATTGGCATGGCAAAACTGGCCGACACGGCGGAGTTGCCGGAGATCGACCATATCGAGTTCTTTATCCATCCCGTATTGAACCCTGATTTAAGCGCGTATTTCACGGAATTGACGGGGATTACTCAGCGGCAAGTCGACGAGCATGGCATAAGTTTTTCTGAGGCTTTAGTGAAAATGCAGGCGTTTCTTGATCCAAGTGTTCAGATTGCCTATTGCTTTGGTCGCGACGACATCATCGTCAGCCAAAACTGCACCCTTTACAACTTGGAATATCCATTCCCACCAGAGCTGTTTGCTTCAATCCGTGGCGAGATTGCCGAGTTTCTCGGCATCGCCGAAGAAGACACACTATCGAGCCGTCTTCCGCAAGATATGGGGTTCGATTCTCCGGGTGATGCGCATACCGCCCTTGCCGATGCCCGTTGCATCGGAGAGGCCCTGCGCATCATGCGCCGCGCCAGCGCATTTTAACCGATACTGGCGCTCATCAGCCGGTCCGAACCTCCGACACAAACTTCTCGACCTGATCACGCAAGTTCACCGATTGCCCAGAAAGCTCTCGTGCGGCAGAGAGGATTTGTTCCGACGCGTGGCCAGTTTCCTCCGCGACTTCTGATACGCCGGAGATATTCACCGTCACTTGCTCGGTGCCGCTGGCCGCCTCTTCCACGTTGCGGGCAATCTCCAACGTGGCGGCATTTTGTTCTTCAACCGCCGATGCGATGCCGGTGGTGGCTTCATCAATCTGAGAAATCGTTTCATTGATACGTCGGATGGCTGCGACCGAGTCTTTTGTCGCCGATTGAATGCCAGAAATTTGCGTGCCGATCTCCTCCGTGGCGCGCCCGGTCTGATTGGCAAGATTCTTCACCTCCGAGGCGACGACGGCAAATCCCTTGCCGGCATCGCCCGCGCGCGCGGCCTCAATCGTCGCATTGAGCGCCAAAAGATTCGTCTGTTCAGCGATATCAGTAATGAGGTCGACAACGTCGCTAATCTTCGACGCGGCGGTGGCCAGGGCCTCAATCTCATCACTGGTTTCACGTGCCGTTTCGACCGCCTCGCGGGCAATCTGAGAGGATTGATCAATCTGACGCGAAATCTCAGAAATTGAACTGTTCAACTCCTGGGCTGCCGCAGCCACCGTTTGCACATTCGCCGATGCTTGTGTGGAAGCCGTCGCGACGGCACCCGCCTTTTCAGTCGCGGCACCCGCCTGGACGGACATAGCCTGGGCCGAGCTTTCCAGTTCCGTGGCGGAATTGGACACTGAATCGACAATGCCGCCGACATCGGCATGGAAGGTGTCGGCCATCTCATTCATCATACGGCGCTTCTCTTCAATGGCGCGCTGTTCCGCTTCTTTTTGCTCCGCTTCCAGGCGCTTAACTTCAAGTGCACTTTCTTTAAACACCTGTACGGTCGCTGCCATTTCACCGATTTCGTCTTTGCGGCCTTGGGCCGGAATGTCCACCTCCAAATCACCGCCAGCGAGACGTTGCATGGCGCCAGTCATGCCCACAACGGGTTTCGACAATGCGCCACCGAGGTATCCAGCAATAACGATGCCGAAAGCCAGGCCGACGAGAGAAATCACCACCATTTCGATCTCGGCCAAGGCGATCTCATGTTCCATCTGTTCCTTCAGGTGATGTTCCTCTTCACCGATGATCCTCGCCAACTTTTCCGCGTCACCGGTGACGATGGCAATCATCTTCGGCATTTTCACCTCGAGCAGATCACGGATCTTGACTTCATCCGCATGTACGTTGGCAAACGCCGTCTCATAGGCGTGAAACAATTCGATAGATTCCTTATAAGCCAAGCGTTCACTGTCCGTATGTAGCGCTCCTTCCAGGGCCTTGAATGCCTTTTCCGTGAGCTCGAATTCCTGCTCCGCCGCAGCTGCGGCTTTTTCCTCACCGGCGATCATCCGCGTGGTCTGGAGCTGGCCCAACAACACATGCTCACGCACGGTGCCCGCGAGGACGGCTACGTCGGCCATTCCATCGCTTTTGGCTTCCTGGACGATTTTGTCCAAGTCCTCGACCACCTTGGCACCGTTGGGCTCAAGCACGTCATGAACGAGATGGTTATGTTCCTGCACCAAGGCCGCCACCGACTCGAACTCACGCAGATACCCGTCAAGAGCATGGGCAATTTCATCGACCAGCTTCAAATGCTCTGGATCGGAGATACCGGCCTTACCCTTCTCGATCTTCGCAGCAAGGTCCTTCGCAAGCTGAATGACTGTTTTTGCTTCCGCTTCGTCTTCGGTTCTCGCGAAATGCTGCGTTTCGTTCACCACCTTCAGGAATTTGACCTCTACTTCCTCGGCGAAAGTCGCTTCCTGAACAAGTTCAGCGTATTCCTCAACCTCATGTCCGACTAGGACGAAACTGTAAATCGCCAGCACCGAAACAATCAAAAACACCGCCAAAACGATGCCGAAACCGGTAAACAATTTCGGTCGCAATTTCAAATTGTCGAACTTAGCCAGCAAGCCGCTACCAGACCCGACCGCCATTGCGTTTACATTCATTTCAGCCTCTCGAATTTGACAATTATTCGCAATCTAAACACTATACTTTAGGCCTATCCCCAGGCCTAATTACCTATAGATCATTATGCTCGCAAAAATACAAGACTAAATTTATCGGTTATTACTGGAGCCGCATATGCTGAAAGCCCCGCAACTGCTGGCGGGGCTTCCCTCTGTGGGCGCTTCACGCGCCGCCCGGCGATGATTGGTCGGGCCTATGGGTGGTGCTTCGATATTCCTGCTGTTGTTTCAGGTGGGGTCAAATGCTCGACTCCTAATCGTTATCCACGATCCCATCATAGCTAACCATATTCTGGCCGCATTGATGCCGATCATGGCGTCACCGCAAGGAATGGGATACGAAAAGCGCCATCACTCCGCCGGGGCCGGATTGAGCTTCAGATGTTTACCCGGCAAGAACAATACGGCGCAAAAAATCAAACTCGCCAGCACCGCCATCACCGCGAACAGCGCATAAAATCCCCAGGTCCCGTGCAGCGCCGAGATCGCCGGCACCGTGGTCGCCATTACCGCAAACGAAATAATGTAGCGTGCTGAGTAGGCCCTCGAACGCCACTCACTTTTAGCGATGCGTCCGATCAATACATCGTTGATCGGGATTTGCCCGAACACCACCAGCATGAAGGCGACACCGACAATCAACGCGGGTACGCCGGTCAGGTTGAGCATGACGGCAAACAGGATCGCCTGCCCGCCTGCCACGGCGGCAAATACCAGTCGCACCGAATGCCGATCAACCAGATAGCCCACGATCAATTGCGCCACCGAGGCAGCGGCAAATACCCCAAACGCCCACCAGCCGACTTGCTTGCCCGTTGTCGCTAGGCCTGCCAAGCGTTCATCGAAAATTTTCGGCAAGGCGAAGGTCGTACTTTGAAAAATAAAACTGCCCAACGCAGCGGTGAAGAAAATGATGCCGAACACCTTAATCAACATACGCCGGTCCAACTCCAACGTCGCCGCACCGGCCGCCTTGGCACCGCCTTTGCCATAGGTCTGGTCGTGGATATGCGCGACCCGTAGGAAAATCAGATAACACACGCCCACCGTGATGCAGACCGCACCTGGCACCATAAACGCCATGCGCCAGCCGAACTGCTCAATGATCAAAAGCGTTACCAATGGCGCCGCCGCCACACCCAAATTGCCAAACACGCCGTTCATGGCGATGGCCATGCCGGTTTTGTCGCGCCCTTGCACCACCATCGCAATGCCAACAGGGTGATAGATGGCGCCGAACACACCAATCAACAACAGCGCCGCCGCTAGGTGCCACGGCGACGAGGCCAATGCCGTCAACATGGCCGCAGACCCCATCCCCAAAAAGAAGATGGCGATCATTCCAGGCCGGCTCCACTTGTCGGCAATCCAGCCCGCTGGCACCGAGCACAACCCGAACGCCGTGAACCCGGCTACGGAAAATGGAATCAACTCGGCGTAGCTCATACCCCACTCGCTGCTGACGCCGCTGATCTCCACTTGCCGGTCAGTCGCCATGGCCACTGCCACGGTCGCAAATATCAAAATCAAGAAATGATCGAAAAAATGTCCCGCATTCAAAAATGCGAAATCGATCTTCTGACGGCGTTCATCAGTCACAATATTCTCTCCCACCCAATGATGCGGGTATTAAATCGGTTTTCGGCGCGGCGATCTTGCTATATTTTGTCAACTTATATCGAGAAAGCGACAAAATGCGCCTGCCTGAACACATCAAACGCTTGCAAACCGTCGCCCGCCCAGTCGCCACAGCGGCGAGTGATTACGCCGCCGGACATACCATCGACTGGCATGATCATCCGCGTGCGCAATTGGTCTATGCGGAGCGCGGCGTCATCAGTGTCTCCACAATCGAAGGTGTGTGGATCACGCCGCCGGAGCGTGCCGTCTGGGTGCCCGCGGGTATTCGCCACCGTGTTGATATGAGCGGGCGTGTACGTATGCATAGCCTGTACGTGCGCCCCGATGCAGCGACGGGCCTGTTCTCGCAATGTCGCGTGGTGATGGTCACGCCTTTGCTGCGCGAACTGATCCGCCAGGCCGTTAACGTGCCCGAACTGTACGATGAAAAAGGCCCCGACGGCCGCCTGATTCAGGTCTTGGTCGACCAACTCGTCAGTCTCGATCAAGCCCCCCTGCACCTGCCCATGCCTGAAGACCAGCGCCTTCGCCGCGTCACCGAGGCGATCATCTCTAATCCAGCCGACAACCGAAGCCTCAATGCCTGGGCGCGCGATGCCGGCGCCAGTGCACGCACGCTGGAACGCATCTTCAGACGTGAGACCGCCATGACCTTTCGGGCCTGGCGCCAGCAGGCGCGCTTGTTGGCAGCACTCAAGGCCTTGGCAGGGCGTCAACCGGTCACGCACGTGGCGCTCGACCTCGGATACGAGAGCCCCAGCGCCTTCATTGCCATGTTCCGTCGTGCTTTCGGCGTTTCGCCGGGCCGATACTTCAATCCGCCGACACCATAAAGCCCGGTGCCTCTTGCCACGATGCCCCGCCAGGGGCAATATCCGCCGCATGAATGACATGAGCATACCCACAGCGGCCACAGCCGCCATCAAGGAGGTCGTCGGGCCCAACGGCTGGCTCGATACACCTGAAGACGTTGAGCCCTTTGTCGTCGAGACCCGTGGCCTATGGCGCGGTGAGTGCGACCTAGTGGTCAGCCCCGCATCGACCGATGAATTGGCACGCGTGGTAAAAATTTGCGCCGATGCCGGCATCCCGATCACGCCGCAGAGCGGCAATACCGGGCTTGTCGGTGGAGCGATCCCACATGGCGGCGTCATCATCAACACGCGGCGCATGAATAAGATCCGTGACGTCGATGCATTGAACAATACCATGACCGTGGAGGCCGGATGTATTCTGGCCGATATCCAAAACGCAGCTGACGATGTCGATCGGTTGTTCCCGCTAAGCCTCGCCGCCGAGGGCAGTTGCTGCATCGGCGGCAACCTGTCGACCAATGCAGGCGGGATCCAGGTTCTGCGCTACGGCAACGCGCGCGACCTGGTGCTTGGCCTTGAGGTCGTGACGGCCGATGGCAAAGTCTGGAACGGTCTGCAGCGGCTCCGCAAAAACAACACCGGTTATGATCTCAAGCACCTGTTCATGGGTGCGGAAGGCACGCTCGGCATCATTACCGCCGCCGTCCTGAAATTGTTTCCCAAGCCCCGGCGCCGGGAAACCGCCTTCATCGGTGCGGCCAGCGTCGAGGCTGTGCAAGCGCTGTTCTCACGCATGCAGGACGCCATGGGTGATTCGCTGTCTGCGTTCGAATATGCCAACGAGTTTTCCATCGGTTTGGTGTTCGAGCATATCGACGGTGCCAACAACCCATTGCAAGGCACCTACCCGGCCTATGCCTTGATGGAGGTCTCCAGCCTGCGCGACGACGAAACCACCCGCGACCAGCTTGAAACCGTGCTCGCCGACGCGTTGGAAGACGAAGTCATTATCGATGCGGTGGTGGCACAATCTGAAGCACAATCGAAAGCGCTTTGGAATTTGCGAGAATCCATGCCCGAAGCCCAAAAACACGCGCGCGCCAGCATCAAGCACGACGTCTCCGTGCCGGTCTCCAAGGTGGCTGAGTTCGTCCGCAATGCATCGAAGATGGTGATCGACGACCTGCCGGGCATCCGCCCTTCGGCCTTCGGGCATTTCGGTGACGGCAATATCCACTTCAACCTGACGCAGCCCGCCGACATGGAGCCTGAGGATTTCCTCGCCAAGTGGAACCATTTCAACGAGATCGTGCACGACTATGTCGCCACCATGAACGGCAGCTTCAGCGCCGAGCACGGTGTGGGTGAATTGAAGCGCAAAGACGTGGCGCGCTACAACGACCCCGTCGGCGTCGACATCATGCGCGCCATGAAGGCATCGCTCGACCCCAACAACATTATGAACCCCGGCAAGGTCCTGCCCGACGCGGAACCGAGTTGATGTCCGGCTCGGACGGAAAGTTTGAGCCCATCGACGCCAGCGCCATGCCGCGGTTCGCCGGCTTGCCCACATTCATGCGCTTGCCACATGTGAGCGACCCGGCAGTTGTAGACATCGCCCTTGTCGGCGTGCCGTGGGATGGCGGCACCACCAACCGCGCCGGCGCGCGCCATGGGCCGCGCGAAATCCGCAATATGTCGAGCCTGATGCGGCGCGTGCACCCAGTCAGCGGCATCTCACCGTATGAGCTTTGCCGCATTGCCGATTTGGGCGACAGCTCGGTTAACCCCATCGACCTGATGGAGACGCTCAAGCGCGTCGAGGATTTCTTTACTGAAATCCACACCGCCGGTGCCCATCCGTTGACAGCCGGCGGCGATCATTTGATCACCTTGCCGATCATGCGCGCCATCGCCAAGGACGGCCCTGTCGGCATGGTGCACTTCGATGCGCACACCGACACCAACGACGAATACTTCGGTGGATCTAAGTTCACTCACGGCACGCCGTTTCGCCGTGCCGTCGAAGAAGGCCTGCTGGATCCGAAACGCACCATCCAGATCGGCATCCGCGGCTCCATGTACACGAGCGACGACCTGGCCTATTCCTACGACAGCGGTATGCGGGTGATCACCATTGAGGATTATTTCTCGATGGGGGTTGAGGCGGTGATTGCGGAAGCGCGGCGCGTTGCTGGCAACGGCCCGACCTATGTCAGTTTCGATGTCGATGGCCTGGACCCGGTTTATGCACCCGGCACCGGCACACCTGAAATCGGCGGCTATTCAACCTTCGAAGCGCAACAAATGCTGCGTGGCCTCAAAGGACTGAACCTGATCGGCGGTGACGTGGTTGAGGTCGCACCGCCATTCGACCCCAGCGGCAACACCGCGCTGGTCGGCGCGACCATGATGTTTGAGATCCTTTGCGTCCTAGCCGACGCCATCGCCGCCAGGAGCTAACCTGCGCCCAATCAAGGCAAACCAAGCCGTTTCCATGTAAGTTACAGACATGGAAACGAATAGCTCGCGCCCAGCTGAAATCCGGGTCACTGGCCTGCACAAAGCTTTCGGCGAACACCGCGTATTGCAGGGCATTGATCTGACAGTCAACGCCGGTGACGTCATGGCCATTGTCGGCGGCTCGGGCTGCGGCAAAACAGTTCTGCTCAATCATATCCTCGGTCAACTTGACCCCGATGCGGGCAGCATCGAACTCGCCGATCACGATCGCGATGATGCGCCCTTGGTGGATTTGGCCGACATGGACACGACCGAGCGTGACCTGATCCACCAACATTGGGGCATGGTGTTCCAGCGCAACGCGCTGTTTTCAGGCAGTGTCTACGACAACATCGCGCTTTGGCTGATGGAAATCCGCGACATGGAAGACGCAGATATCATGCCCATTGCACGCCGGGTCTTAAGCGCTGTTGCGTTGCCATCCGATGATGCCTTCATAGAAAGCGAGGCTGAAGCGCTATCGGGCGGCATGGCCAAGCGTTTGGCCGTCGCCCGCGCCTTGGCGATGAACCCTGTGGTCATTTTTTATGATGAGCCAACAACCGGCCTCGACCCTGTCAGCGCCACGCAAATCCAAGACCTGATCGCCGAAACCCACGAAGAGTTTCGCCCAGATCAACCGCCACGCACCACGGTGATCATTACCCACGACAAGGATTTGCTGCGGCGGCTCGAGCCTCGCACCGTCATGCTGCACGAAGGCCGGGTGTTCTTCGATGGCCCGTTCGCCGAATTCGAGTCTGCCTCCTCGCCCATCATCCGCCCCTATTTCGACCAGATGCCGGCACTGCACATGGCCGACAAACGCTAACCTTTCAACGCAGCCTTCTGTTCGTCCTTGAATCCCAGAATGATCTTGCCGCCGGCGTCGAACACTGGGCGTTTGATCAAGGCTGGATGCTCAAACATCAGGGCTTTTGCCTTTTCCTCGTCGATATCAGCCATATCGTTCTCAGGCAGTTTCCGCCATGTGGTGCCGCGCCGATTGAGCAAAGCTTCCCAACCCAAAACATCAACCCAGCGGCCCAGCGTATCCGCATCCAACCCATCGGCACGCAGATCATGCAGCCGCGCCTCCATACCCTCGGCGGCGAGCCACTTCATGGCGTTTCTGCAGGTATCGCAGTTCTTTAAACCGTGGACGACAATCATTCAGAGGCTCCTGTTGTTTTAGCGCGGCGTTACCCTATATTTTTAGAAGCCATCCAATATTGCAAGGACCCGACATGCTCGCGCTGATATCGCCCGCCAAAAAACTTGATTTCGAATCCGACGTTACTGTCGCCGACCACACGCAACCGGATTTCCTTGATGCGTCGGAAGACCTGGTGGGCGCGGCGCGCAAATTGTCGCGCGGACAGTTGGCAGCAAGCATGAAACTCAGCGATAAGCTGGCGGAATTGAATTTCCAGCGGTTCCGGGATTTCTCGACGCCGTTTGATCTGTCCAACGCAAAACAAGCCGCACTGGTATTCAATGGCGATACTTATGTGGGCCTGCAGGCAGATTCCTTGACCGCAAAGGATATGACCTTCGCGCAGGATCACTTGCGCATTCTGTCCGGCCTTTACGGTTTGCTGCGTCCCCTCGATCTGATTCAGCCCTACCGGCTTGAAATGGGTGCCAAGTTCCGTGCGCCGGGCGGCACGGATTTGTATGGGTTCTGGGACGGCCAGTTGGCGGAAGCGATCAACGAAGTCACCGCCGACCATAAAGACCCCAGCATCATCAACCTGGCGTCCAACGAGTATTTCAAGGCCGTGCAGTCGAAAAACCTCAACGCCGATGTCATCACCCCGGTGTTCAAGGAGATCAAAGACGGCCAGGCGCGCACGCTGGGGCTATTCGCCAAACGCGCGCGCGGCGCGATGGCGCGCTTCATGATTAAGAAGCGCATCGAAAAACCGATGGGCTTGAAAAAGTTCAACGACGGCGGCTATGAATACCGCGACGATCTTTCCGACGCCAAATCCTGGGTGTTCACGCGCCAACAGCCGCCACCCGCATCGTGAGCAGCCATCCGCCCATCGACCAAACCCTGGTCTTTACCTACACCAACGACTTGGATGCGGCGTCGGCATTTTTCAAAGACGTCATGGAGTTCGAGTTCGTCGTCGACCAGGGATGCTGCCATATCTTTCGCATGACCGACGCCAGCTTTATCGGGGTTTGCGACCTTCCAGGTCGCCCAACGGGAAAAACCGCCCTCACTATTACGATCGTGTCGAATGCCGTCGATGAGTGGTACGATTTCCTGACGGCCAAGGGCATTGAATACCAAAAGCCGCCGGGCCACAGCGATAAATTTGGCGTCTACAGTTCGCTATTTATCAGCCCGCACGGCTACCGCATCGAGATCCAGCATTTCGACGATCCCGACTGGCACTTACGCCGACTATAGTGCTGGAACGCCAACCGTTTCCCTTCCCGAACGGCTAGCCTAGAATATCCCCGTGTGTATCGACAAAGAGTGAGGCGTCATATGGACGAACTATTCTCCAAGGAAGTGGCCATTCTGGAACAAGCCGAGGCGCGGTTGGAAGAACCGGACAAGCTGGCTGATGACGCACCGGAATTGCTCACTGGCCTTGTTAAAAATTACAAACGCCTGCTCCGCCAGACCCGGCGGCTGGTCCGTGTCGCTGACCGCACACAAGAGGAAATCCGTGGCGCCCACACCAAAATCGAAACCCAAAAGTCCGAAATCGAAGCTTTGTACGACGAACGTGGACGCCAAAACGACATATTGGAAGAAACCGTGCGCGAACGCACCACCGACTTGCAGTTCTCGCAAACGAAGTTGCAGCAATTGATTGAACACGGCATCGCACTGGGCGCCGAGAAGGATGAGAAGAAACTGCTGGAAAACATCTTGGTCGGCGCCAAGCAACTGGCGCACGCCGATGGCGGCACGCTCTACATCAAGGATGAGAACGAGGATCTTGTGTTCCAAATCGTTCGCAACGATTCGCTCGACATCCAACTGGGTGGCACCAGCGGCAACGAGGTAAAATTTCCCCCCGTACACCTGATCGATCCGGAAACCGGCCAGCCCAATCATAAAAACGTCGCCAGCTATACGGCCATCACTGGCGAGAACGTTAATATCGAAGATGCCTACGAAGCCGAAGGTTTCGATTTTTCCGGTATGCGGAAATTCGATAAATCCACTGGATACCGCTCCACGTCTTTCCTGTCGGTGCCGCTAAGCCCGCGCCAGGGCGGCGTTATCGGGGTGTTGCAGTTGATCAACGCCAAGGACCCGGAGACCGGCGAGGTGGTGCCCTTCGCCGAGGAGATCGAGAGCTTTGTCGAAGCCTTGGCGACCCAAGCCGCGGTGGCGCTCGACAACCAAAACCTATTAAAGGCACAAAAGGTTTTACTGGATTCATTTATCGAACTGATCGCGAGCGCCATTGACGCCAAATCCCCCTATACCGGCGGCCACTGCGCCCGCGTACCCGAATTGGCGCGCATGCTGGCTGAGGCCGCTTGCGCGGAAACCACCGGTACCTTCGCCGATTTCGATCTGACCGAAGACCAATGGTACGAGTTCCAGATCGCATCGTGGCTGCATGATTGCGGCAAAGTGACGACACCGGAATACGTCGTCGACAAGGCAACCAAGCTTGAGACCATCTACAACCGCATCCACGAGGTACGCACGCGCTTCGAAGTGCTGATCCGCGATGCCCGCATCCGACAGCTCGAAGGGCTGCTTGCCGACGGCGCCGATGCAGCGGCCTTGCAGGAAGCACATGATGAGGATGTCCAACGAATCAAGGACGACTACGCCTTCATCGCCGAGAGCAATATCGGAGGTGAATATATGGACGATGACCGAAAGGCGCGCGTCCGCGATATTGCTGCCATCACCTGGACACGCCACTTGGACGACCGGCTCGGTCTGTCGCAGGATGAGGAAATGCGGCTGAAAAACATACTGCCGGTGGCCTTGCCCATCGAAGAACCACTGTTACAAAATCGTGCCGACCACATCGTGCCGCGCACCAACACCACGCCTTTTGGCGATAATCCGTGGGATTTCAAGATGCCCGTACCGGACGATATGTACAATTACGGCGAGGTCTACAACCTGTGTATCGATCGCGGCACGCTGACAGCCGAAGAACGTTTCAAGATTAACGATCACATCATCCAGACGATCATCATGCTCGAGCAGCTCCCCTTCCCCGACAACTTGAAACGCGTCCCCGAGATCGCCGGCGGCCACCACGAAACCATGATCGGCACCGGTTATCCACGCAGGCTTGAGAAAAACGACATGTCACTGCCGGCACGGATCATGGCCATTGCGGATATTTTTGAGGCGCTGACCGCCACTGACCGCCCCTACAAAAAGGGTAAAACCCTGAGCCAGGCACTGAAAATTATGTCGTTCATGCGCAATGATCAACACATTGATGACGAACTGTTCAAGCTGTTCTTGGACAAGGATATCCACAACAAATACGCGGGCCGGTTCCTCGATCCGTCACAGGTGGATGAGGTCAACCCAGCGCAATATCTATAGCGACTTGTTTGGTTTTCGCTTCCGTCTTTAGGCTGAGGCTAATACAAACTCCGAGGCCAAGGTGTCAGTTCAACCGGTTCCGAATTCCTGCTCCACCAATGTCGCCCAATAACTGGCGCCAAAAACAATCGCATCGTCATTGAAATCGTAGTTGGGGTTGTGAACCACACAACCACCGTCTTCGCCTTCGCCGTTTCCGACGCGGATATAGCAGCCGGGATTGTCTTGCAGCATCCAAGCGAAATCCTCCGACCCCATGGTCGGCGGCAGGCTGGTATTGACGTTGTCTTCTCCGGCTACAGCAATGGCAGCCTGTGCCGCCTTCGACGTCTCTTCCGACGTATTCACCAGCACTGGATAACGGCGGTCGTACTCGATGGAATAGCTTAACCCGTGCGCGGCGCAGACGCCTTGAACGATTTGCTCCATACGTGCCTCGACTTGGTCTTGCACTTCGCGCTTCAGCGCCCGGCAAGTGCCCTTGATGACAGCCGTCTCTGGGATCACGTTCATGGCGCGACCGGCATGGAATTGCGTCACACTGACGACGGCGGTATCGATGGGATTGATCGTGCGCGCCACAATGCGCTGAAACGCCATAACGATTTCTGCGCCCGTGACGATTGGGTCGATGCCCTGATGCGGGTGCGCCCCATGCGAGCCCTTGCCTGAGATTTCGATGGTGAACATATCCGCCGATGCCATGGCCGGCCCCGCCTGCATACCGAACTGTCCGACGGGCATGCCCGGCAGGTTGTGCATGCCATAGATGGCTTCAACGGGAAACAGCTCGAACAATCCGTCCTCAACCATCACCCGCCCGCCGGCAACGTTCTCCTCGGCGGGCTGGAAGATAAAGTGGACATTGCCATTGAAGTTGCGAGTCTCAGACAAATACCGAGCCGCGCACAACAGCATGGCGGTGTGTCCATCATGGCCGCAGGCATGCATTTTTCCATCAATGGTCGATACATGGTCGAAGGTGTTTTCTTCATGGATATCCAAGGCATCCATATCGGCGCGCAACCCGATGGCGCGGTTGGAATTGCCGACCGAAAGCGTGCCGACAACGCCGGTCTTGGCCAGTCCACGATGTATCTTGAGGCCCAGCCCCGTCAGCTTGTCAGCGACGATGTCAGCTGTGCGAAATTCCTCAAATGCGGTTTCGGGGTGGGCGTGGATATCACGCCGAATATCACCGAACTCCGAGGCAAAAGCGGCGATTTCCTCTTTGATAGCCATGTGCGTTGTCCCTCCGTGTTTAAGATATACGATCCATAAAGATCTTCAGTTCATCGGCCCACAAATGCCCGTCAATGGATGGGGCACGGTGGCCGTTTTCGCTATCGATTTCATAGTAGCGCGCATCGACACCGACGCTCTCCAACAACTCCATGGTTGCCGGTGCGATGGCTGGCGGAAACAGGTTGTCAGTCCGCGACAGGACATAGAGCATCGGCGCTTTGATTTCGCTCGCTTTCGGCGTGGCATCGAATTGCACGGCGGCGCGGCGCAACACGATCAGCGAGTTCGCATCGAAGTCCCGGGCCCACGGTTCGGCTAATTCGCGGATACCGGTTTTGTAGCCATAGTTGGTCAAAGTCTCCATGCGCAGCTTGAGCATTTCAGCGAAAACACCGGACGCCTCCTCATTGCCGTAATACTGACCGCCGTCCCATCCCGGGCAAGCGCTCGTGAAGCGCGCGATCAGCGCATCGACGCTGCTCAAATCACCACGTCCCTTGATGGCGCTGACGACGGGCACCAGCGCGCGCATGCGCTCAGGGTGTTCTGTCCCCCAATGAAATGTCAGGTAGCCCCCGAAGGAATTGCCGACGACTGCCGCCAATTGGCCAATACCGAAATGATCCAGCAAGCGGATCTGTGCGTTGACCATATCGCCAACCGTAATATCCGGGAAATCCAGGCCGTAGGCGCGGCCCCGCACAGGGCAAATGCTGGCCGGGCCCGTAGAGCCCAAGGCAGAGCCCAGCATATTGGCCGCGACAACGAAAAAGCGATCCGTATCCACCGCGCGACCCGGCCCGATGACGCCGGAGAACCAGCCATTCTCATCGCCCGCCGCATGCTGATTATTAGTGTAACCGTGGCAAACAAGCACCGCATTGTCGCGCGCGGCGTTCAATGTTCCCCAGGTCTCGTAGGCAACTTCGAGAGCCGGTAGGGTTCCCCCCCTTTCCAATGGGAAGTCTTGGCTGGTAAAAAGTTGGGATGTAGCGAGCAGCATGAGGTTTAAAGCCAATCCAATTCGTAAGTATCCAATTCGTAAGCGTAGGTCGAGAGACTCTCGCATCCGTGCTCGGTGATCAATACCTGTTCTTCCAATTTGACGCCTTCGCGCACCTACACCCGCCCGCATTGACCACGTGGTCCGTTGTTACGCTATCTTGTTCGATGATTGCGTCGAATGTCGAAGGCATCACTTGGTGGGGCTGAGCCGCTGTTCGACGAACAGATCAATCATTTGCCCCAGTCCGGGCGTCCGCTCCTCGGCGAATTCATAGCGCACGCGCACGATGGGTTTGTCGACGGATATCAACCTTCCCAAGTCGCTCGGGGTTGCCGCCGCCACCACGTCGACATCGGCGGCGTTGATGGTATCTTGCAGCGCAATCAGCTGCGCATCACTGTAGCCCATGGCCGGCAACACCAATCCGATGTGGGGAAACAGCTCGTAAACAGCAGCAATGGCCGGCGAGGCGGAGCCGCGCGGATCGACAACCTCTGCCGCATGCGCCTGCGTCGCCGCCACGTATCCAGCGCCATAAGACATGCCGCCATGGGTGATGGTCGGCCCATCCTCGACCACCAGCACGCGCCTACCACAGAGCGCCTCGGGGTCGTCCGCCGTTACCGATAAGTTGCCGTGCACGATGGCCGCGCCGGGCGCAATCTCGCCAATGCCATCAGCCACGCGCTGCACGTCGGCACTGGATGCCGAGTTCACCTTGGTGATGACGGCCACGTCAGCCATCCGCAGTACGGCCTCTCCCGGGAAATAGCTGGATTCATCGCCGGGCCGCAAAGGATCGGTCAACACGATATGCAGATCTGGGCGCAGGAATGGAAAATCGTTGTTGCCGCCATCCCACAAGATCACATCGGCCTCTTGTTCGGCTTGAGCGACGATGCGGTCGTAATCCACGCCGGCGTAGATAACGTTTCCGATCTGCACGTGCGGCTCGTATTCTTCGCGCTCTTCGATAGAGCAGTCGGCAACATCGATCTCATCCATCGACGCAAACCGCTGCACCGCCTGGCGTTCGAGATCTCCATAAGGCATCGGATGGCGGATGACAGCGACACGGAGGCCGTACTTCTTCAGCCGTCGCGACAACCATCGCGTCACCGGCGATTTACCGCACCCGGTGCGTACGGCGGACGTTGCAATGACCGGCACACGGGCTTGCAGCATGGTTCGCTCCGGCGACAGCAATACGAAATCCGCCCCTGCCGCCAACGCGACCGATGCTTTGTGCATGACATGCATGTGAGTGACATCGCTATAGGCGAAAACCACCCGCTGAACATTCTTTTCGCGGCAGATGGTGGCGAGTTCGCTTTCGGCGATAATCGGAATGCCGTCCGGATATAGCGACCCGGCCAAAGTCGGCGGGTATCGGCGCCCGTCGATATCGGGGATTTGCGTCGCCGTAAAGGCAACGACATCACTCGTCGGGTCCTCGCGGTAAACCACGTTAAAATTATGGAAATCGCGACCCGCGGCCCCCATGATCACAGTTCGTACAGATGCTGGAGCTTCGCTCATTGTATTGTTCCATATTGTTCTGGGATCGTGGGTTCCGGCGTAAATCTTAATGCATTTCCCGCTCTCATACCTCCCGTTTTGTATTGAATGGCATCGTGCGCCATATATCTTGAACCGCAGCGCCAACCGAAACGGAACTTTGCCATGCCGACCAATCTTCCCATCAACGCCGACCGTCTGTGGGCGTCGCTCATGGAAATGGCGGAGATCGGCGCCACCGAGAAAGGCGGCAATTGCCGACTCAGCCTGACGGATCTCGACAAGCAGGGGCGCGATCTGTTTGTCAGTTGGTGCGAAACTGCGGGTTGCGCCGTAAGTGTCGATGCTGCCGGCAACATTTTCGCCCGCCGGCCCGGGCGAGATGCATCAAAACCGGCTGTGATGATGGGTAGCCATTTGGATACACAACCCACCGGTGGGCGCTTTGATGGCGTGCTTGGCGTACTGGCCGGACTAGAAGCGATCCGCACCCTTAACGATCATGGCATTGAAACGGACGCACCGGTTGATTTGGCTTGCTGGACCAACGAGGAAGGTTCGCGCTTCTCGCCGGCGATGATGGGGTCGGGTGTATTCGCGGGTGTGTTCGAACTCGATGACATCGCCGCCAAGGAAGATATGGACGGTGCGACGTTTGGCGATGAATTGCAGCGTATCGGTTATGCCGGCAACGAAACACCCGGCGCGCGCGATATCGGCGCCTATTTCGAACTGCACATCGAACAGGGACCGATCCTGGAAGCCGAGGAAAAAACCATTGGCGTTGTTACCGACGCGCAGGGCCAGCGCTGGTACGAGGTCACTGTAACCGGCGCGGAAAGCCACGCCGGGCCGACCCCTATGCCACGCCGGCGTGACGCTCTGTTGGCGGCATCAAAAATCGTCCAGGAGGTCAACCGTATCGGGTTCGCCCATGCGCCCAATGCATGCGCCACTGTCGGGCATATGCAGGTGCGGCCCAATTCACGCAACGTCATTCCCGGCGAAGTGTTCTTGACCGTCGACCTACGCCACCCAGAAGATGAAACCCTCAGCACCATGAACGACGAGTTGAAGGCGTTTTGTACGGGCTTGGCGGCTGAGGCGAAGGTTAGCGTCGACGTGGTGGATTTCTGGTATTCACCACCGACTGCATTCAACGAGGCTTGCGTCAACGCAGTCCGGAACGGCGCACAATTGGCCGGATATTCGCACCGGGACATCGTATCGGGCGCAGGGCACGATGCCGTTTATATTGCCGGTGTCGCGCCGGCGGGCATGATTTTTATCCCGTGCGAGGACGGCATCAGCCACAACGAGATCGAAAACGCAACGCCAGAGGATTGCGCAGCCGGATGCCAGGTGTTGCTGCATGCCGTATTGGAAAGCGCGGAACCAGTCGAATGATTGAGGACGCTTCTTCCGACAATATGCCGCATCCGTTTCGGGCCGGTATCAAAGCCGCATTGGGGGCGCCAGCCTTGGGTCTGTTCGTGGCCTTGATGGGTTATGGTGCGTTGAACAAAGGCATCGGCATCGATTTCGCCGTGATGTGGAGCGCTGTATTCCTGATCTGGTCGATGCCTGCGCTCATGACCTTCTCCGAACTGGCGCTATCCGGTGCTGGGCTTTGGGCGATGTTTATAGCCGTCATTTTCTCCAATCTGCGCAACATTCCCATGGTGGTCACGGCGTTGCCGCTGGTCCGCGCCGAGCGCGGCCTCAAGTGGAAGGATCTGCTGTTCGCCCAATTGTTGTCGCCAACGGTCTGGGTACATATCCTGGTACGCGCGCAGAATTTGCCCTTGAACGCGCGACGGGCGTTTTTTACCGCCTTCGCACTCACCGTATTTGTCAGCGCACTGGCTGGCGCAACGGTGGGCTATTTCGGCATCGGTGCCATACCCGCCGCATTGGGCATAGCGCTGTTGATCTTAACGCCGCTGTATTTGTTGCTGATCATGGTCTCCGTGCGCAAGCTGAGCAGCTATTTGGCACTTGGTATCGGTGCGGTCGCGGTACCCTGGCTGATGCAGTGGTCGGTGGAATGGGGATTGGCGCTGGGTGGCATCGGCGCCGGCACGCTCGGCTTTCTGCTGGGTGGCGGTCACAAACGCAGGGGCCGCCAATGATCGGCGAACCGACCTGGATGACGCCATGGTTGTTGCTGGCCGTAGGGTTTGGCGCAGCACTGCTGACGCGAGGCGTCGGTGTGCTGCTGTCAGGCCGGGTGGAGCCGGAAACACCGATTTTCGATTGGTTTGCTTGTGTCGGCCAAGCCCTTGTCGGCGGGCTGATGGTGCGGGCGATCTTTCTACCGACGACGATCTTGGCGGAAACACCGACGCTCGATCGCGCCATCGCCGTAGCGGTCGGCTTCGCGGTGTTTTTTCTGAGCCGTCAGCAGTTGCTGGCAGGCACCTTTGCCGGGGTCGGCACGCTGACGCTTTTGAACCTCCTGCGCGATAGTTTTTGATAGGCGGCGAGTGCCTGCTTCGCTTGCGGTTATCGGTGCGCGGAATTATTCTGCGAGATCATAGAATTCCGCTTGTTTGATGCTGATCCGGAGCCCGCCATGACTGCCTATCAAGCCCCCCTGGCTGAAATGCGTTTTGTCCTCAACGATTTGGTCAACCTCGACCGGGTAACCGCGTTGCCAGGTTGCGAGGACGCCACGCCCGATCTTGTCGATGCGATCTTGGAAGAGGCCGGAAAACTGGGCGGTGAAGTCATCGCGCCGCTGAACCACTCAGGAGACATGCAAGGGGCGGTGCTTGATAACGGCTTGGTCCGCACCGCGGACGGCTTCAAGGAAGCTTACGGGCAGTTCGTCGAAGGTGGCTGGAACAGCTTGCCGTTCGATCCTGAATACGGCGGACAAGGATTGCCGTGGCTAGTATCAACCGCCGTGTTTGAGGTTTGGCATGCGGCGAACATGGCGTTCGCGCTTTGCCCGACCCTCAACAGTGGCGCCGTGGAATTGCTCTCGGCACATGGTTCGGACGCGCTGAAATCCATCTATCTCGAGAACATGACCTCGGGCAGTTGGACCGGCACCATGAACCTGACGGAACCGCAAGCGGGCTCGGATTTGGGGCGGGTGCGGACCAAGGCCGTGCCAAGCGGTGATGGTTATAGGATATCGGGCAACAAGATATTCATCACCTATGGCGACCACGACATGACAGATAATATCGTCCACATGGTGCTGGCCCGCACACCCGATGCCCCGGAAGGCGTCAAGGGTATCTCATTGTTTTTGGTGCCGAAGTTCCTGGTCAACGAAGACGGCAGCCCTGGCGAACGCAACGATCTTCGCTGCGTCTCCTTGGAACACAAGCTCGGCATCAACGCGAGCCCTACGGCGGTGATGTCGTTCGGTGACAACGACGGCGCCATCGGATACCTGATTGGTGAAGAAAACCGCGGCCTTGAGTACATGTTTACGATGATGAACAACGAACGCTTGGCCGTAGGCCTTCAAGGCGTCGCCATCGGCGAGCGCGCCTATCAACAGGCATTGGCGTATGCGCGCGAACGCGTTCAAAGCCGTCGCATCGATGGCGACAACCCGGAACCGGCGGCCATTATCGAGCACCCCGACGTCCGGCGTATGCTGCTTTCCATGAAGGTCCAGACCGAAGCGACCCGCGCGCTCGCCTACTATGTGGCCGCGCACCTGGATATTTCCCATCGTTGCACCGATGACACGGAGCGCCGTGCCGCGAAAGCGCGGGTCGATTTGCTGACCCCTGTAGTCAAGGCCTGGAGTTCTGATACCGGCATCGAAGTCGCCAACACTGGCGTTCAAATTCACGGCGGCATGGGTTTCATCGAAGAGACCGGCGCAGCTCAGCATCTACGCGATGCACGCATCGCCGCCATTTATGAAGGTACCAACGGCATCCAGGCGAACGACTTGGTCGGCCGCAAGGTTGGGCGTGAAAACGCTGAGACCGTGTTGGTGTTGGTCGAAGAGATGCGGGAGTTGGATGCGGAATTGGCCAAAGCCGAGAGCGCCCACATTGCAGCAACCCGCCAGCCATTTTCACTCGCCATCGATGCACTGGAATCGGCATCGAAATGGATTGCCGATACTTGGGGGGCGGATCGCGCTGCCGTGGCGGCGGGCGCTGTGCCCTACCTACGCCTTCTAGGCCTCACCGTCGGGGGTTGGATGACCTGCCGTGCAGCACTCATCGCCGAGCGGAAATTGCAGGGCGACGAAGGCGATCCTGCATTCTTGAATGCCAAACTGATTTCGGCTCGATTTTTCGCAGATCAATATCTAGTACAGTGCCCAGCCCTGGATCACACCATCCGCGACGGAGGGGCCGCCGTGACGGCGATTGAAGACGCTGGATTCTAACCATCTCCGCATCCGGTCAAGAGCAGCTAAATTATTCTTAATACTTGATTTTTCTCGTTTTTTGACTCACCTTGAGCGGTCTTCGAGGGAGACCCGACCGGCATGAATGGCTTTACAAGATATGTGTTCCGTCAGTTGTTCGTCGGCATGGTGATGGTCACCGCCGGGCTGACGTGCATTATCTGGTTGTCGCAATCGTTGCGGTTTGTCGAACTCATCGTCAATCGAGGCGTCGGCGCAGGTACATTTTTGTACCTCACAATGCTGATGTTGCCGAATTTTTTAACGGTAATCTTACCCATCGCACTATTTTGTGTGGTGGTGTTTATCTACGCAAAAATGATTACGGACCGAGAACTGGTCGTGATGCGCGCTGCAGGCGTGGGCCAAATCGCATTGGCTAAACCCGCAATGCTGTTGGCTCTTTTGACCGTCATCATCGGCTATTTTCTCAATCTTTATTTACTGCCGAATTCGTACCGCCTATTTCGGGAAATGCAGTGGGACATACGCTATAACTACTCCCATGTACTGCTCCGTGAAGGCGCATTCACGAATGTTGCGTCGGACATTACGCTCTATGTTCGCGAACGAACCAATGAGGGACAGTTACTCGGCATTTTGGTCCATGATCAACGCGACAAGAAAAATCCATTTACGTTGATGGCTGCACGAGGCGCGCTCGTCGAGAGTGAGGGCAGCACCCGTGTCGTGATGTTCAACGGCAACCGACAAACCGTCAATCCCGCAACCAACGTTCTTTCTATCCTGTACTTCGACAGATACACATTTGACCTCGGCAAACGGGGCGCTGTCGGAACCGAGCGCCACCGTGAGCCCCGCGAGCGCCGAATGGAGGAGTTACTGGATGTGGAGAATGCAGAAGGCATACCGCAGCAAGACATTGGGAAATATGTCATCGAGGCTCACAAACGTCTAACGTCGCCCATTCTCGCTCTCGCATTTTCGTTGATAGCCTTAGCCAGCCTGATTACCGGTAGCTTTACCCGCCGCATGCAAACACAGCGTATTCTCGTCAGTATCATCTTGATGGTGGTTCTTCAGGCTGCTGCGTTAAGCTTGGAAAACGTAGCGGCAAAGAATATGTCTCTCATTCCACTCATGTATTTGCATGCGATATTGCCTGCTATTTTGGCTTTTTGGTTCATGGTTTCACCGATGAAGCTTCGGGCCAAACCTTCAGTCGATCACATGGCATATAGTTAAGGGTTATTCATGCGGTTATCCACGACCCTCTCTGTATACGTCGGTCGACACTTCCTTTTGGCGGTGGTATCGCTGCTGACATTGTTTTTGTTGCTGGTGTTCATGTTTGACGCCATCGAACTTCTGCGTCGCGCGGCTTCAAAACCGGACGTATCGTTCGACGCCGTCATCAAAATGGCCTTGCTCAAATTGCCGCACATGAGTCAGAAGGTTCTACCGTTTGCCATCTTGTTCGGTGGTATGATGTGTTTTTGGAGGTTGACCCGATCTCATGAACTGGTCGTCACGCGTGGCGCCGGCGTATCGGCTTGGCAATTTCTACTTCCTGCGATCGCCATTTCCGCCGCTTTCGGTATCTTTCAGATATCGGTCCTCAACCCACTAGCATCGACGACGCTGGCTCGCTTTGAACAATTGGAAGCCCTACACTTAAAAGGCAACCAAAGCTTGCTAGCTGTGTCTCAGTCGGGAATGTGGCTGCGTCAGGCGAATCCGGACGGACAATCGGTCCTTTACGCAAAAGGCTATGTGCAAAACGGTATCGACGTCGAGCTACACGATGTCACGGTATTCACCTATGTGGGAAAAGACACATTCCGCAGTCGGATCAGCAGCCCCAACGCTAAATTGGAAGACGGGTTCTGGCGCTTCAAGGATGCTTGGATTTACGAAGCGGAGAAACCACCCGTTCACGAGAAACAATACTGGCTAGCCACGGATCTGACGTTGGATAAAATCCAAGATAGTTTTGCACCTCCTGAGACCATGTCATTTTGGGATCTGCCCGATTTCATTGAAACATTGGAAAAAGCTGGTTTTTCAGCCGTACGCCATCGCCTTCATTGGCATAGCTTATTGGCTGCACCATTGCTCCTATCGGCCATGGTATTGGTGGGGGCGGCATTTACACTGCGTCATTCTCGCAGGGGCGCCACGACGTACGTTGTGGCCGGTGGTGTGTTCACCGGTTTCGCTCTCTACTTTTTCTCCGATGTGGTTTTAGCGCTCGGGTTATCTGATTCCATTCCGATACTTCTGGCGGCATGGTCACCGTCGGGTGTCGCGACATTACTTGGCCTGACGACCCTACTCCATTTGGAGGACGGGTAATGAAAGCGCGTATGATTTTACAGGGAAAGCGGTCCGCGATAACGCTCTGCATGTGTCTCGGCTTCGCAACGCCCGTCGCCGCGGCAACGCAACCGACCGCGACACAACCGCCACTCGGCGTTCTCATCGTGCCAGCGGATGAGATTCCTCAGACCCCCGCCAACCCCATTGCGCGACCGGTTCCCGAGAACCGCCCGCTCGGCATTCTACTTGGCCCAGGCGCGCCGCCGAAACCCACCGCTACAGCAGTACCCGACAATCCTTTTCCATTGAGAAAACCCCGGGCCCAGCCCTCACCACCTCTCGCGCCAGTTCCACAAAGTACAAGCGTGCGACCACTTGGATTGTTGCTCGATCCCTTGCCACAATTCGAACGCCCACCTTTAGATGCAACGTTGCCGATTGCACCGTCTCGCCCTAGCGTTCCGAAAACCGGAACCTCTGCACCTCCGGTATATGCCCCCCCCGCCGGCGCAACGACGGAACGGCCACTTGGGACGCTGTTCGGGATTACCGCTGTTCCCACTTCGGCACAGGCAATTGTTCCGAATCCGCCCCCATCACAACCTGTATCTTCCCCTGAGAGCCCCCATACGATTTCCTCTGGGCCAACTTCCGCGACTTCGGCGGGAAGCGCGGATTCGAGCGAACCGCTGGTACATTTCCTAGCCAACGAAATGAGTTTTGACCGTGAGAAAGGGATTGTTACAGCCCAAGGTAATGTCGAAGTCCGCTACGACACCCGCATTCTCAACGCTGATCGCATTACCTACGATCAAAACAACGACATTGTGTCGGCCTCTGGCAACGTCGCTTTACTGGAACCGACAGGAGAACGGTTGTTTGGCGATAAAATGGAGATATCCGGCGACCTCAAAGATGCTGTCATCCTCAACATCGGCATGATTTTAAAAGACAGATCCCGGATTGCGGGCACCGGTGCGCGTCACTCGGAGGGCAAACTGACTGAATTGCGGAAGGGTGTATACTCACCGTGCAATCTGTGTGCGGACAACCCCAATGCTCCGCCGCTTTGGCAGATCAAGGCAGTGAAAGTCATCCACAACAAAGATGAGAAAATCATCGAATATCGTGATGCATGGCTGGAGATGTTCGGCTTTCCAGTTGCCTACACGCCCTACTTCCGCCATCCGGATCCAACCGTCAAACGGAAATCCGGCTTTCTGTTTCCCAGAATCGGAAATTCCAGCGATTTTGGAACCATTGTCGAAGTTCCCTATTTTTGGGCGCTCTCCGACCACGAAGACCTGACGCTACGCCCAATTTTGATGACGGAAGAAGCCCCCGTCCTTGGGCTTCAATATCGCAAGCGCTTTCTTAAAGGTACGATTGATGCCGATGCCAGCATAACCGACAATTCAGAGGACCAATTCACGACAGAAGAAGGGGAATTTGGTGTCCGCGGCCACTTTGACGCAAAGGCGCGGTTTGATTTGAACAAGACTTGGCGCTGGGGCATAGACGCCAAGCGATCCACCGACGACACATATATGCGTCGGTATGGCTTTGGCTCGCCGCAATCTTTAGACAGCCAAGTCTTCGTAGAGGGCCTTAAGGGCGGCAGTTATTTTTCCGCCAAGAGCATGGCTTTCCAAGGCCTGCAAGATACTGACGAACATGATGAGACGCCCGTCGTATTGCCGCTAGTGGATTTCAGTCACGTCGGAAACAACGATCGTCTGGGAGGTCGATTCAATTTCGATCTCAATTTCCTAGCCTTGACGCGGGCCAAAGGCACAGATACCCGCAGATTGGCTCTGCACCCTCGTTGGCAACGTCCCTTTCAGGGCCCATTCGGCGATTTGTATAGGTTCGAAACCGGATTGAATGCTGATCTTTACCACGTCAACAGCCTAACTCAAGGCGGCGACAAGGAGACATTCTCTGGGTTAGCGCATCGTTTGTTCCCTTACGCTGATTTAAACTGGCGCATGCCATTGGTAAAATCTCAGGGAACTGTGCGTCAGATTCTGGAACCGATTGCTTCGTTGGCAATTGCGCCGAACGGAGGAAATCCGGATGAGATCCCCAACGAAGACAGCACCGATTTCGAGTTCGACGAAACTAACCTGTTCTCGTTCAACCGCTTTTCAGGCATCGACCGGGTCGAAGGCGGCACGCGGGTCAACTATGGTCTCAAGTGGGGCCTATATGGCAAGAGCGGTGGATCGTCTACGGTGTTTTTAGGCCAGACCTACCGTCTTCGAGCAGACAGTACGTTCGGCGCTGGGTCCGGTCTTGAAGAAAACCTTTCTGACATTGTCGGAAGCATATCCGTGGTACCGAATTCGCACCTCAACGTCCTGTATAGAACGCGTGTCGCTAGTGACAAGCTTTCTCCTCGCCGCAATGAAGTCAATCTTACCGCAGGTGTTCCGGCATTTAAAATAGCCGGCAGTTACTCTTTCCTCGCATCTCAAGCTGATAGCGAATTTTCGGGTCGCGAGGAGATGAACCTCTCAGCCAAATCCATCATCAATCGATTTTGGCGCACCGGCGTAACCGCGGTCCATGATATGCAGGCTAGCGAAATGCGATCCCTTGCTTTAAACGCAACATATGAAAACGAGTGTGTTGTTTTCACCAGCAGATTAAGCCGCACCTTCTTCGAAGATCGCGATTTGACGCCGACTGACGCCATAACTTTTCATCTTGTATTGAAAACCATCGGTGAAGTGAGAAGCGGCGCCAGCATCAGTTCGAATTGACCTCTCGAAACTCAAACAACGGGCTACAAATGGTATTTTCCCTCAAGAAATCGCCGAAAGTTGGACACTGTACCCAAGCATGGGCCTGGCGGTCTCTCAATGGGATACTCGTTCTCTTTATTTGTATTTTCACCCCCACACTTCAAATCTCCGGCGCACAGGCGCAACAGTCGTTGGTGATCGCGGCAACAGTGAATGATGAAATGATCTCGATTTTGGATATCAATTCGAGATTAGCGTTGTCTATTCGCCTTGCAGAACTGCCCGACACCAAAGACACCCGTCAACGGCTTGCCGGCCAAACTTTACGCGCAATCATTGATGACAAGCTCAAGCTGCAAGAAGCCCGAAAATATCAAATCACCGCCAATCGCCGCGATATTTCCCGTGCGGAGAAAAGTTTCGAACAACGAGCCGGACTGGGTAAGGGCGGTTTACGCAAATTGCTCAAAAGGCTGGGACTAGACAGCTCTAGCGTCATTGAGCAACTTGAAGCCCAGATAGTTTGGTCACGCCTGGTTGTTTCCCGCTATCGCAGAACGACCGACATTAGCGAAAAAGAAATCGATGATTTCATTGCCGACCTGCTGCGCAACAAAGGAAGGCCCGAGTTCTTGGTGTCAGAGATATTTCTGCCCACTGGAGGAAATCAAGATGCAAATACTGTCCGCGTGCTTGCCGACCGACTGATCCAACAAATTAACAGCGGCGCCAATTTCAGCGCTGTAGCACGCAACTTTTCTCAAAGTGCTTCGGCGGCTCAAGGCGGCAGTCTGGGTTGGCACCGCGCCGGCCAATTGCCGACGGAGCAAGATAGCGTTATCCGCCGAATGTCCCCGGGCGAGGTTGCGGGTCCGATCGAAACCATTGAGGGCTTCTACATTCTTAAGCTTGATCAACAGCGGACAATTGAGCCATTTCGAGAGGAAGCACCGCTCCCCCCAACAGTTACATTGCACCAGGCTCATTTCGCGCTTCCAGAAGGGGCCACGGAAACCTTGGTGGCAGAGACCATGACTAAGGCTAGCCAAGTCAGTGCTGCCGCAACTTCGTGTCTCCACCTCGGCGAACTTTCCAAGAAATTCGCATCGCCGCTATCGGGTAAACTTGGAACGTTCAAGCTCGATCAATTGTCAGAGCAATTGCAAGTTGCCGTCAGTCCTCTGCCGATCAACAAAGCCAGCCCCCCCATCCGCAATGCTGGCGGCATTGTCATCGTCATGGTCTGTGAGCGCAAAACACCGAAGGTCAAAAAAGCCGATCCGGCCGACCGACGCGTACGTATCAAAGCCCAACTAGGGGAAGAGCGTATAAATTTGGCGGCGGAACAGTATTTAAGAAATCTGCGCCGGGCGGCGATCGTGGATGTTCGATTATGACAGATCGACGCGTGCTGCTCGCCGTCACCATGGGCGAGCCGGCGGGTATTGGGGGTGAATTAACTCTACAAGCCTGGGCCGCGCGACATGTGAATGGCCCTGCTTTTCTTGCCATCGACAACTCCGAGCGGCTGCGCATTCTCGCGACTTCACTTGGCTATGACATCCCGATAAAAACAATCACCAGTGCGGCAGATGCGGGTGAGGTTTTTCCGACTGCATTGCCAGTCCTTGAAGTCCCTATGGCCGCAACAGCAACTCTCGGCAAGCCCTCTCCGGCAACGGCGGCGGCGGTCATCGAGGCGATCGAAGTTGGCGTCCGGTTAGCTGTCGACGGTGAAGTCGATGGTATCGTAACCAACCCGATTCAAAAGCACGTGCTTTATGCAGTAGGTTTCACTCACCCCGGCCATACGGAATTTCTCGCAGACCTCAGCCGTTCGGCGAACCCACCCGTGATGATGCTTGCATCGAGCCAGATCGACCCATGTTTGCGCGTTGTCCCTGTCACGATTCACGTTGGCCTGAGGCGAGCGCTAGACTTGTTAACGCCTGGCCTCATTGCCGAACAGCTGCGTCTTACCCATGCCGCTCTGATCAGCGACTTCGCCATTTCGAACCCTCGGATAGCGGTCGCCGGCCTCAATCCGCATGCCGGTGAATCCGGAAGTATGGGGAACGAGGAAACCGACATTATTGCGCCGGTTGTCGCCGAATTACGGGCCGAAGGCATCAATGTCACCGGCCCGCTCCCGCCCGACACTCTTTTCGCCGAGCAGCGTCGCTCAAGCTATGACGCCGCTATCTGTATGTATCACGATCAGGCGCTGATACCGATCAAGACACTCGATTTCTCCGGCGGCGTGAATATTACGTTGGGGCTTCCCATTGTGCGCACATCGCCCGATCATGGTACGGCACTGGAGATCGCCGGCGCTGGCAAAGCCGACCCGACCAGTTTCCTGGCCGCACTTGATGTCGCAGCTGAACTCGCGTCAAATCGAGCGGTGGATTAAACATGACCGATTTGCCGCCGCTGCGCGACGTTATCCGCCACTACGAGCTCAGCGCACGCAAATCGCTGGGCCAAAACTTTCTTCTCGATCTCAACCTCACCGATCGCATCGCTCGAGCCGCCGGTGACCTTGCCGAAGGCACTGTCGTCGAGATTGGTCCCGGCCCTGGTGGACTGACGCGCGCACTATTGAAAAACGGGGCCAAGTCCGTGATTGCCGTCGAACGCGACCCGCGCGCCGCAGATGCCATTCGAGATCTGGCCACGCACTTCCCTGGCCGCCTTTCCGTCATCGAAGCCGATGCTCTCAAACTTTCGTTGCATGATATCGCCACGCCGCCTTTCAAGGTCGTCGCCAACCTGCCCTACAATATCGCCACGCCGCTGATGATCAAATGGCTGCGGAACCTCGAGGGCATTCAGGGTCTAACCTTGATGTTTCAACGCGAAGTCGCAGACCGATTGGCAGCAAGCCCGCGAACCAAGGCCTACGGACGCTTGAGCGTCATCACTCAATGGCTGTGCGAGGTCCGCCCCGTATTCAATTTGCCGAAAGATGCCTTCACACCGCCGCCTAAGGTGATGTCGACCGTCGTCAACCTGACACCACATTCCGAGCCCCTGGCGGAAGCAGACTTCGGAAACATGGAAAAAATCACCCAAGCCGCCTTCGGCCAGCGCCGAAAAATGCTTCGCGCGAGCTTGAAAACAATTGGCCTCGACCCGGCCGCAGCCGGCATCGACCCGACACGCCGCGCCGAAGAACTGAGCATTGAAGAGTTTTGTGCACTTGCTCGCCTACTTTGAGCACGGCATGATTACCCAGCAAAACATCGGGGGCGAACATGAGCATTTCCATCACCCGCATTGCCGGCGCGCTGGGCGCAGAGATTGGCAACATAGATATTTCCCAAGATCTGAGTGACGACACGATCGCCGAAGTCCGCAGCGCTTGGCTTGAGCACAAGGTGATCTTTTTCCGCGATCAGGATATCACACCGCTCCAACATCTCGCATTTGCGAAACGCTTCGGTGATGTTGTCGAATATCCCATGGTCAAAGGCTTGGAAGAAGCCCCGGAAATCGTGCCGGTCGTAAAACTGCCGCACGAGACCCACAATTTTGGTGGCATGTGGCACTCCGACACGTCCTATTTGGAAAGCCCACCGATGGGCGCCATTTTGGTTGCCCGTGAGCTGCCACCCTTTGGCGGCGATACGTTGTTTTCCAATATGGTCTTGGCTTACGAGCGCTTGTCCGATGGTATGAAAGAGATGCTCTCAGGCCTCACTGGTATTTCGTCATCGGCGAAGGCAGAGGTAACGAAATCCCGCGAGGACCGTATGGCCACCGATGCCAAGGTCGGCGAATCGACGGAGCTCCGAGCCGAACACCCGGTCGTCCGCACTCATTCCGAGACCGGTGACAAAATTCTTTATGTCAATTACGGCCACACCATCGGTTTCAAAGGATTTACCGAAGAAGAAAGTGCGCCGATCCTGGACTACCTGTTCCAGCACCAGCGCCGCCCAGAATTCACCTGCGCATTCCGATGGCGGCCGGGCTCAATCGCGTTTTGGGACAACCGCGCAACACACCACAACCCGGTCAATGATTATCACGGCTTCAAACGCATTATGCATCGAATCACAATTGCGGGGGACAGGCCGGCTTGATGAGCGTTGGACATACTTTCAACGCCAAAGACGAACTCCATGTTGGCGATCGGCACTACACTTATTTCAGCCTGCCAAAGGCTGAAAACGCAGGCTTAATCGGCGCTGGAAAACTTCCATATTGTCTTCAGGTCCTACTCGAAAATGCGCTCCGCCACGACGACGGCAGTGTGACCGACGCCGATAGCATCAACGCCTTCGCGGCGTGGATCAAAGATGCGACCAACCCCGCAGAAATCAGCTTTTTTCCCACCCGGATCATGATGCACGATGTTTCAGGCATTCCTTTGCTGACCGATTTAGCCGCCATGCGCGAGCATATGGTGGCGCTCGGCAAAGATCCCGATCTCCTGAACCCCGTTCGACCCGTCGATTTTATAATGGACCACTCGGTCATCGTTGATGTCGCCGGACGAGTGGATGCCCAAGCCCGAAATATGAAAACCGAATTTGAGCGCAACGCCGAGCGCTATCGGGTGGCGAAATGGGCACAGAACGCATTTCGGAATATGCGGGTGCTGCCGCCGGGACAGGGTATTTGCCACCAGATCAACCTGGAGCAATTGGCGCGCGTCGTCTGGTCCGAGGAACACGATGAGCACGGTCTCATGGCGTTTCCCGATAGCCTTTTGGCCTGTGATAGCCATACGCCGATGATCAATGCCTTGTCGGTCCTCGGCTGGGGTGTTGGCGCCATTGAGGCCCTTTCGGCGTTGCTTGGTGAGCCGGTCAGCATGCGAATCCCCGACGTTGTCGGCGTCCGCCTTGTGGGCCGCTTGCGCGAAGGTACAACAACAACCGACCTCGCCCTGGCGCTGACACGCACCTTGCGTGAACACGGCGTGGTGCAAAAGTTCGTCGAGTATTTCGGGCCGGGCCTGGATCATCTCAGCCTGCCCGAACGCGCTACACTCGCCAACATGGCGCCAGAGTACGGCGCCAGCGTTGGTTTTTTCCCGACCGACGAGGAGACCTTGAACTTTCTGCGCCTGACCGGCCGTGGCGACCAGGTCCCTTTGGTAGAAGCTTATTGTAAGGCGCAAGGCATGTGGCGCGACGATACGGCGGCGCGCATCTATTCCGATACCATCGAGTTTGACGTGAGCGCCGTCGAGGCCAGCCTCGCCGGACCTAAACTGCCGCAAGCGCAAGTTCCGTTGAGCCAAGCGCATCTCTCGGCATTGGGTGCACTCGGCGATAAAGCGGCCAAATGCTCTCCAATCGCGCCCGACAAACTACGCGACGGCGATATCGTCATCGCGGCAATCACCTCGTGCACGAATACGTCGAACCCCAGCGTCATGATGGCTGCAGGTTTGTTGGCTGAAAAAGCTGTCGCCAAGGGTTTGACCGCAAAACCTTGGGTGAAGACGTCTCTTTCACCGGGCTCACGCGCTGTTGGTGATTATCTGACAAGCGCTGGATTGATCCCACCACTCGAAAACCTTGGCTTCCACGTCACCGGCTATGGCTGCATGACCTGCTGCGGCGGTTCCGGTGCGTTGCCGGACGCCATTGCACAGGACATTTCGGATAATGACCTCAATGTTGCCGCCGTCCTCTCCGGTAACCGTAACTTCGAGGGACGTATCCATCCACAGATAAAACTTGCCTATTTAGGTGCACCGCCATTGGTTGTTGCCTATGCGTTGCTAGGTACCATGGTCGATGACATTACAACGGCCTCCCTGGGCAATGACCAAGACGGCCAGCCCGTTTATCTGAAGGATATCTGGCCCACATCGCGTGAGATCGAGGATGCGGTCAGCACTCATGTTACGAAAGAGATGTTCGCCGCCCGAAATAAAAAAAATGCCAAGGGCAGCGCGCTTTGGGATCAAGTCGAAGCCAGCAACGGTGGCGCCTACGCCTGGGAAGAAGGCAGCACCTATATCGTCAAACCACCGTACCTGGAAACCGCCATCCGCCAAAACCCCATGCGGAACATCGAAGGTGCGGCTGTTTTGGCGCTACTAGGCGACAACGTGACGACAGATCATATCTCACCCGGCAGCCGAATTCTGGAGGGCAGTATCGCCGGCGATCATCTTTCGTCCAAAGGCGTGAGCTCAACCGAATTCAGTGGTTTCCTGCAACGCCGCTCGAACCACGAAGTCATGATGCGCGGTAGCTTCAACAATGTGCACATCCAAAACGAAATGACTCCTGATCGGCAAGGAGGTTGGACGGTGCATCAGCCTTCGGGCGACATCATGACAATTTTCGATGCTCATCAACGCTACGCCGACGATGGCCGTGCGTTGTTGGTCATCGCCGGTCGCGAGTACGGTACCGGCTCATCACGCGATTGGGCCGCCAGGGGACCGCATCTTTTGGGCGTACGAGCAATTGTTGCGGAAGGATTCGAACGCATTCACCGCTCCAATCTGGTCGGCATGGGTGTCTTGCCCCTGCAGTTCCAGGACGGTCAATCTCGTGTGACTTTCGGGTTGGACGGGACTGAAACGCTCGACATTGTTGGCCTCGAAGGCGGTATTTCTCCTCGCCAAACCGTCACGTTGCGAATCATCAAAACCAGCGGAGAGAACATAGAGGCAAACGTTGTTTGCCGACTCGATACGGCTCGCGAGATCGCGTGGTACCAAGCGGGTGGGGTCATGCCCTATGTGCTGGACGGCCTTGTCCGCGCAGGACAGGTCGTGCGATGACAGCGTAAAAGATCAGCAAAATAAATTGTCGAGTTCGACGCTCTTGCTGTACCGTTGGAGTACTGCAGATTGGGAGGGAGAATATAGTGAGCCAACTTGAAGGCGCCGGCACGCCAGAGAACTTAGCGTTGCCATTGAAGGTTTACTGGCAACCTGGGTGCTCCAGCTGCTTGAAGACCAAAGAGTTTCTCCTCGATAACGGAATCGAGTTCGAATCGGTGAATGTCTTGGAAGATGAAAACGGCTTCAAAGACCTCCAGGCCTTGGGCGTTCGGCTGGTGCCGATTGCCGCGCGCGGCCCTGTATGGGCCAATGGCGCGGTATTTCGCGACGTCGCCAAGGTTGCTGGGTTCGAGTACGGCGATCACAAAATGCTACCGCCGGAGAAAATCAAAGACAAAGTGCTGATGATCCTCGATGCTGCCGGGCGGTATCTGGCACAAATCCCCGATGACAAACTTGACGTCGTCTTGCCTGGCCGTCCGCGCTCATACCGCCAACTGGTGTACCATGTGTTTGATATTCCGAAGGTCTTTCTCGATCGGGTCGAACACGATGCGCCCTATACCTATGAAGCGCTCAAGTCGATTTTGCCCGATGATATGACGACCAAAGACGATCTGCTTGCCTACGGACGTGACAACCGGGAACGTTTTATCGCTTGGTGGAACCGGGATGGTACTGCCACAGACTTCACGCAGCCTGGAAAAGTTTATTACGGAGACGTCAGTCTGCATGAAGTGCTGGAACGGACCGGATGGCACTCGGGCCAACACACCCGCCAAATCATTCTGATGCTTCGTGAAAAGCTGGGTATCGAGCCAGACAGCCCGCTGCAGGACTCAGATTTTGAAGGTCTACCATTGCCCAAGAACGTCTGGGACAATGAGCGGTCGTTTGAAGAGCAATCCTACTCGGCAGCGGCTGAGACAAGGGACACTGCCAAAACCGGATAATGCTCTCGAGCAGGTATTATTGGTTATGTTGCCGGACCCATGCGCCGCGCTATTGTCAGCACACCCAATGCCGCGACGACAAACCCGGCTGCCGCCCAAAACACCATCGCCGGATCGCCCGAGTCCATAAACCAGCCGTTGAACACCGGTGCCGTGGATGAGCCAATCGCGTAACCCACGAACACAAAACCGAAGACCTTGCCGGTCTGGCCCAATGGCGTCACGGCGCGGATCATCAAATCCCGCACCGGCAGCACGCCCCCCATGCCGACACCGGCGATGGTCATCGCGGTGATGGCCTGCCAAGCAGACAAATCGCCCGTTGCCGCCAGCACCAGCATGCTTGCCGCTAGCACCAACGCGCCAGTCGCGGTCACTAAGTGGCGCGGGAAACGGTCGGCAATGAAACCTGTCAGCAAAATTCCACCCGCCATACCGAATAAATGCCCGGTCAGTGCCGCATTGGCCTGATCGAGGCGGAGGTCATGCAAATTGATCAGTGCGCTGACGGTGAAAGAGGTCAATCCGCTTGATCCCATGGCAAACAGGACAAAATAGACAAGGAACATCAAGATCACGGGGGATAACACAACAGCAAGGCCGGTTTTTTCAGCCTGCGAGGCATTCGCCGCTGCAGGTTTGACGGACTCGCCTTGCATGACACCGCGCCGTGCGGCCATCACCGCTAGCACTATTAACCCGACGGCACCACTGATGGCCAAAGCCATACGCCAATCCGCCCACTGCGCCAACGCCAACATACAAACGGGTGCTATGGCGCTGCCCAAGTAACCTAAAAAGGTGTGCAGAGAGAAAGCGCGTCCCAGCCGCTCCGGGCCGATAGAGCCAGCCAAAATTGCATAATCGGCTGGATGGAAGACGCTATTGCCGAGCCCCGCGATCAGCGCCAGCAACAACAACATCGGGTAGCTTTCTGTGAAGCCCATGAGCATCACAGCACCTGCCGTCAATCCCAAGCCGGCCAGCAGCACCCGTGTCGGCCCCAGACGGTCAACCATAAACCCGACGGGTGCCTGCAACACCCCACCCAGCAGATTGTATGCGGTCATGGCCAAGCCAAGTTCGACGTAGCTGACGCCGAATTCCGCCTTGAGAAGTGGAAACAACGGCGGCAGAGCGAAGATATAATAGTGGCTGAGCAAATGCCCGGCACCGACTAAGCCATTGACCCAGCGCTCGCGCGACCTCACTTCACCCTGCGAAGCCACGCCCACACCACCCGCATCGGTCATGACTAGTTCGCCATCAGCTTCGGGCTGCCACATCCATGGAGCGAACGAAATCACCCAAGTTTCTCTGGCGCTCACGTCGGGCCCGCTCGGCGGCAAGAATAGACTCGGCGGTCTTCACGCTGTCTTCGATTTCTTCGTTGATAATGATGTAATCGTATTCCGCCCAGTGGCTCATTTCAGCGTAGGCGCGCGACATACGGCTTCTCACCACTTGCTCGGAATCTTGGTTACGACTGAACAGCCGTCGCTCCAGTTCCTCCAGTGACGGTGGCAAAATGAAAATCGACACCAGATCCTCCAGTGCGTTCTGCCGCAACTGCTGAGTACCCTGCCAGTCGACATCGAACAAAACATCCTGGCCAGCCTCTAGCGCCGCCATCACCGGGCCGCGCGGCGTGCCGTAGGAGTTGCCGAACACGGTGGCTTGCTCAAGAAATTCACCGGCGGCAATCATCTCCTCGAACGTCTCTTGATCGACGAAGAAGTAGTCCTTGCCCTCAATCTCTCCGGGACGTTGCGGACGCGTGGTTGCGGATACCGACATCGTAAGTTGTTCGTGGTTCTCCAGTAACGCGCGCGAAATCGTCGACTTGCCCGCCCCTGACGGCGAAGACAGCACCAGCATCAATCCACGACGGGAAACCTTATCAGGACTCACTTAGCTCTCCTCACTCGACATTCTGTACTTGCTCGCGCATCTGCTCGATGACGGCCTTCAACCCCAGCCCGACACGCGTCAGTTCGATATCCGCTGACTTGGAGCACACCGTATTGGCCTCGCGATTGAACTCCTGACAAAGGAAATCCAGTTTTCGGCCCACAGCACCCTTTTCTGATAACAGTGTCGATGCCGCCTCGCAATGGGCGGCGAGCCGATCCAGTTCTTCGCGCACATCGGCCTTGAGCATCAGCATGGCAGCTTCTTGCGCCAAACGCTCTTCGGGCAGCGCAGGAACTGCATCCATCAACTCTGCCACTTGCGCCGCCAAACGTGAGCGGATGGCTTTAGGTTGAGCCGCCGCCAATGCTTCGGTTTGGCGACAAAAATCATTGATGTTCGCCAATTGGCCTTCGATGACCTGGTGGAGATGTGCGCCTTCGGTACCTCGCACCTCGGCTAAATGATCCAATGCGGTCTCGAGGTCGGCCAAAAGCGCTTGCTCCAGGGCTGCACGGCGATCTTCGTCCAGTTCTGTTTCTCCGGTCTCGACCACGCCACGCAAGCCCAACAGCCCATCGATACTGGGCGGTGCGCAATCTGGGAAACGCGCGCGTATATCCGCCATGGCGCCTTGCATCTGCTCAAGGACCTCCATGTTAATTTGATAGACGGTCGTCGGTCGCGCCCAGTTGATTTGTAAGTTCACCGATACATTGCCGCGTTGGAACCGTGCCTGCGCAATCTCACGCACTCTCGGCTCCAGCCCATCGAACTGGCCCAAGCGCGAGCGTACGTCGAGCCCCTTGGCATTGACGCTTTTCACCTCCCACACCCAGGCGCAATCTTCGTTGCTGCCATCCGTGCGGGCGTAACCGGTCATCGATTTCAGCGTCAAATCAGGTCTCCTTTCGCATGCGCATGTTTATACCTGCCGCTCACCCGCTCAACAAGCGACCAGCGGGTCAACAACCGGTGGCAAAAGCCGGCTTAATCACGGCATAATGGCTCATGTCGTATGCTCGAAACCCGCACTCCATCCTGATCACAGGTGCCTCAAGCGGCATTGGGGCTGCGTTGGCGGTTGCTTATGCTGCGCCCGGCGTGACCCTAGCGCTTAGTGGCAGAAATCAGGCCCGTCTGGATGATATCTCCACCCAATGTCGCGAATCGGGTGCCGAGGTGTTTGCCCGCGTCATCAACGTCACCGACATAGCCGGCATGAAAAGCTGGATTGACGAAATGGACGCGCAATCGCCGCTGGATCTGGTTATTGCCAATGCTGGAATCTCGAGTGGGTCGGCGCGTGATAGCGAAGAGGAGGCGCAGACTCGTTCGATCTTTTCAGTCAACCTGGAGGGTGTACTGAACACAATTTGGCCCGCCATCGACGCCATGCGCCCGCGCAAAACCGGACAACTCGCCATCGTCGCATCGATAGCCGGCTTTAGAGGCTTGCCCGGCGCGCCCGCCTACTCCGCCTCAAAAGCCGCCGTTTTGAATTATGGTGATGCACTGCGCGGTATGTTGCTGGTTGACGGCATCCATGTCTCAGTCATTTGCCCAGGCTATGTCGTCAGCCGCATGACCGACACCAACACTTTCCCCATGCCGTTCCTGATGTCGGCAGACAAGGCGGCAGGAACCATCAAACGACGCCTCGCCAAGGCCAAAGGCCGCATTGTATTCCCGTGGCCGATGCTTTGGCTGATGCGCGTTCTTCAGGCGTTGCCGATCGCGCTGACCGATCCGTTTTTAAGCCGATTGCCGAAAAAAAATTAAGCAAAACCCGTGAGATAGGGAGAAATTAGCGCGACCGCGCCGCTCCTCGTCGAACGGCACCAAAATTCGCCCCTTGGGCATTGCCGCTGGGCCCCTTGATCGAGCCACCGCCGAACTGCTGGCGGTCTTTTGGACCGGCTTGCTCGGCATTATCTTTCCGCTTTTTCGCCTTGGCTGCGGCTTTTGCTTTCGCCCGCTGACTGGCTTTCAATTTGGTCATGCCTAGCTCACCTTCGTTTGTTGTATTGTTGTTTTTACCACCCCAGCGCGCCTCAGCCCAGGTAAGACTTTGTGAGGCTCACTCTAACGGTATTGGATTCCCCTCTCTGCCCGCCTTTCCCGTGGGCTTGGCTTCGTTTACACAATAACCTTCGGAACTCCCGGCATTTTTCCAACGAGGTTAAAATCATGGCATCTGGCGCATCCCCGCGATCTCCCAATATCCTGGTCATCCAAGCCGATCAGCTGACGCCCGGGGTGTTGCCCGCTTACGGCCATTCGCTGGTGAAAACCCCACACATTGATGCGTTGGCTGAAAACGGCGTGGTGTTTGAGAGCGCTTATTGCAATTTCCCGCTCTGCGTACCGTCACGCGCCTCAATGATGGCGGGTCGGTTCGCGCACAACATCGCATCGTGGGATAACGCCATGGAAATGCCGGCCAGGATTCCGACCCTGGCGCACTATCTTCGCAGCGTCGGTTACAACACCGTGCTTTCGGGCAAGATGCATTTTATCGGCCCCGACCAGGAGCACGGTTTTTCAGAGCGCACCACCACCGACATCTACCCCGCCAACTTCACTTGGACGCCCGATTGGATTGCCGGCGAGCGCTTCCGCCCGACAGGTGTCAATCCGGCCGGCGTTGTCGATGCCGGTGTCTGCGTTCGCAGCCTACAAATGGATTACGACGATGAGGTCGAACACGCCACGGTGCAGAAAATCCACGATCTGGCCCGCTTTCAAAGCGACAAACCGTTTCTGCTTTGGGCGTCGTTCACGCATCCCCATTCGCCGTTTGTGACGACACAGAAATACTGGGATCTCTATAATCACGATGACATCGACATGCCAAAAGTCCCGCCGATTCCAGTCGACGAATTAGACGAGATGAGCCGATGGCTCTACTACGCCCATGCGCAAGATCTGTTGACCATAGAGGACGAGCACGTCCGCAATGCGCGCCACGCCTACTACGGCATGACCAGCTACGTCGATGACAAGGTTGGGCGGATTATCGAGACGCTGCGTGCTACCGACCAAGCCGACAATACCATTGTTATTTTCATCTCCGATCACGGCGAAATGCTGGGCGAGCGCGGCAAGTGGTTCAAACAATACTTCTATGAGGGTTCAGTGCGCGTGCCGATGATTATCAGTCATCCGGGCACCTATAAACCCGGACGCGTTTGCGAGCATGTGTCATTGGTCGATCTACTACCGACATTCATGGATTGGGCTACGGACGGCAATCCGCCTGAGCCGGTGTCACCATTGGATGGCCATTCCCTGGATGGGCTGTTGTCGGGTGGTGACGAGCGTTGGGACAATACGGTGATCTCCGAATACACTGGAGAAGGCGTCATCGCGCCTTGCCGGATGATCCGCCGAGGAGAGCACAAATACATCTACACCCACGGCCATCCGCCATTGCTCTACAACACGACGCAAGACCCGCTCGAACTCGACAACCTTGCCGGTCAGCCCGATGTCGCCGCAGTTGAGGCCGAATTGGCCCGAGACATTCTTGTCGACTGGGACCCCGCCACCATCAACGACGCCTGCATCCAAAGCCAGAAAGAACGTTTGTTCATTCAAGAGACCACCGGCGGCGAGCCCAACTGGGCCTACCTCAGCCGCCCGGGTGACGGCAGCCGGTTCGTGCGCAACGCCGGCGCAACGCAAGCCAAGCAGAAGGCCCGCTATCCATTTGTGGAGCCGACACCGTTTGAACGTTAAAGCGCGCCGAACTCAACGGCGATGTGAAACGCTTTTGCGCTGCTCGTCTATGCCCATGGACACGAGAACCGGATCAGATGCCTGGCGCTGATTGAAATCGTCTTTGTCGCCCATTCCTTGCCAGCCGCATTCTATCAGAGCCTGCGCGACCGCCCCGCCAAGGGTTTTACCAGGGCCAAGCACAATCACCACATCGGGGGCAAATTCATGCACGCCGTTTTGCACCGCCTTGGTGAAGTCGTAGGGCTCAACGACCTGATGGCCCAACGTATAGTCCCACAACGCCGGGCCATCGCTCGCATAAGGCTGCCAGATATGCCCCCGCCCGTCGATCAGCGGCAGAGATGGGTTTTGGAACATACTCGGCGATAACGCGGCTCTCCCCTTGGCCGAGACCGGCGCTTGCAGCGGCGAATGGAATCCGGCGTGATTGGCAAGTCGCATGGGGAAACGCTCGTGCAACGGCGCCAAGCGGCTTTCCGCCTCCTTGAGCGCGGCATCGTCACCGGCGAAGACGATCATGCCGCCCAGATGGATTGAGATATGCAGGTTATTGATCTCGTGGGTAAGCGCGATCAACGCATCGCGTTCGCCCGGAATTTCCACCCACGCTTCATCGACAAAAGGATAGAGCAACTGCCCGCCGATCATCGCATCTTGCATCAGCGTGCCCATGGTATTCACCACCGTGAAGCCATCGGCTGCGTTGAGCGCACCCGAACAAGCCAGCGCGATATACCAACCCATGGAGTTCCCGGTAACGGCAACAATGTCGTAGGCGTCACGATCAATGGAAAGAAAATCGGCGTAGGCGCAGGCGTGGATCAAACCTGACGCGTTGTCGCCACGGCTATATTTGGCGACGGAGAACCGCTCCGCTCCATCCAGAGCGCTGACGGTTTCTTGCCCAAGTGCGGCACGCGCCGTGTCGAATCCGGCGATAAGGTCGCCCTTGTCCGCATGGTAGCGACCGAAATATCCGAGCTCTTCCTTATTGTAAGTGCCGCGTCCGGGCGCAATGACCAGCGCCGTCTTGCGGGTCATGATCGCGCCGCCAAATCACGCACAGCGCTGACGATTTCTTCAACCGACGGCAGGGTCGCCGCAAAAGCGGGACCGGTGGCGATGAAACAATCTTCCGCCGTCACTCGCGCGACCGCTTGCGCGCTACGCTCGGCGAACAACGTCCGGAGTGCCTCGCTTTGCGACCCGGTCCGGCGACACTCATCGACGATCAAGACCGATTTGCATGGTGCTGCGGCTTCGACAATCGCATCGGCCGGCAGCGGCGCCACCCAGCGTATATCGATGATGCGAACATCGACACCATGGCGCTCGCGCAGAATTTTACCAGCTTTCTGTGACAAGTAATGGCCGTTGCCGTAGGTGACGATGGCAACGTCGGTTCCCCCGCCATGGATACCGATATCGCCCAGCCCGATAGGCGCGTCGTCGCCGGGCTGCGGGTAGATATGGCTCCAGCCGCCGTCGCCCTCTTCATGCAGGTCGCGGGCCATGTAAAGCGCGATCGGCTCTACCATCACTACGATCCGTTGTTCCTCACGCGCCAGCCGTACAGCCTCGCGCAGCATCAATGCAGCGTCGCGACCGTTGGAAGGACACGCGATGATAATGCCCGGGATATCGCGCAACACGGCTAGGGAATTGTCGTTGTGGAAATGTCCGCCAAAACCCCGCTGATACCCGAGCCCCGCGATTCGTACCACCATGGGATTGGCGTATTGCCGATCAGAGAAGAACGACAGCGTCGCCGCTTCGCCACGGATTTGGTCTTCGGCATTGTGCAGATAGGCAAGAAACTGAATTTCCGGCATCGGCAAAAACCCGTTCTGCCCAAGCCCAATAGCGAGCCCCAGGATCGATTGTTCGTCGAGTAACGTGTCGATCATGCGGTCGGGGCCGAAACGCTGTTGCAGGCGTTGGGTGACACCGTAGACACCACCTTTACGACCGACGTCTTCGCCGGCCATGACGATCTCCCCGTGCTCCAGCATCAAATCCGTCATGGCGAAGTTGATCAGTTTGGCCATGTGTTGCGGCTCGTTCATGGTGCGCATGTCCGACGTGCCGAAGGTTTCCGTCCGCACTTCGGGCGCCGGACCATTGGACGGCGGGCATGTGCGCGGCCCGGGTACGATACTCGCCATCACGTCGGCGGCGGTTTCGAGCTTCGGTCGCGTGACGGCTTGTTCCGCCGTACGGGCGACGCGGTCGTCGGTATCATTGTATAGCTTCAACACATCGTCCGCCGACATCCCACCATCAGCAATCATCCGGCGTGCGCTGTGTAGCAGCGGGTCATCCGCTTCGGCAGCCTCGACTTCTTCTTTGGTCATGTAGGCGGTCTGCACATCAGCGCCGGCATGGCCGTAGAGCCGCACGCACCCCATATGCAGAAAAACCGGCTTACGGCGCTCGCGCACCCATTCGGCAAGCTCGCGGGTCATGGCAAACGTTTCCACCGGGTCGAGGCCATTGCAAGCCACGTAGCGCAGGCCCGGCCGCTGACTGGCACTGGCATGAACCCAGCCATCAGGTGTTTTGGTCGAAATCCCGATGCCGTTGTCCTCGCAGACAAACAACAGCGGCAACGGCACATTTTGATAAGCCGTCCAGCCAGCCGTATTCAGCGCGCCTTGAGTGGTCGAATGGTTCAGCGACGCATCGCCGAAACTGCAAAGCACGATGCTGTCTGCGGGCCATTCCTGGTTCACGCTTGCAACGCGGCGTGACAGCCCCAGGGAATAAGCCGCGCCCACCGATTTGGGCAAATGGCTGGCGATGGTTGATGTCTGCGGCGGGATATTCAGGGCTTTCGAGCCCAGCACCTTATGCCGACCGCCCGATGTTGGATCTTCGGACGACGATGTGAAACTCAGCAACATGTCCCACACCGGCGTCTGCCCCGGCACTTGCGCGGCACGGGCAACCTGGAAGGCGCCGTCACGGTAATGCAAAAACGCCGGGTCCGTCGGGCGCAACGCCGCCGCAATGGCCGCGTTGCCCTCATGCCCAGAAGAACCAATCGTATAGAACCCCTGCCCGCGCGCTTGCAGTTTACGGGCGTGCCGATCCAAGTGGCGGCTTTGCACTTGGGCTAAAAAAAGCCCAGCCAAGGCCGATTGGCTCAGCCCCGCATCGTCGAGTGTCACGGTCGTGGTGGTTTCCGGCAGCGAACCATCCGCAACCCGGCGGAGAAAGTTCTCGTGGACGATATCGGCGCGATCCATGTTGACCTCAAAAGATGACTTACAAACCTGAGTGAATTAGCAACGCTCTATTGGTTTCACAGGATGGAGCGCGGGAAAAGCCCATAGATCGGGTTTTGGGAGAACAAATTGATCTTTTTGTCGTCGGGCATGTAAATCTCTTCGCACGTACTGTTATTTCGCAGCGTACGAAGGCTTTGCTATTCTCGGTGATCAGAAGTTCGGCGCTGTCGGGCCCGGGATGGTTTTCAGGCTACCGTTGTCTTCGCAATTGGACAGGCTGGGTCTCAGCTACGCCCCTATATCCGCCGGCCGCTATCCTTCCAATACTCATCCCTGATCCGGCGTTTATAGATTTTGCCGTCATCGCCTCGCGGCAAACTGTCACGGAATTCCATATGGCGAGGTATCTTATAGCCAGCCAAGAGCCCGCGCAGATGCGCAATGAGATCGTTCTGATCTAGCGTTATGCCAGCGTGGGGCTCGACCACCGCCATCAGAGTTTCACCATATTCCTTATCCGGTATACCAAAGATGGCGCAATCCTTGACCCCGTCCATCTGCACCAAAACGGCTTCAATCTCAGCCGGATAGATATTCACCCCACCTGAGATCACCATGTCGCGCTTCCGGTCACAAAGGAATAAGTATCCATCCTCATCCAAATACCCCACATCGCCCAAGGTGATCAGGCCGTCGCGCTCAACTTTCGCACGTTCGTCGGGCATGTTGTGATACGTGAAATCAGAGAACGTATGCAGGCGTCCAAAAATCTCACCTGGCTCGCCTATCGGGGTTGCATTGCCGTCATCATCGAGCGTTTTCAACGTAGCGTCGTCCACGACCCGACCTACGGTACCGGGCTTGTTTTTCCAATCCTCGGCGTGACAAATGGTCCAATACCCGCCTTCGGTGCCGGCATAGAATTCGGTGAAAATCGGTCCCATCCAATCGACCATCGCCTGCTTGATCTCAGCTGGGCAAGGCGCCGCCGCATGGGTGATTTGGCGCAGCGACGAGAGATCGTATTTCCGTCGCACCTCTTCGGGCAACTCCAACAGCCGGACAAACATCACCGGCACCATAAACGCCGCATGGATACGATGTTCTTCCACCAGGGCCAAAAATTCCTCGGCATCAAAACGCGGCATCATCACCAGCGTTTCTCCTACCTGGACTGAACGGGTTGAAAAATTGTTGGGCGCACCGTGGTACAATGGGCCAGCAATGATCGAACGCACGCCGGGCCCAAGCCCGTAGACCTCGTCACGCAGCGCTAAAACTTTCGCCGCGCTCTCGGGGTCTTGCATTTCGCGGCGTACCCCCTTGGGCAGGCCGGTGGTGCCTGACGTATACATCATCGACCAGGGAACCTTGGGATAGCGATCTTCAATTGGCGGATGGTCAGCAAGCCATTGGCCCCAAACCTCGGCACCTTCGGACAATGCGCAAGCAGCATCGTCGAGGCCGTAGGCCGCCTGCAACTCCGGCGGCGTTGGAATCAAAAGAACCGGAATGTGGCCCGGCACCGCGGCCCCCATTGAATTGTAGAGATCAGCGTGCGCGATCAGCACCTTGGCGTCGCAATCCTCTAGGATGTGCGTGACTTCAGCAGGTGCCAGATGCCAGTTCACCGGCACCGAATAGGCGCCGATGGCTTGTGCTGCAAAGGATACCTCAAAGAACGGAAAATCATTGCGGACCAACATGGCGACCGCGTTTCCGGGTTTGATACCCATGTCCCGAAGCCCTTGGGCAGCGCGGGCCGTTTGGTCGTCCAGGTCCTCACGTTGTAGGTGCCTGTCACTACTAATCAAAGCTGGATTTTCGCTCACGTTTGTTTCCCCAGTAAAAAAGCCTAATTGGATTTTTTCTTTCTCGCGCGTTCGATCCGCCGCCATTTGGCGACATTCGCATTGTGTCCCTTCAAAGTGCGGGCAAAAGCGTGCCCCCCGGTGCCATCGGCGACGAAATACAGATCCTTGCTATCGGCCGGATGCAGTACGGATTCCAGCGCAGCACGCCCCGGATTGGCGATGGCCGTCGGCGGCAATCCCTTGATCAGATAAGTATTGTACGGGGTACGGCTTTGCAAATCGGCACGAGTGAGTCCATGTCCGAGTGGTTTTTCCCCAAATGTAAGGCCGTACACAACGGTCGGGTCCGATTGCAGCCGCATGCCCAACCGCAGCCGGTTGATGAACACAGCGGCAACGCGCGGTCGCTCGCTGGCAACACCTGTTTCTTTCTCGACGATAGAAGCCAAGATCACCGCTTCATGCACCGATTTGATCGGCAAATCAGGTGCGCGCTCTGACCAAAGTTTGTCAGCCAAGGCAACCATTGCGTCGTTCATGCGCTTCAACAGCGCCTCACGCGAGTCGCCGAACGCATAGTGATAGGTTTCGGGCAGCAGCCAACCTTCTTGTGGCAGAGGACCGACAGCACCGGTGGCGCCTGCTGCGGCAGCTAGTGTGCTTGCCACCTCGGCGCGGGTCAGCCCCTCGGCAAAGGTCACGCGACGCTGCACGGTACGGCCACTCTGTAGAATACGGGCAGCCTCAGCCGGACTGAGCGCTGCTGGAAAGGCATACTCACCGGCGCGCAATGGCTTCGGCTCGCCAAACATCTTTA
>JABIPG010000216.1 GCA_018698795.1 Rhodospirillaceae bacterium
GCTGGAATCGTTAATCTGAAGATGGGATACTGAGAAAATCGGGAGGCGACCTGTGCGTCCGACGCCGTACTTCCTCAATAACGGACTTTCGCAGTAGGTCTAGTGTTGACGTCGAGCATCATGTTGTCGTGCTTGGTTTCCAAGCAACGCCGCATGGAGAAATAGCGCCCGATGTCTTCCACCATGTAGCGGCAGGCCTGGAAGTTGGCCTCGGCTCGCGCCTGGCCTTTAGTGCTGAACGTGTCTGATGACGATTCCACGGCACGCGCCATAAGCGACGCGCGATCCGTCCCAGACATGCGGCCAACTCGTGGCGAAATGTTGATCATGCGATTGACCAGCCGCGTCGCCTGAGCCCGACCGTCGTTGGCTTCGAGCCAGCGGTCGGCCTCGGGACGCAAGAAATCCCTGACATAGGCCAGCTCGTCCTTGGTGATGGGATCAGGATCGCCGGCCACCTCGATCGGTACCAGAGACATCCCCTTGCCGACCGTAATCGCGACCTTAGCCGCACCCAACTCACGCATCTGACGTTCGGTCAATTCCACACGCACCGATGTGAAACCGCGGGCCACCTTGATCTTTACGTAATCGGCGGCCGGCAGACGGGTTTGCTTTCCCGTCACATCGCTAACAATGAGATCGGCACTACCTTCGCCATGGAACCGATAAGCGGTGCCGGCCAATGGGTTCGGTCGTTGTTTTTGGAGACAGACCGTCACCAATTCGGCCCAGCATTGCCCCGTCGCGCAGGACATGGGGACAGGGTCATTATAGGCAATAACGCCAAGAATCTGCGGCGCGGCGCGCGCCGGCGAGATACCGGCGATGGTGATCAAAAGAAAAACAGCAAACAGGCGTTTCATGTTGGGCTCCTCAGCTCGAGGGCGTCCGACAACCCGCTATCATCGCATGGGCGTCAGTCGCCCCCCTTGGTATGGTTAACAAAAGGGTCTCACAACTCGGTGCGAAAATCAATGGAGCCGTCTAATACTCCGCTTTCGGCAATCCTTTGGCGCCGCGCTTGTCAGTGTTGTTGAGATTGGCACCACGCAAATCGGCGCCGCGGAAATCCGCATCGGCAAGCAGAGAGCCAGACAAATCGGCGTCACGCAAATCAGCATCGCGCAAGTCGGCCCCTTCTAGATCGGCATTGCGGATCACCGCTCCAGCCAAGAGAGCCCGATGCATGCGCGCACTTTCGAGCGAACAGCGCCATTCGCCACCACCGGCGCGCGACGAAACATTCACCTCGCTCATCACCGCGCCCACCAGATTGGCATCGACCAGATTGGCGCGTGTCAGTTTGGCGCCGCGCAAATCTGCCCGGTCCATGACCACGCCGCGCAAATCGGCATAGGACATATCCGCCATTAGGAAATCCGCCTTGGAGCAGCGCGTATCGCGCAACACTGCATATGAGAGATCGGCCGCTGACAGATTGACCCTCTCCAAATCCTGGCCGCTCAAATCCATCTCGGCGAGCACGGCGCGCGCACCTTCCTTGCCGTTGGATTTCACCCAACGGTCATGGGCGTTGAGAATCTCCTGGAACGATTGCTCCATGTTCTCGAAGCGCCTCGGCAGCATCGCCTCGGAAAGATCGACCTTGGAAAAATCGACGCTGTCGAAAATTGCGCCGATCAGATTGGCGCCCGAGAGATCGGCGTTGTCGAGTACCGTGTTGGAAAACACAGCCCCTCGGAAAATCGCCCCCGATAGAACGGCCTCGGTGAAATCCGCACCTTGCAGGTTGCAACCCGTCAGGTTGGTGAGCGACAGGTTGGCGCGGATAAATTTAGCGTTTTCCAAGTTGCAGTCGGTGAGGTCGGTTTGCACGATCATCGAATCGGAAACCTTGGCGCCCTTCATGTTGGCGCCGCGTGCGATGGCGCGCTCTAACCCGCCGGTAGCCTCGTCGTGCACCACGGCCATCAAGTCACCGCCGGTAGCAGTGGGCTTCAACAGTACACCATCTCGCATGTCCGTATCGATCAACGACGCCGCCGAGAGATCAGCCCCCGACATGCAGGCGCCGCGCAAATCGGCCCGATCGAAGTTGGCCTCGCGCATGTCAGCAAATCGCAAATCGGCAGCAAACAAAATGGCGTCCTGCAGATCGGTGCGTGCCAACGAACAATGGCACAATAGCGCGCCGGTGAAATCGGCACCCGCCAACTTGCGTTCCGAGAGGTCCAAATACGAGAGATCGTACATGCCCAGCTTCGCCCGCTCGCCGCCGCCCATATGCTTGGCGAAACGTTCGTGCACCGCCAAAATCTCATCCAGTTCTTTCTGGGTGATTTTGGTCCACTGGTCCTTGAACTCCGGTGTGTCCCGCAAACTCATTGATGTACCCTGCCCCGTTTCCAAAGGTGGCGCTGTTCCGTTCACTATCATCTTCCTCATTCGGTCGGCTCGCGCAACCAACCTATTGCGTTTTGCCGTTGCCGGCTGTGTTCGTCATCACTATGTTCCGCACACCATGACCGAATCCAACACCTCAATGCAGCCCGTTCATATAGTCGGCGGCGGCCTTGCCGGCTCGGAAGCCGCCTGGCAATTGGCTGAGGCCGGCGTCCCTGTCACACTGCACGAAATGCGCCCCCAGCGCGCCACCGCCGCGCATCAGACGGAAGGCTTGGCGGAACTAGTGTGTTCCAATTCGTTCCGTTCAGACGACGCCCAAGCCAATGCCGTCGGCCTCATGCACGAAGAGATGCGCCGGCTTGGATCGCTGATCTTATCAACCGCCGATGCCCACAGCGTCCCCGCCGGCGGTGCTTTGGCCGTCGACCGCGACGGCTTCAGCGCCGGCGTCACCGAAGCGCTGGAGGCACACCCGCTGATCACCATCGAGCGCGGCGAGGTCGCCGGTCTGCCACCGGAAGACTGGGACTCGGTCATCATCGCCACCGGGCCGCTAACGTCACCCGCTTTGGCTGAAGCCATCGCTGAGTTGACCGACGAGACCGCACTGGCTTTTTTCGATGCCATCGCGCCAATTGTCTACAAAGACAGCATCGATTTCGACACAGCCTGGTTCCAGTCGCGCTACGACAAAGGCACCGGCAAAGACTACATCAACTGCCCCATGACCGAGGCCCAATACTTCGCCTTCATCGAGGCGCTGATCGAAGGCGGCAAGACCGAGTTTCGCGATTGGGAGAAGGACACGCCCTATTTCGAAGGCTGCCTGCCGATTGAGGTGATGGCGGAACGCGGGCCGCAAACGCTGTCTTTCGGGCCGATGAAGCCGGTTGGGTTAACTGATCCCAACAACCCCACCGTCAAGCCCTACGCCATCGTGCAGCTGCGCCAAGACAATGCCTTGGGCACGATCTACAACATGGTCGGCTTCCAGACGAAGCTCACCTACGGCGAGCAAAAACGCATTTTCCGCACCATCCCGGGGCTTGAGGAGGCAGAGTTCGCACGCCTTGGCGGCGTGCACCGCAACACGTTTCTCAACAGCCCCAAACTGCTCGACCCCGAACTGCGCCTGAAAGCCCAACCGCGGCTCCGCTTTGCCGGGCAAATCACCGGCTGCGAGGGCTACGTGGAAAGTTCGGCGATGGGCCTGTTGGCCGGACGGTTCGCCGCCGCCGAACGGTTGGGCACGACCATCACGCCGCCGCCCCAAACCACGGCCTTGGGCGCCATCCTCAACCACGTAACGCTGGGCGCCGATGCGACCACCTTCCAGCCCATGAACGTCAACTTCGGCCTGTTTCCGCCGATAGATGCCCGCAACGAAAAAGGCCGACGGCTCAAAGGCCGCGACCGCAAAATGGCCTACAGCGCACGCGCCCTGGCCGATTTGCAGACTTGGATCGACGGCGCCGCTTGAAAACCGGGGTCAAAACCCTTTGTTTTTCAACAACATCGAAAAAATCTGGGGAACGAACCCAATTTTCTCAGTCATGAAACGGCTGCCCTGTTTTTGACCGTCCCCAACACCAATGCCATCGGTCCCGACCGAATTCATATTCACGATGTCAAATAGCGCGCCCGCATCACCCACCGGCGATGCCACAACCTGAATATAGCAACATTTTCTTAAAAGTCAATAAATTCCTATTTTTGCTTCAAAGACGATGGCTGAAAATGTCGGCTCATACTGGTTTGCAAAAAGCCTGACTCGTGGCGGCGATCCTTCGACACGGCGCCTTTGGCGCCTGCTCAGGATGAGGAAGCTCATGTTTCCAATAGGGTAACCTCATGCTGAGGAGAGTGCGGAGCGCCTGCTCAGAATGACGAAGCTCACAATTTCAATATGATAACCTCATGCTGAGGAGGGTGCGGAGCGCCTGCTCAGGATGAGGAAGCTCATGTTTCCAATAGGGTAACCTCATGCTGAGGAGGGTGCGGAGCGCCTGCTCAGGATGAGGAAGCTCATGTTTCCAATAGGGTAACCTCATGCTGAGGAGGGTGCGGAGCGCC
>JABIPG010000245.1 GCA_018698795.1 Rhodospirillaceae bacterium
ACTGGCGGCGTCAACAAAGACAATATGATGGAGTATCTCTCGCTCCCTATCGTCGCCACCATCGGCGGGTCTTGGATCGCGACCAAACAGCAGATTGCCGACAAAGAGTGGACCGCCATTTCCAATCAGGCGAAGGAAGCATTGACGATAGCGAGCCAATCATGTTGATGAATTTGAATGAGATGATCGAAAAGCAATACCAGCTCCATTGCAAGAAATCCTCTCTTATGCAATCTCGCTAATTTGTTCCATAGGCGCTGACGTCAGGGAGTTTAAGCCCCCTGCAAAATGGCTTCGATTTGTTCGGCGAAAGTTGTCGGATTGATCGGTTTTCCAATGAAAGCATCGGCGCCGGCTTCTGTGATTGCGGCTTTTGTTGCGTCGTCAGTGTCGCCCGAGATGGCGATGATTTTGATGTCTTTAAGCGCCGCTGTGCTGCGCAGTTCGCGGGCCAGCGCCAAGCCGTCCGTCCCCAGCATATTGATGTCGGTGATGATGCCATCGGGAGGTGGTTCAGGCATATCGATCAATGCTGCCGTTCCGGCGTGACACAGTTGAACCTCGTGTCCACGAGCCTCAAGCAAACGGCCCAACAAATTCAAGATCGCACGTTCGTCGTCGACGACCATCAGGGAGTACGGACGGGTAGCGGTCATTGGGGAGTACACCTCTTGTTTATGATATCCACGACCACATACCATAATGTGTCAGAAATTGAGTGCCAAAAGTGCGAAAAATTTTTCAACCCGCACAATGGCGTCGATCTTTCCCGTGATTCCAACAACTTTCCGCTGATGCTATCACCCTGAAAGAGGTGTTGGTCAGAGTTTCTCTTGTCGGCCTGACACCGACTCCTCATTGGTATTCGTCGTTGGTGGAACGAACACTTCCGGCTGTTCCGACGATGCTTGTTCAAGATAAACCGAACGGCTGGGAAATGCGAACCCTGTACCGGCAGTTTCGACGATCTCCTTCACCTTGAAGGCGAGGCGCTCCTTGATTTCAAGCCATTTTCCCCATTCTGTGGTGCGTGTGAAGCAGTACACCATGATATCGATGGATGAATCGCTAAATCGGTCAATTCGAACAAACGTCGACACCTCGGATGGCGCGGCGAACTCATCGCCGTCAACAATATAGGCCTCGATACCATCGCGGATTTGGCGCAATTGATCCACTGTGGTGCTGTATTCGACACCGATCTTCCAGTAGATGCGTCGGTGCGACATCTGTGAAAAATTAGTCACCGCCGTATCCGAAAGTTTAGTGTTTGGCACCATGACAAGCGCTTTGTCGAAGCGCCGAACCATGGTCGAGCGAAAGCCGATGCTCTCCACGGTGCCCTCGACGGTATCATGGACGAAAATCCAGTCCCCCTTGCGGAACCGCTTTTCGCCAAGGATCAGAATGCCGGCAATCAGGTTCTTGAATAGATCTTGGGCACCAAGTGCGACGGCGACGCCGAACAGCCCAGCGCCCGCGATGATCGGTCCCACCTGAATGCCCCAGATCTGAAGAATTGTCGCGGCGCCGACCAAGACGACCGCAACGCGCATGGCTTTGACCAGCCACTCAACCAGCTCCAGGGTAAACAGTCGCTCGAGTCTGGTCAGGATGCCGCTTAACGGTTCGATGGCGCGGAAGACGCCCCAAAAGAACGTAAAGGCGATAAGAGATCGGATAAAATTCATCCATATCTGGTCGTAGATGCCCTCGAATTCGAGTAGGCGGATCGCGAAAAATGCGCCCACAACCACAGGCACCAGCCGGATCGGCGGTTCCAGGGCATCGACAATCGCATCATCGAGCTTTGTGGCCGTACGTCGGACGAGCACTCTGATCCATCGAAGGAAAACGCGGGTCAGTAAGCCGCGCAACAAAACAAAGAGCGCGAATACGCCGAGTGCAGAAAGAATTTTTCCGACGTCCACGCCAAGAAGGCCATTGTGCCAGACCTCAACGACGAGGGTCCAAAATTCTGCGAAGCCTTGCATGCGATTTGCCTCCTGACCGGTCCTCGGGTTCCCACTACTGTAGAAGCGGATCCGCTGTTGCGCCAGACGTCATGAGATCGGTGCGGCGCTGCCTCAGCCGTCCAATCGCCCGGCAATATCGCGGTAGTCTGCCACCTTGTCGATCGGTCCCATGGTGGCAAGGGTTGGAGCACCTTTGAGCAGGCGGGCAGCCACGCGCATAACGACGGTTTCGTCTACGGCTTCGACCTTGCTGACGATTTCACTGGTCGGGATCGGGTGGCCGAAGACCAGCATTTGCTGCGCCAGTTGTTCGCAGCGGCTTGATGTGCTTTCCAGCGCCATCAATAAACTTGCTTTCAATTGCGCCCGGGCGCGACTGACTTCTTCCGCCGTGACGTCGGACTTCACTTTGTCCAATTCATCCAAGACGAGCGGCAACAGTTCCGCTGCCTCGCCTTCGCTGGTGCCAGCGTAGATGCCGAAAATGCCAGTGTCCGTGTAGCATGACAGAAACGACGAGATCGAATAGGCGAGGCCGCGTTTTTCGCGGATCTCCTGAAACAGGCGTGACGACATGCTGCCCCCCAACAGCGCCGATAAGATCGATGCGGCGTAGAAATCGTCGTCTTTATAGGAAACCCCCTCGACACCCAGCACCAGGTGCACTTGTTCGAGATCCCGCGTTTCGCGGAAATCACCGCCTTTGTAGCTGGGGGCGTCGCGGGTGGTATCGGTCTGGATCGGCAATTGGGTGAACGCCGCTTCGGCCAGTTCAACCAAGGAATCGTGATCAACCCGGCCCGCCGCCGAAACGACCAGGCGCGGCGCTGAGTAGCGTTCGCGCATATAGGTCAAGACGCGATCTCGACCCATGGCGCCGACTACCTCGGGCCGACCCAGCACCGGGCGGCCCATGGCTTGGTCGGGGAATGCAGTTTCCTGGAAATGGTCAAAAACGATATCATCGGGTGTATCTACGGCCTGCGAGATTTCCTGCAAAATAACTTGGCGCTCGCGCTCTAACTCCTCATCGGCCATGACCGAGTGTTGCAAGATATCGCCCAGCAGGTCGACGGCTAAAGGCAGGTCTTCCTTCAACACTTTGGCATAGTAGGCGGTATTTTCACGCGATGTATAGGCGTTCAAATGCCCGCCCACGGCCTCAATCTCGGCGGCGATAGCGTAAGCATTTCGCCGTTTGGTGCCCTTAAAGGCCATGTGCTCGAGCAGGTGCGAAATACCGTTGATGTCGATGCTTTCGTCGCGCGCGCCGGCATTGACCCAAACGCCCACCGACGCCGTCTCGACGGTATCCATGGAATCCGAGACCACCCGAAGGCCGTTCGCCAGCGTCGAGATGCGGATGTTGCGCGGATCGTTCATGCCGATACGCGCATTTCGATAAATGCCCGGAGTGCATCCAGGTCGTTGGCCAAAACGTTGATGCGCTCGTCGCGCTGCATCAAATCAGCCAGGTGCGGGGGTAGGGCTGGGTGCACGCCCGATGCCTGTTCGACGGCGTCGGGGAACTTCGCCGGGTGGGCGGTTGCCAGCACAATCATGGGGACATCGTTGTCGCGGCGCAATTTCCGTGCGGCCGCCAGCCCGACGGCGGAGTGCGGATCGAGCAGCATGCCCGTTTTACCGTGAAGTTCGCCGATCAGCGCGCGGGTTTCGTCATCGTCGAAGCGCGCGGCATCGAACAATGCGGTGGCTTCAGCCAAGATATCCGGCGCCACATTGAAATGCCCGCTTTCGCGAAAGTGGGTCAGGGTGTCGGCGACGCGCGCCCCATCGCGCTCGAACAGTTCGAACAACAAGCGTTCGAAGTTCGACGAGACCTGGATATCCATGCTTGGGCTGATGGTCGGGTGAACGCCGGTGATTTCCATGGCGCCGGAGTTAAAAAACCGTGTCAGGATGTCGTTGGAGTTGGAGCCGACCACGAACTGTGAAATCGGCAGCCCCATGCGCCGCGCCACATAGCCCGCGAACACATTGCCGAAGTTGCCGGTCGGCACGGCGAAGGCCACGGATTTCTCCGGCCCACCAACTTTCAGCGCCGCCCAGAAGTAATACACAACCTGCGCCATCACGCGCGCCCAATTGATGGAGTTGACGGCGGACAGGTGATGCTTGTCGCGGAAATCCAAATCGTTGAACAGCGCCTTCACCGCGTCCTGGCAGTCATCGAACGTGCCTTCCAGGGCGATGGTGTGGATGTTGGCGGCATCGACCGTGGTCATCTGGCGGCGCTGCACATCCGACACACGACCATGCGGATACAGAATAAAGGCGTCAACGTTGTTTCTGTCGCGCACCGCCTCAATGGCGGCCGAGCCGGTATCGCCCGAGGTGGCACCGGCGATGCAGATGCGGGCTCCCTTTTTTGCCAGCACATGATCGAACAGCGGTCCCAGGAACTGCATGGCGACATCCTTGAACGCCAACGTCGGCCCATGAAACAGTTCCAGCAAATATTCGCCACCCTGGCTGCCATCGTTCATATCGACAAGCGGCGCCACGCTGTCGGTCTCGAAGTGGCTGTAGGCCTCATTGATGATGGCGGCCAGTTCGCCTTGGCTCAGCGCATCGCCGACGAACGGCGTCATCACCTTGAGCGCCAAATCAGTATAGCTGAGCCCTTTCCAGGCGGCGATCTCGGCGGTGGTGAACTCGGGCCAGGTTTCTGGCACGTAAAGCCCGCCATCGCGCGCCAAACCGGCGAGCAAGACATCGTCGAAACTAAGGACCGGCGCTGCGCCCCGGGTGCTGACGTAGTTCAAAGCAGTCTCCATAATCTAAGGCGGCGCGAGAGTACTCCCGGTTATGGCCATGGGCAAGGTTCCGATACATGATGTGCGTTATCGACGTCAGATGGGCGAAAAGGACGGCGTATCGTGAAGTTTCTTGGTCATGTGGCGCTGGCAACAGGATTGCTGGTCTGGCTGCTCGCGGGCGAGGTCGCCAATGCGGATGAGCTGACCGAATTGAAATTCAGTCGCGCCGAGTTGGTAGCGAAATGACGTGAACGAATCCAAGGTTTCTTGGACAACGGCGTGGTGCCGTTGATCGACATGGAGACCAGCCTTACGCACGATCAAGTGTTGAACGAAGTCGGTGATGCGCTTGGTGTTATGGATGATATCGGCATGGCATTGATGGCGCCGGACGGCTACCAACGGGCTAAGGACGGCCAGACCAAGGGATATCGCTGGAGCTCCTATATCCTGGGCTTGGTCAACCGCTACCCTGGGCGTTTCGCACCCACCGCCAACGGCGGCACCAATCCCAACTGGCTGCAGCAAAAGGGCGGTAAATCTAAGCACTATATCGACAAGTTGCAAAAGCACGTCCGCACCGGCGTCTACGCGCACATGGGGGAGCTGGATTTCCGTCACTACATGTCCAATAGTCAGTGCAAGCAGGGCAAGACGCACCGCGACAGCGACATCGCCTTGAATCGTGAGAACGGTCACCGGTTGTTCAAGCTAGCCGCCGAAACCCGTGTGCCCTTTGTCGTCCACCTGGAGCCCGAGGATCAGGCTCTTGCGACTCTCGAAGAGATGCTCGCGACCTATCCCGATGCACCTGTGATCGTCGCGCACTTCGGCCAGATACGGCACCCCGAGAAGCAACAACGGTTTGGCCCTGACTTGGTGCGGCGCCTGTTCGGGCAATATCCGAACCTTTACTACGATCTTGCTGCCGGCGGGCCGGGTCGGCGCTACAAATGCTCCAACGTTGCCGCCGACACGGTCATTTGGGACGGCCCGCTGGATGGGCAGCGCGATCATTTGCATGCCCAGTACAAGGCGCTGTTAACCGAGTTTAGTGATCGCTTCGTTATGGCCACCGATTTCGGTGGCGGACGCAAGCGGTTGTCCGAATATCTGCGCGAAAAAGTGGCGCTGCTGCGTTTGATCATCCGCGATCTGCCCGACGATGCCCGGCATAATATCGGCTATCGCAACGCTTGGAAGCTGCTGACCGGCGAGGCTTGGAGCGGTTAGTCGCGAGGCCAAGCGCCAGCGAAAGGTTTTTTGAGCGCGCGCTCGACGAGTTCCAGATGATCTTGGCCGTAGAACATGTCGCCATCGACGAAATAGGTGGGCGAACCGAACACGGATCGATCGATGGCCTCGATCGTATTGTCCTCATAGATGGCCAGCACTTCCGGCGTATCGGCGGCAGCCAGCAGTGGTCCCGGCGCGAAGCCGGCATTTTCGGCAAGATGAGCGAGGGTATCGGCATCTGCCAGGTCGGCGTCGTCGCGCCAGTGCGCCTGTAGCATGGCGTGCGCCAGGGCGTCGATATTGTGGCCGGCCTCAAGAGCGGCGATCAAAACGCAATTTGGCAGCGTGATGGGGTTGTCGTGATGGGTTGGTCTGCCGTCCATCAACGCCGCACCACGCACTTCGCCCCAGCGCTCAATTTCGCGGCCGAAGAAATAGGCTTGGCGTCCCGGCGTCCGCCAAGCTTTGACGCCCGGCTCCGCCGTGCACGCGGCAATGGCACGGCGCAGGTCCATGGGCTTGTGCACGATGGTGGCATTGGCATCGGATGCGATATCCATTAACCGAGCCGAACCGATATAGGCGAACGCCGAATGGGCGGCGTAGAAGTATTCAATTTCAGCCACTATGAATCTCCAAATAATGCCAGGCCCTGGCTGATCGCCTTGGCGCCGTCGGTGTTGATGACTTCAAACAGCGCGCCGTTTTGCGCCCCCGCGTGCCGCACTTGGATGTCCGTGCCGGGGATGACCATGCCGGTGAAGCGGCAGGAAAAACGCTTCAAGCGCACCGGTTGATCGTGCAAATGATGGGCGACAATTTCCTTGATGCCGAGCGCCAGTGTCGCCGTGCCGTGCAAGATGATATCGGGCAGTCCGGCAGCTAGGGCGACGGCACGCTCGGTGTGGATGGCGCTCCAGATATCGGCGCACTCGGTATAGATATGTGGCATTTCACGGGCGATGGGGACGGTGGTTTCGGTCCAATCGCCGGCGGGGATGAGCTTGGGCCAGGCGGGTGGCTCGTCTTCGATGTTATCTTCGCCTTCGATATCGATGCCGCGATAGATGGCGCTGGAATAGCTGGTGGCGAGCTGCGTGCCGTCGTCGGCCTCCAGCATCAGTCGCGTGATTGTCATGGTCCCGGGTTTAATGCGCTTCACAGCCACCAACCGACCGAGGCAGCGGGTTTTCATACCCGGCCGTATAGGCTCGTGGATTTGCGTGTCTTGGGCGGCGTGCACGACGCGACGGCGCTCTTCGTCCGTGGCGCCGAACTCAGGCGTTTCGCGAATATCACGCGACGCCGGCCATTCCAGCGGAATCACCATCATCGGCGGCGCATATACACCTTCGGGGCGGGCGTCGTCGAAGTAGACGTCTGCCGTCTCACCCAGTCCGGCGGCATAGGCCAGTGACGAGCGTACGGTGACGTCTTTCTCATAGGGCCCGATTTCGGATCCTACGGCGGTGGCGTGTATGGGCATGGCGTCAAAACTCCCGCAACTAAGTTGAGGTCCCGTTTTCTTCCAAATGGCCGCGCAGTGCAACCGGGGAAAATATGCACGCTATTGCATGCCAGTTGAATTCGGAGATGATAGTGCCATGTAGTTGATGGACGGGTGCCGAATGACACCCGTAGACGTGTCCTTGTGTGTCATCACGACGTGGGCGCAAGGAAATTGCCGCGGAGAGCGTGAACGATGAACATGACGACAAAAATCTATGCCGGGTTTGGCGGTGTCTTGCTCCTGGCTGTGCTGGTAGCTGTCGTAGGCACGTATAGTCTCAATGAGGCTTCGGGTATTTTCGTCAAATATCGCACATTAGCGCGCCAGACCAACGCCGATGGCCGTATCCAGGCGAACATGCTGATGACCCGTATTTTCGCCAAGAACTTCGTTATCAGCGCCACACCGGAGAACATCGACGGCGTCAAGGAACGTGCTGCGCGCACCCTAGAGATGATCGAACAATCGACGAGGCTAACCGAAGACGGCGCTGCCCGGAAATTGTTGATTGAAGACCTCCAGAACGACCTAAATAGTTATGTGACGCAATTCGATAAAGTCACGGAATGGCAGGGCGAACGCAATGTTTTGGTCATTGATCGCCTCAACGTTTTAGGCCCGAAAACCGAACAAGCGCTGACGCAGGTTATGCAAAG
>JABIPG010000157.1 GCA_018698795.1 Rhodospirillaceae bacterium
CAGCCAAGGTGCGAATGACAAGTACGAGTACATCTACTTCAAGCACGCTTCCATGGGCACGCTGTCCATGGGTGACATCGAGCCGGGCGCTGATGGCACCATGGAAAGCAACTACATGGGTGTTGCCGGTAAAGACGGTGCGTCGCTTTCGAGTGTTCGTGTCCGGACCAATGCCAATGGCGACTTCGGCGCTCTTGCTACGGCTTTCGTTGGTACGATTGATCCGGGCGCAGATGCCAACCGTGTCCGTTATGACTCGGCTTCTTTCTCTGGCTTCTCCGTTCATGGTGACCTCGAGTACGGCGGCGGCGGCAGTGTTGGCGTCAAGTACTCCGGTACGGTTGCTGGCCTGACGCTCAAAGCCGGTATCGGCTACGAAGCCGATGGTGGCGGCACCAACATTAAGGGTGGTTCGGTTGCGGTTAAGCACTCCAGCGGTCTGCACCTCGCCGGTAACATTGGCAAGCAGGACGCTGATAACTCGAATGTCGATCCGGATTGGTGGCGTGTCGCTGGCGGCTATGACGCCAAGATGAACAGCCTCGGCAACACCAACTTCACCGTTGCATACTCCGAAAAATCAGACGAAACGGTTGTAGGCTATCAGGGCGAAATGCTGCAGCTTGCTGTCAAGCAGTCCTTGGATGCCGTTGGTGGCGCCATTGTGTTGCAGTACGACAACTACTCGTTCAGCGATGCGGCCGCGACTGGCCTCAAAGACATCGATACGGTGGTTCTCGAAACGTCCTTCAACTTCTAAGTTGAGTACGGATTTGCTTGGCGATTTATCGCTGGGCGAAAAGGGGCCGGGGCTCGAAAGGGTCCCGGCCTTCCTTTTTGGATTAGGTTCCTCTACAACCCGACGAACTTAACCTTCTCCTCTGACAAGTATTCTCTCGGCGAGCAGCCCTATGAATCGAAGCCGACGCCGCAAACAGAAAAAACTGACCAAGGCCAATCTTGCACATGCGCTGGAACATGCCGAGTTGGCCATGACGGCGCGCAATTGGTCGGTCGCGATCGACGCCTACCACCAAATCCTTCGGATCGACAATAAAAATGGAACAGCCTGGGCGAACCTGGGCGGCGCCTATATCGAAACCGGCGCCGTCGGAAAGGCCGAAGAGGCGCTGCAGCGCGCCAACGCAATCACCCCGGGCTCCATCCCCATCCTTGGCAATCTCGCCAATCTAAAGAAGCAGCTGGGCGATGTTCAGGCCGCCGAGCAGTACTACCGAAAAATCCTTTTGTCAGAGCCGGGTTCGGCTCGGGCTTGGCATGAGTTGGCGCAAGTGAAGCGTTTCAAGGCCGGTGATCCGGACATCGAAACAATGCAATCTCTTTATGAAACCGGCACAAGGGATGATGAAGCTCGTATGCATCTCGGGTTTGCGCTCGGCAAAGCGCTTGAGGATTCCGCCGAATTCGATGTGGCGTTTCCATATCTCGCTGATGCCAACCGCTTGAAGCGGCAGACGCTGAAGTTCGATATCAAGGCCCATCAATCGGCCATAGAGGATTTGATTCGAGTTTTTGACGTCAATTTTCTGGCTCAGCGAGGGTCGGTTGGAAATGCCGATGAACGCCCAATCTTTGTCCTCGGCATGCCGCGCTCGGGAACGACACTGGTGGAACAAATACTCGCCAGCCACAATGCCGTTTTCGGCGCCGGCGAGCTTGAGGACTTAAGCCAGATTATTGCCGGTTCCATCCCCGGGTTTCCGAGCGGCACCGGAATGTTGCCTGCTGCGGCCTTTGATTCCATCGGGCGGCAGTATGTAGACCGGTTGAGCCAAAATGCCAGCAGTGCGAAACGCGTGACCGATAAGATGCCGCGTAATTTCCTGTTTATCGGACTGATTGCACTTATCTTGCCTAACGCGCGCATCGTTCATTGCAGGCGCTCTCCCATGGACACCTGCCTTTCATGCTTCACGCTGCATTTCCCACACGGTCAGGAATTCAGCTACGATCTGGCGGAGCTTGGCGCTTATTATCGCCTTTACAGAGGTTTGATGGAGCATTGGCACCGGGTACTTCCCGGAAAAATATTGGATATCGCTTACGAAGATGTCGTTGCCGATACCGAAGGCAAGGCGCGCCAACTGGTCGATTTTTGCGGCCTTGAGTGGGATGACGCGTGCTTGAACTTCCATCAAACCAAGCGTCAGGTGATGACGGCGAGTGCGACACAGGTCCGCGAACCGGTGCATGCACGTTCCGTTGCACGTTGGCGCCGTTATGAACGATTTCTAAGCCCGCTGCGTGACGCGTTGGGGCCCTACGCGGACGAAGGCGCGTAGCTGCCGCAATCAATCCGCCTTATCGATTTGATCGCATCGAAGCATGGCATTTTTCTCCGCAACCCATTCATCTGCGTAGTCCGTATCCTCGAAGTCGTCGAAGTATGGGCCGCCGATAGTGTAGTGCAGGTTGGAAACGCCTGCCGTCGGAATAGTTTCGTCATAGCCAACCAAGAGATTCCATTGATGCGGGATTTCTCCGATTAAGCTGTCATCACCCAGCCAATTAAAACGATGCAGGTCGAGACCGCTGGCTGAATTGACGTAGTCCGGTGTTAGTGCCGTGCATTTGGCGCAATTAAACAGCATCACACTGGACCAATTCTTTTTCTCATACTTGGTTTGAGGTGCACCTAAAAACTTGGTGTCTTCCTCCGGCACATGGTCGTGTTTGACGCACATGACCGCATATTTATCGTCACGAAGTGCCCATAGTTTGGCAATATCGTCGAGCACCAGCATGTCGCAATCCATGAATATGGCCCAGCCATTAAAATCGCATAAGTAGGGTGTCAGAAATCGCGAAAACGAAAAATCCGTCGATTGCAAAGGATTGCGTTCGCGGGTCATGACATCTTCCAACTGAGACAGCATCAGCGGGGCAATGGATGCCGGTGCAGAGGCGCGGCTGTGAATGGAATGGGAAAGCACATGATAGGCGATGGTTTCACGAGGGTCGAAGCCAATGAATATTCGGATCATTTTGCAATCACTTTCGGTTTCGATGTTGAGCGTCCCGGGACGGAAACTGGTGCTAAACGGCACTCCACTTGTTGCGGTGCATAACGGTCATGATCGACATGCCCTCAGCTCCCATGCGGGGAACATCATAGGCAGCGAAATAGCGCAGTCCGACAGTTTTCCTTACCCGTTCATCAAAGACCTTGGTCCACCAATCAGGCTCTTCCAACGTACAGTGGGCGTTCTCACCGTTGGGCAAAGTCTTCGCCGCAGGATAACAGGCTACGTTGACGTAAACGAACTCCGTCGCGTAGCTGAATATCTCATCGACGATCCATGAAATATCTTCTTTCGGACAGTGTTCCAGCACGTCAGTGGTGACAACCCCTTCAAAGGTACCCTTTGGCAATTGGCTGAACGGTTCGTGCCCGGGATCGAAACAAGTGATCGATTCGACGCCCCAAAAGGATTTGATATCGTCAAATTTTTGTCCGTTGGGCAGCTCAATCGGCGTCGGGTTGTATTGATTTCCTTTCCCGGATCCGTAGTCGAGAATGGTGCGGGAACCGAGAATGTTAATGATTTGCTGGATATTCGAGGCGTGTTTAGGAAGACTGCGACCGTCGAATGTCTTTTCAGGTGGGATGTTTTGACTAACGGCACCCTTCTCGTGCATCTCCTGGTAATACCCAAGAAGCTCTCGATAGCGCGGGCTTGGGTTTTCTCGTGAATACGGGGTCATGGTCGCCTCGTTATGATTTTGACGCCATAGTAGTTCCGTGCGGCCATGGCGGCCAGTTCAGATGCTATTTTTATCGGTCTTTTTCTGCGGGTCCGGCTTGCGTTCCCGATCGTACTCTTTCAGCAACTCGTCAAAAAACCGTTTGGTTTTCTTCGCTTGTTCTTCAAGCCATGGCTTGGCGTTTTCGTAGGCGACACCGGCGTCACACGCCGCATACAGCCCGGAACACTTGGCTACGCATGGCGCACGTCTAGCTGCGTCGTCCTCGAAATCCGTGTTGCAGCGGGTTTGACATTGGTCAAATTCATGCCCGCACTGAGCAGAGGACTTCCCTTCGGCCATGACGGGCGTGGCTAAAGTCATGAATCCCATTAGTGCCAGTATTCCTAAACTACGTTGCAATAAAATCATCGACCTCACTCCACAGTCACACTTTTTGCCAAGTTGCGCGGCTGATCGACGTCGGTGCCCTTTAGCACTGCCACGTGATAGGCCAGCAACTGTACAGGTATGGCATACAATATGGGCGAAACGAAGGCATCCACGGCCGGCAAGATGACACTTTCCGCGGCGCCGTCTCCCAGTTTGGTGACGCCGGCGGCGTCTGAAAGGAACACGACCTTGCCGCCACGCGCCATTACCTCTTGGACGTTGGAGATGGTTTTGTCAGCTAGCGTATCGGTCGGTGAGACAACCACCACCGGCACGCTTTCATCGATCAGCGCGATGGGGCCGTGCTTCATTTCTCCGGCGGCATAACCTTCGGCGTGAATGTAAGAGATTTCTTTTAGTTTCAACGCGCCTTCCAAGGCGATCGGGTAACTGACGCCGCGTCCCAGATACAGCACGTCGCGGGCTTCAGCGATGCCATGCGCAATGGCGGCCAGCCGTTCATCGTGATTGAGAAACTCGGCCGCCCTGGCCGGTACTTCGGTCAATGCACCGACCAACCGACCGCGCTCTGCGTCGTCAATGGCGCCGCGCTCATAAGCCAGCGACAGAACCAAGCAGGCCAGTACCGTGAGCTGTGTGGTGAAGGCTTTGGTGGAGGCAACGCCAATTTCGGGGCCGGCGTAGGTCTGTAGAACGGCGTCGGATTCACGCGCGATGGCGCTTTCAGGCACGTTGACGATAGATAGAATTTTTTGGTTTTGGGATCGCGCGTAACGCAGCGCCGCCAAGGTGTCGATGGTTTCTCCCGACTGAGAAATAAACAGCGCCGCGCCGCCTTTTGGCATGACACCCTCGCGGTAGCGGAACTCGGACGCGATATCGACTTCGCAGGGGATGCGCGCAATTTGCTCCAACCAATATTTGGCCACCAGGCAGGCATAGTACGACGTGCCGCAGGCGATGAGCGTAAGTTTGGTGACGTCCTTGGCGTTGAAGCCGAGCGGCGGCAGGGTCACGGCTCGACTGTTGGGGTTAACCAGGGCATGAAGCGTGTCGCCGATCACTTGCGGCTGTTCATAAATCTCCTTCAGCATGAAGTGCCGGTAGCCGCCTTTGCCGATGGCCGCGCCGGTCAACTCCGTAACGCGCACCTCGCGGTCGACCGCCGCGTCGTCGCTGTCGTATATGGTGTAATCCTTGTCGGTGAGCACGACCCAATCGCCGTCGTCGAGATAGACGATGACCTTGGTCAACGGCGCCAGCGCGATGGCGTCGGAGCCCAGGAACATCTCGTCCTTGCCGATGCCAAGAGCCAGTGGGCTGCCCTTGCGCGCACCGATCATCAATTTCTCGTCGCCCGCGAAAATAATTGCCAACGCAAAAGCGCCTTCGAGGCGCTTCAAGGCCGCCGCCGTCGCATCCTCGGGTGATAGTCCGTCTTCCAACATCCGGTCGATCAGATGGACGATCACCTCTGTGTCGGTTTCCGACGCCAGTTCATGGCCGGCCTCAACCAGTTCAGCGCGCAATTCACGAAAGTTCTCGATAATGCCATTGTGGACAACGGCGACGCGCGCGGTCGCATGCGGATGGGCGTTGACCTCGTTCGGGACGCCATGCGTTGCCCAGCGGGTATGGCCAATGCCGGTGGTGCCTGAGAGCGGCGCGTCTTCGAGGCGCGATTGCAGGTTGCTAAGCTTGCCTTCGGCGCGACGGCGTTCGATGTGATGATCATTGAGTGTCGCAATGCCGGCCGAATCGTAACCTCGGTACTCCAGGCGCTTCAATGCGTCGACCAACAGTGGCGCGGCCTCGCCTTTTCCAATGATGCCGATAATGCCGCACATCAGGCCTTATCCTTTTTCGCTTTTTTGGTCGAGCGGAATTTCCCCGCCCATCCATCAACTTGGCGCTGCGTAGCCCGGGTGACGGCCAGGGCATCGCCGGCGACGTCCTTGGCGATGGTTGATCCCGCGCCGATGATTGCGCCGTCGCCGATTTTTACCGGCGCCACCAGCGCCGTGTTGGACCCGATGAACGCCCCCGCGCCGATGTCCGTGAAGTGCTTGGCAAACCCATCGTAGTTACACGTGATGGTGCCGGCGCCGATGTTCGCCGCTTCGCCGACACGGGCGTCGCCCACGTAGGTCAGGTGGTTGACCTTGGCACCTGTTTCCAAAGTTGCGTTCTTGATCTCAACGAAATTGCCGACGCGCACGTTCTCGGCCAGCTTGGCGCCTGGCCGCAAGCGGGCGAACGGGCCGATGACAGCGCCGTCAGCAACGCTCGCGCCCTCAATGTGGCAAAACGGCCGGATCGTCACGCCGTTGCTGATATCAACGCCGGGTCCGAACACGACATTTGGGCCAATGGTGACATCTTGCCCGAGCGAGGTGTCGAAACTGAAGGTCACGCTTGCGGGGTCGATCAGCGTCGCGCCGCCCTGCATAGCTCGTTCACGCAAGCGGTTTTGCATGATAGTTTCGGCGCGGGCCAGATCGATGCGGTCATCGATGCCGATCAATTCCTCCGCGTCGCCTTCGATCACCGCACAGCCCAAACCATCGGCGCGGGCCAAGGCAACGATATCGGTCAAATAGTACTCGCCTTTGGCATTGTCGTTGCCGACCCGGTCCAGCAGGCTGAAAAGCAACCGGCCATCTACACACATGACGCCCGAATTGCACAACCCGATTTCAAGTTGTGACGGCGTCGCGTCGCGGGCCTCGACAATGCCCTCCAACATACCGGCGTCATTGCACACCAAGCGACCGTAAAGCGCCGGGTCGTGCGGGCGAAAGCCGAGCACAACCACGCCAGGCGCATCCTCGGCGCGGCGGCGTGCCAGCATGGCTTGCAGGGTGTCGGGCGTGATCAACGGATCAGCGCCGAACAAGATCAACACATTGCCATCGAAACCGGTTAAAGCATCGCGCGCCTGCAAGACGGCGTGGCCCGTGCCCAGTTGTTCGCCTTGGCGCGCCGTCGGATGCGGGGCTACGGCATCGGCGACGCGCTCGTCGCTGACCACAACAACGGCGGGTGCTGCGCCGATTTCAGCGACGCTTTCCAGCAGCCCCAGAATCATCGGTCGTCCGGCCAACGGGTGCAGCACCTTGGGCAAGTCGGATTTCATACGCGTGCCGAGCCCGGCGGCGAGGATGATGGCGGCGGTGGCGGTTTGATCTGCGCTCTTGGACATTGATTGCCGTTGATCTAAAAGAAAGCCAGCATTGGCTAGCGGCGCGACATTGCCACAGGGGCCTGGGAGCGCCAAGTCAAAGATTGTTTCCAATTTTTTCAAGGACTCCAATGATTTCCGAACGATTTGACGCCGTGGTTTTCGATTTGGACGGCACATTGATCGACAGCGAGCCCGACCTGCGCGCGGCGCTGAACCTAACCCTGGCGGCCTATGGGCGGAGCGAAGTGACGCGCCCGCAAGTCATCCAGATGATCGGTGATGGCGTGCCCAAGCTTGTGGAGCGGGGGTTTGACGCCACGCGCAATGCGCCGCACGATCTGCCTGACGCGCCGCTCGAGACGGCCATTGAGACCTTTCTCGGATTTTATGAAGGCAAGGCGGCGGCGCTATCGACGCCGTTTCCGGGGGCCGTCGACGCGCTCCGAAACCTTCGTCAGCAGGGACTGCAACTGGGTGTTTGCACCAACAAGCCGCAACGCCCAACCCTCGAGATTCTGGATGTGTTCGGCATTACCGGCGACTTCGGCGCCGTGGTCGGTGGCGACACCCTAGATGGGATTCGCAAGCCAGATGGCCGGCACTTGGCGGCGGTCCTCGATCAGTTGGAGATCGCACCGGCGCGCGCGGTGATGGTCGGCGACAACCACAACGATGCGGGGACGGCGCAGTCTTTGGGCGTGCCGTTCGTGGCGGTGTCGTTTGGCTATGCCCGCGGCCCGGTATCGGAACTCGGCGCCGACGCGGTGATCGATCATTTCGGCGATCTGGCGGCGGCGCTCGATGCGCTCGGAACGCCTTAACGGGCGCCGCTTGACAGGCACCACCCCTGACCCTTATATGACGCCGTCCGATACCGGTTTGGTATGGCAATGGGCGCGTAGCTCAGCGGGAGAGCACTGCCTTCACACGGCAGGGGTCACAGGTTCAATCCCTGTCGCGCCCACCAATTTTTTCAAGGACTTAGATGATTTTCATCGCCTCGTTGAGGCGGCGCTTTTGTAATAGGGGAACGTCTGGGGGAACATTATGGTGACCGCACCCAGGGTTACGGTGAAATTTATTTGTCGATTTCCGTTTCAAGACGAACAGCGGACCAAGATTTCAACATCGAAAACGTCCCTTAGTGACCCGTTGCAGTCATTTCGCTTTATAGAGTGTGAGGTTCGGTTTGTGATCAGTTTTCGGACATTTCACCGATAGAAGCTGAACCGCGGCAATCGTATGCCTTGCGCGCAGGTAAATAGTTACGGGACATTCCTACACCACAGGGCCTTTTTGGCACTCGTCCTATAGACGCCCAGCGTGCCACACGTGCTACACTGTCACCATGTCCCATCCTTCGGTCCCTATGACGCGGCATCAAACTGATACCTTTCTGTCCGAGGTTCGCAATGCTGTGATTGCGACAAATCGTTACGATGGTGCCCCTCAGTTGAGCACTGTCTGGTACCTCTATGAACACGGTCTAATTTACGTAGGGTTTGAAGCGAAGTCCGCCAAGCATCGTAATATCATGCGTGATCAGCGGGTCAGTATGTGTGTGGGCGGTGAGCACCCGGATTCACGCACTGTGACGATCTATGGCACCGCTGAGTATATAGACAA
>JABIPG010000248.1 GCA_018698795.1 Rhodospirillaceae bacterium
CGCCGCCGAAAGCGCCGCCGCCGGGCCATTGGCGGGGCTGTTGAAGGAACGCGACACAATGGCGGGCAAAAAGGTCGGCCTGATCATGTCGGGCGGAAATTCAGATCGCGAAATGTTCCGCGACGTACTGGCGCGGAACGTGGGGAAATGAAGGAGCGAGCATGACCGAAGAACTATTCCGGGAAGACGCCTACGCTAAAACTGCAGACGCCAGCGTCGTCTCAGTGGGTGAGGGCGGTATCGAACTGGATCGCACCATTTTTTATCCGCTGGGCGGCGGGCAGCCGGGCGATACCGGGATACTTCGTACGAGCGACGGCCGCGAAGTAGCCATTTCCGATACCCGCAAGGACCGAGGTAGCGGCAAGCACTTGCATGTCCCAGCCGATGATGCACCGGTGCTCAGCGCTGGCGAAAGCGTCAGCATGGAGATCGACTGGGATCGCCGCCACAAGCTTATGCGCATGCACACGCTGTTGCATTTGATCTGCGCCAGTGTCGATGCCGAGATCACCGGCTGCCAGATCGGCGAGGACAAAAGCCGGATTGACCTCAATACGGAAGGCAAGCCCGACAAGGAAGCTGTACAGGCAATGTTGGATGATCTGGTGGCCAAGGATCTGCCGACGGGTGCCAAGTGGATCACCGATGACGAACTGGCGGCCAATCCGGATTTGGTCAAGACCATGTCCGTGCAGCCGCCCACCGGTATGGGCAGGGTTAGGCTGATGGAGGTTGAGGGGATTGATCTACAACCTTGCGGTGGCACGCACGTGGCGCGCACCGGCGAGATCGGCAGGGTCCGCGTCGGCAAGATCGAGAACAAAGGCAAACACAACCGCCGGATCAACGTGCACCTGGACGACTAGGGAGTAGGGCGGATGATTACTTTTCGTCCAGCGACCGTTGAAGACAGCCCAGCCATTGCCGAGCTTTACCAAATGGCGGCCGGTGGTGTTGCCGACTACGTGTGGTCGATGTTGGCGGAGCCGGGCGAGACGTTGCTTGATGTCGGCGCGCGCCGGTTCGCCCGCGAGGGTGAGGATTTCTCGTATCAGCATTGCACCATGGCAGAGCAGGACGGCGCAGTGCTGGGGATGGTCCATGCGTATCCGATGTTTGAGATTATGGATGTCGATGATGATATGGACCCGGTGCTCAGGCCCTATTGCGATTTGGAAAGTGCACCGGGTCTCTATATCGCCGGCATCGCGTGTTATCCGGTGGCGCGCGGCAAAGGCGTGGGAACGCAGCTGCTGGAATTGGTTCGCCAGCGCGCCCGGCGTGATAACTTGCCGGAACTCTCACTCATCGCGTTCGAGCAGAACACCGGTTCGGTCCGTCTTTATGAGCGGGAAAAATTCGACATCGTCCGGCGCCGCGCTATCGTCGCGCATGAACTGATCCAATACACTGGTGACGCATTATTGATGGTCGCATCACTGTAAACCTATCGAGAGGGAAAAATTATGACCAACGCCTATAAAATCGCTGTCATTCCGGGTGACGGCATCGGCAACGAAGTGGTGCCTGAGGCGATCAAGGTGCTTGAGGCCGTGGCCGGCAAGTACGACTTGGCGTTCACTTTCGACGAAAAAGATTGGAGTTGTGAGCGCTTTCACAAATTGGGCACGATGATGCCGGAAGACGGGATTGATCAAATCCGCGATACGGATGCGATTTTGCTGGGGGCCGTCGGATTTCCCGGCGTGCCCGACCACGTGTCGCTTTGGGGGCTGTTGATCCCGATCCGGCGTGAATTCCAGCAGTATGTCAACTTGCGTCCCGTGCGTTTGTTCGAGGGCATGCCGTGCCCGCTGGCGAACCGCAAACCGGGCGATATCGATTTCATGATCGTGCGCGAGAACAACGAAGGCGAATACTCCGAGATCGGCGGCAGGCTTTATGAGGGCACCGAGCAGGAGCTGGCGGTGCAGCAGGCGGTTTTTACCCGCCAAGGAACCGACCGGATCATGCGCTATGCGTTCGACTTGGCGCGAACCCGCGAGCGCAAGCATCTGACATCGGCCACCAAGTCCAACGGCATCATTCACTCCATGCCCTATTGGGACGAGCGCTTCGAGGTGCTGTCGGCGGACTATCCCGATGTGTCGACCGACAAGTATCACATTGATATCCTGACGGCGCATTTCGTCCGCAACCCCGATTGGTTCGATGTGGTCGTGGGGTCCAACCTGTTTGGAGATATCCTCTCCGACTTGGGCCCGGCAGTGACCGGTACTATCGGCATTGCGCCCGGCGGCAATATCAATCCCGAACGCGATTTTCCGTCTATGTTCGAGCCCGTACACGGCTCGGCGCCGGATATTGCGGGTAAGGGCATCTGCAACCCGATCGGCGAAATCTGGTCGGCGGCGATGATGCTTGATCACTTGGGCCAGCATCATGCCGCGGCAGACATTGTTGCGGCGATCGAAACGGTCATCCGTGAATCGGACGTAAAAACCCCCGATATGGGCGGCACCGCAAATACGGCGGAATTGGGCCAGGCTATCGTTGACGCCCTATAGAAGGACAAGGTTATGGATATCCCCGTCTATCAGGTCGATGCTTTCACGGACAAGGCCTTCGCCGGAAATCCGGCGGCGGTTTGCCCGCTGACGGAATGGTTACCCGATGCCACCATGCAGGCCATCGCGTTCGAGAATAATCTCTCCGAAACGGCGTTCTGTGTATCGCGGGGTGCAGGTGAGTACGAATTGCGTTGGTTCACGCCAGCAGCCGAGGTGGATCTTTGTGGCCATGCGACGCTGGCATCCGCGTCGGTGCTGTTCGGACCCTTGGGAGAGATTGCGCCCGCTATCAGCTTTCATACGCGAAGCGGGGAATTACGTGTCAGTCGGCGCGAAGATCTACTGGTGATGGATTTTCCGGCGCTACCAGCTGAGCCAGTCACCATGCCGGAGGGCTTGGTCGAGGCTCTCGGCGCTGAGCCGTCGACGTTTCTGCGCGCGGTCAAAAATATGGCGGTGTTCGAGACCGAGGCTCAGGTCCGTGCCATAAATCCAGATTTCAACTATATTGCGGCCATGGATGGCATGGGGCTGATCATCACCGCGCCCGGTGACAACATCGATTGTGCGTCGCGTTATTTCGCCCCGCAGGTTGGCGTCAATGAAGATCCGGTGACGGGATCAGCGCATTGCACCATCGTGCCCTATTGGGCGGACAGGTTAGGCAAAACGGACATCCATGCCCGCCAAGTCTCAGCCCGAAGCGGCGATCTCTATTGCCGGTACTTGGGCGAGCGCGTCGAGATGGCGGGGCATGCGGTGCTGGTGCTCAGTGGCAAGTTATGGCTTCCGTGACTACCGGGTTTGATATCCGCGCAGCGGAAACCGCCGCCGACATGGAACTGATCCGTGAGCTGTTCCGCGAATATCAAGATTGGCTCGACGTTGATCTTTGCTTTCAGGAGTTTGACGCCGAGCTGGCGGCACTGCCCGGAATTTATGCGCTGCCTGATGGCCGATTGTATTTGGTTTTTGACGCAACCAATGGCGCACTCGCCGGCTGTGTGGGCATGCGCCCGCGTGGTGAAGGGCGTTGTGAGATGAAGCGGCTTTATGTCCGCCCGCCCTGGCGGCGGCGCGGGCTGGGGCGCGAGTTGACATTGATGTGTCTGACTGAAGCCCGCAAGGTCGGCTACAGTGAGATGTGTCTCGATACCTTAACGCAGCTTCATGCCGCGCGTGCGCTTTATCGCGATATGGGGTTCCGCGAGATCGAAGCGTATTATGACAATCCGCTGGAAGGTGTTAGCTATATGGGTATCGCGTTGGAAAGCTGATGTTAAGAAGATCGTAAGGTGGTCGCCATAATCTGAACTTTATTGCATGCGATGTTACGTATTGTGAGTAGGAAAACCGGGAGAGACTTCGTGAGACGCACTACCCTAGCTATTGTATCCGCTATGATGGCGCTGGTCATTGGCGCCGGCACGCTGGACGCCAAATCCGTCGAGCGCAAGCGGTCGTATGGGCTGCGCGAGCAGGGCAAGGGCCATATTCAGATGCGCTCCATGATCGCCCCGGTGAAGCGCAAGGCGAAGAGCCGGCGTGTGCACAATACGCCAGTAACCGTGATCCTATCGGTGCGTGACAACTCCAAGGTCGGTAAGGTTTGCAATAAAGGTCCGCGGATTTCAGATGCTCTTGTCCGCGCTTGGCATAAAAAGCCGATGGTCGCCAATTATCTCTATAACCGTGATACACGCGGCAATACCAAGATCGACTACCGGCGCACGCCCGCACAAAAAGCCGAAGACAAACGCCTGATCAATATCGTCAACCGTGCGCTCGGCATCAACGAAGTGGTCGGTATATTGGTACTCAAGGGCTCCATGAGCATGGGCGGTGGTGCCGTGACCAAATTGCCGTTCTCCAGCGTCAATGGCTGTGATGAACTGCAAGAAGAGAAAAAGAAAAAGAAAAAGAAATAATGATTCGCACGAAATAGCCTGCGGCGACGCGCAGATAACTGTTTAAGCACCCATTCAAAACGACGAAAAACGCTTTGTTTTCAATGCCTAGTGGGGGTTTTCTCAAAATAGCACTATACTTGGTGTATTACCCCCCGTATTTTTTATAGCGTCGACAAGTTTAAATCTGGATCGAAATAGATCCGAGGGGGCCGTCAACGTGCCAGCCATTTTGAATAGCAAATTCAAGGTCTTGATCTTGGTCGTAGGTATTAACCTGGGGCTTGGCGGCTGCAGTTTGATGCAGGGCCAGATGTTTGATGACAACTTCTGGGCTGGCTCGCCATTCCACGACAACGTCGAAGCCGAATTGGGGATCGCCGAACTCGCAAAAGGCAATTACATCACGGCGGAGGCGCATTTCAAGAAGGCGCTCCGGCGTAACCCACGCGACATCGACGCATTGATCGGCGCCGGCATCTTGTACCAAAACACCGGACAAATGACCAAGGCGCGTGAGATGTATGAAGCCGTGCTGGCATTGCGCCCCGATGAGGCGCAGCAGTTTGTCGTTTGGAATTCGATCACCACCAAACCCGCATCACAGATTGCCAGCGTTAATCTGTCGTTACTGGAAAGTGGCATCACGCCGTCTCAACAGGGGATTGCGGGCGCGGCGCCTGGGCTGCTTGGCAATCAACCCGTCTCCGGTGCGCCTGCAGGCTCAGCTATGCTTGGACGCGCCATGCCAACACTGCAACCGGGACCAATGGCTAGTCGCGCTATGACGGCACCAGGTGCATCACCTGGAATCGCGGCCTACTCGGGAAACGACGGCAATATCATGTCCCGGTTTGCAACCCTGAAGGCTTTGCGTGATCAAGGCCTGATTACGGCTGAGGAATTCGCGCGACGCCGCCAAACCAACATCGGTGCGTTGTTGCCGCTAACCTCACCCCCGCCTTCAGCAGGGTTGGACCGTTCTGTGCCGACATCTGAACAGATAGGTGGACGGTTGCGGGCGATTGGCCGGGCGTTGGAAATGCGCGCTATTTCCGTCAGTCAGCACGCGGCTGAGCGCAACATGATCTTAGATGCCATGATGCCATCGGCGCCCGTAGTGGTTGCGAATCCCGCGGTGCCGCCGAAAGGCTTGATGGAAGCGGCAGATTCTGTCCGTCGGTTGGAAAAGTTGCGTAACGATGGGTTCATCAGTTCCGATGAATACGCACGCGAACGCCAAGCTATTGAACTTTCCATGCGCCCATCTTCGCCGCCATCTATGGCCAAAGCGATGCCGGCGAAGCCCGTGTCTCAACCGGCAAAATTAAAGAAGAACGCATCCAAGGGCCCAAGCCCGGCCGTTCATCTGGCCTCTTATCGCTCTATGAAGCAGGCGCAAAGCGGTTGGGTGCAGATCAAACGTGCCCATAAGGCCATTTTGGGCAGCCTCAAGTCCGAGGTGTCGAAGGTGAATTTGGGCAAAAAAGGGACCTATTACCGGCTTAAGGCAGGTCCTTTCAAGAATGCATCAAGCGCCAAGTCAGCCTGCGGTAAGCTCAAGCGACGTCGCCAGTTTTGTGAGCCAAGCATGATGGGCGCCGGCTAAGGCGCAACGCTCCCCCTGACAACATGCCACGTGCCGTGTATGATGCGTATAGCGTGTAATCTTGATGCATTCGTAGGGGGCGAATTGGTGGATTTTCTGTTTAAAAACCACATTGTCGTGGATCCAGACGATATCGCGTTCGATCATGGTCGGGAAGTCTATCACTATTGGGAGTTGAAGCGCCGAGATCGACCGCAGCCCTGCTGGAACGAACTCGACTTGATGGATATCTACCGGGTCGCACCGTACATGACCGTGAAAGATGCGCTCGACGACGGCGATGATTTCTGCAATCGCTATTTCGGTTCAGGGTTGGCCGCCGTTTTGGGTTACGACGGTACGGGAAAGAAGCTCACCGACAATTATTCGGATGAGGCGCTAAGTTTAATCATGGATGTTTGCCAAACGGCGTTCCGCTCACAACAGATCGTGCAAAGTAATGGCCGTGTTACATGGGCGAGCGACAAGGATTTCTTGAATTACTCCTGCCTTTATCTGCCGATTGACCGTGATCCTGGCGTGCCCGGACATTTGCTCAGCGTATTCGATTTTAATGTTTTTTAGGTGCCCTTCGGCTTCTTGCGCTTTAGCGGCGACGAGCCGGGTTGGCGTGGGCCGTCCGTCTTAGCACCCGTCTTAGCGAACTGAGACTTATAACCCTTTTTGTGTTTTGGTTTCTTTACACTCTTGTGGTTCGGTTCGGTTTCCTGCTCAGCGGATTTGTGCTTCGCCGGAAATTCACGTTCCTGTTTCGCTTTGCGGTGCGGACCGGGTTTTCCAAGACTCAATTTGCCACGGGCAGGTTTGCCGGTTGGTGACTTTTTATGGTTCGGTCTATCAGAGCTCGATCTATCAGGGTTTGATTTATCAGGGCCTGATTTATCAGAATACGATTTTTTAGATCTCGGTTTTTCAGAGCTCGATTTTTCAGAATTCGGTTTTCGCGTTTCGTTCGACAGATTGGGGGCTTCCTGCAAGCGCGTGACAGAGATCGTCTTCTCCATTTTGCAACTCGGGCCCAAGGCTTCCAAAAACTTGTCGACGCACCCCGGCGCCAGTTCGACGAAGGTTTCCGATTGTCGAATTCGAATCGCACCGACATCGCGCTTGGTGAAATGTCCGGCTCGGCAAAGCATCGGTAGCAACCAGCGCGGTTCAGCTTTGTGTTCACGCCCGACAGACAATGAAAACCATACGCCGTCCTTGAAGTCGTCGTGCTGCTTACCTTGGCGTTCGCCCTGGCGCTCTCCGCGTCCGATCGGGGCATTGTCCAACAATTCTTCGGGGGCGGCCTGATCGGCGAAATGCTTGCGTACAAATGCCGCCGCAACTTGATCAGCGCTGTAGCGTGATAGAATTTCTTCAGCGAAGGTTTGCTCGATCTCGGTTAATGGCTCATTTAGCGTCGGATCCATCAGCAATCTTTCGTGGTCGCGTCGCATGACGTCTTCAGCTGAGGGCGGTTTGGCCCACACGGCTTCGATGCTGGCGCTATCAAGCAAGCGTTCGGTGCGTTTGCGCCAATTGTGCGGGACAATCAATGTACACACGCCCTTGCGCCCGGCGCGCCCTGTGCGGCCGCTGCGGTGCAGCAAGGTTTCACGATTGCGTGGAATATCGGCGTGGATGACCAGTTCCAGATTGGGCAAATCGATCCCGCGCGCCGCGACATCGGTGGCGATGCAGACGCGCGCCCGCCCGTCGCGCATGGCTTGCAGGGCGTGGGTGCGTTGAGTTTGGCCCAGCTCTCCCGATAGTGCCACGACCGAAAACCCCCGGTTGGATAGGCGGCTGGTCAGGTGGTTGACGGTAGCGCGGGTGGCGCAGAACACCAGAGCGTTCTTTGCTTCGAAGTACCGCAGCACATTGACGATGGCGTTCTCGCGATCATTCGGCGCGACGCTGAGCGCACGATATTCGATATCGCCATGTTGCGATTTCTCAGATGTGGTGGCCACCCGAACGGCATCACGCTGATAGCGTTTGGCCAATGTGGCAATGGAGCGCGGCACTGTCGCTGAAAACATCAAGGTACGGCGTTCTCTTGGTGCGGCGTCGAGAATGTACTCCAGGTCTTCGCGGAATCCGAGATCCAGCATCTCGTCGGCTTCATCCAAGACGACGGCTTTCAGCCCTGAAGTATCGAATGAGCCTCGCTCGATATGATCGCGCAACCGCCCGGGCGTGCCGACAACGATATGTGCGCCGCGATCAAGCGCACGTCGTTCGTCGCGCATGTTCATGCCACCGACGCACGATGCAATCGATGCTTTGGTCATTTCATAGAGCCATTCGAGCTCGGTCTTGACCTGCATGGCGAGCTCGCGGGTTGGCGCGACGACCAGCGCCAATGGGGCTTTGACATGCGAAAAACGCGGTGAATCGTCCAGCAATGTCGGTGCGATGGACATGCCAAACGCGACGGTTTTCCCCGATCCCGTTTGCGCTGAAACCAAAGTGTCGGCGTCCTTCAGTTCGGGCGCCAGCACAGCGTGCTGCACAGGGGTCATATTTGTATAGCCGCGTTTGTCCAACGCCTGGGCCAGCGCCGGATGGACGCCTTCGAATTCTGTCATGGTCTTCTTTCGGAGTATCGGTTCGTACACCGGGGCGCGACGTAACTTGAGAAGTCGGCGCCGCCGCAGTCAACGGTGTAACGGATAAGTTTAAGTTGGCGGAGTTGTACTTGGTGTAGATGGCTGGGTAAAGGGTGATCGCAACTTTGTGCACCTAGGACATGGGCACAGTTCGTACCGGCGGGAACCTGAGCGAGACTGTTGTACCCTTTCCGACGTCGCTCGTAATCTCCAAAGCGCCACCAAACAGTACCATAAAGTTCGAACATAAATGGAGGCCTAGGCCCGTCCCTCTGTGGCTGCTTGAAGAAGAACCTTCAGCCTGCTCAAAAGGCCTGAGAGCCTTAGCAATATCGTTCTCGCGCATGCCGACGCCTGTATCTCGCACTTGGACTGTCATGGCATTGGTGTCATCCAAAAATGCTGAAACGCTAATCAGACCACCTGCGGGCGTAAATTTTATCGCGTTTGATAGCAGATTGTTCAGAACCTGAATCAATGCGCGCTCGTCGCCGATTAGATGTGGCAACGACGTGGGTATATCGTTGACCACTGTTAATTCTGAATGAGCGGCCATTGTCGACACTTGGCGAGTGCTGACGGCAACCAGGGCTGCGATACTGACCTGTTCTTCCGCCAGATCGTATTTCCCTGCTTCTATCTTCGACAAGTCGAGAACATCATTAATCAAGCTGATCAGCAGTGTGCCGCTGCTATGAATGTCTTCGGCGTATTCGTCGTAGTGGGTGTCCCCGAGTGGGCCGAACGCTCTTTGGCGCATCATGTCGCTGAACCCGATAATGGCATTCAGTGGGGTGCGTAGATCATGGCTCATGTTGGCGAGAAACTCGGACTTTGCCTGACTAGCTTTCTCGGCTTGCGCTTTGGCAGTCTCTAGCTCGCGCTCGGTTTGCATGCGATCTGTGATGTCTTCCGAAATGCCGAGCAAGTAAATCGGATTTCCTGCCGCATCGCGAATACCGATCTTTCGCGTATGCAGGAAACGGTTTCCGAGGTTTTTTGTCTCGATCGGTTCTTCGACGATATCACGGAGCTCGTTCGCCAACAGGATCTCACGATCATTGTCGACAAAGAACTTGGCTTGGTCCTCAGGGAAGATATCGAAGTCGGTTTTTCCGATCAGTTCGCTTCGCGAGACGCCAAGCAGATTTTCGCCGGCTTTGTTGAAGCGGACGAACTTTAGGTTCTCAGCATCCTTGACGAAGATCATGAGGGGAAGGTTTTCGATGACTGAATCGAGAAAACGTTCTTGGTCCCGAAGATTCGATTCTGCTCGTTCAAGCTTCATATACTCTTCGTTAAGCGATTTGTTCTTTTCCGACAAATCGGTGTGGGCGACTTGGAGTCTCGTAACCATATCGTTGAACATTTCGGTGAGGGTCCCGATCTCGCCGTATCCGGAGGTGTCGATATGTTGTGGATACTCGCCGCGTCCGAGTTTCTCGGCTGAAACGGCGAGCCTTTCCACGGGGGTAACGATTTTCCGGGAGAAATAGATCACCAATATCAACGCGAACGCCAATGCGGCGGCGCTCACCAATATGATCGAGAATAAAACGATCAGGTTGGATTTCTGTGCTTCCTTTATCGGTTGCTCGACAAACACAATCATTTTTTCTTCGCCGACGACAATACTTCTAGCCGCGATCAAAGATTCAACACCGGAAATGCCGATGCCATGTCCATTCCGATCTGGGTCAATCTTGCGGTTTCTCAGCACGATGCTGGGGTTGGCGTGGGCGATGACCCGACCGGATCGATCGGTGACGTACGCCTCTTCTTGTTCATGATAATTCAAGCTGGCCAACAAATCCCAAATGACCCGGAACCGCAATTCGGCCAGCACTAGATGCGTTGTTTTTCCGTCTCGATTGTCAACAATCGGGACCTTTAAGGAAATGAGTGGCTCGCGAATATCCTCGTCGAAGCGCAACTCGGAGAACGTTGTCGTTCTTTCCTTGGTTGCAGGACTTTCCGTTGACGGAGATTGGCGAGGCGGCAAACCGGTTCGCGAGACATGGACGATGCCGCCGGAGACATAACTTTCAAGTGTCAGCGATTGATACGCATCGCTCTCGAGCATGAGGGACAGCAGCAATGCTTTTTGACGCTCGGCGGAAAGAGAAACGATGCCGCCTGTCTTGATGATCAAGTTGATATCCCGGCTTGGCGTGGTGAAAAAGTCTTCGATCCGAGATGCAATCTGACCCGCGGAAAACAGCAAGTTTTCCTTTTTCAAATCATCAATGGCGGTAAAACTCACGCGACTAGAAACGACGCCAACCAGCACAATAGGTGCGATGGCGAGGAACACGAGAAAAAGAAAGAACGTGGTACGGAGGCTTCTGCGCATTAGAAATCGTTACTCATCGGATCGTATGACCTCTTTGGCCTGGCGGACGATTTCGTCTGATATTGATATGCCGATGGCTTTCGCTGTTTTCAAATTTAATCCGAGGAACGAATGGGCCGTTTCGACGGGAATATCCCCGGCCTTGCCGCCTTTTAGAATTTGGTCCGCAATACGCGCCGCCTGATCGCCGACATCGTGATGGTTGATGCCGAAGCTCATGAGCCCCCCTTGTCGGATCTGTGCACCGCTGGGGCCCGACAAAGCGATTTTTCTCGCATTGGCAAGTTTGACGATATCTTTAATGCGCTTGTTGACGACACTGTCTGGAACCAAAAAAATACTGTCTGTATCGGAATCCAGGTTTTCCAAGGCGGCGGTTACGGCTGCGTTGTTGGGGCATTCGATTACCAGCAACTCGACGTTGGCGTTGTTGATGATTTCCTTGATCTGGGCTACGGCGCTGGATGGCGCAGAATCGTTGGGATTATATAAGATCACCATTTTTTTAATATGCGGCACGATCAGCATAAAGAGTTCAAGGCGCAGCGCTTGATTTTGGTTGAGTTTCACGCCGGTCAAATTGCCGCCGGGCGAGGATAGATTGGTCATGACACCAGCGCGGACAGGGTCGGCGATAACACCGAAAACGACAGGTACGCTCGATCCCTTGGTAGCGTGATACGCGGCGACGCCGGTCGGTGTGCCAGCCGTGAAAATCAGATCGACTTTTTTATTGACGAGGTTTTTAAGAGCGGCCTTGAGATCGCCGCCGCGAAGCGGTTTCATTTGATCGATGTAAGTGACGTTTTCCCCAGCCACATAGCCATATTTCGCCATGCCTTCCCGGAACCCGTCCAGGTTTTTCATGCCGTTCGGGTTATTCGTCACCAGCCCGATTTTGTAAACGCTGCTCTTCGGTTGCTGTTCATCGCATGCGGCTAGGAAAAGCGCTGCTCCGACCAAAGAGAGAAGGATCAAGAAATCTCGAAAGGATCGATGCTTTTGATGTTTTGCCAACTGTCTCATGAACTGGGCGCATGCCTCCTAATGCCAAGAACACATTATTTCGGCATACAACATTGATCAAACATTTCAGCTAATCGTCTGATCTGCCGTCTGCTAAAAGGATCAAAAACTTATCTCGAAAACTTGCCGCCACGCCCCTCGCCGTCCTTGAACCGGCTCGCCCCGGCGGCGGCTTCATTGTTTTTGGCGGCCTGTGCGCCTCGGTCTTCCTCAATCAAGCGAGTGGCCTCGTCGGTATCGAAAGCAGCCCATGCGGCAGCCCGATCGGCGCGCATTGCCAGCGGTGGGAAACTGGCGATGTCACGGGCCAACGCCGTCGCGACGTCCAAAGCTTCACCTGCGCCAACAAGCCGGTCCGCCAATCCGATGCGCAAAGCTTCTTCGGCCTTAACGGGACGACCGGTCAACAGCATGTCCAGTGCCCGCGCCCGCCCAACGACAGCCGGCAACCGGGTTGGGGTGCCATCGCTCATCGGCACGCCAAAACGTCGGCAGAATACACCAAACACGGCAGTTTCACTGGCGACGCGTAGATCAGCCCAAAGAGCTACCCCAAGGCCACCGGCAACCGCGTGTCCCTCGACTGCCGCAATGACGGGCTTTGAGCACGGCTTTGCAAGTGGGCCATCGGCGCCGGCCCAAGGGTGGTAGTCGGCATCGGTGTCCGCCATTTCTTTTAAATCGGCCCCAGCACAGAACCGGCCACCCGTACCCGTCAGCACGACGGCTTGAACGGCATCATTTGTATCAATGGTTTGCACCGCATCCAGAAAATCATCGGCCGATTGCCGGTCCAAGGCGTTGTGGGCCTGCGGGCGGTGAATGGTGAGGAAGGCGATCTCGCCATCAACTTGAAGATTAATGCCGTTCTTCAGCTCCTCGGTCATGCGACCTGCACCACGCCCTCTTCGGCCAGGGCATCGACTTGGGCGCTGTCGTAACCGAGCGAGCCCTCGAGAATCTCTCGGGTGTGCTCGCCCAGCTCGGGCGCCGGGTCAGTGCGAATTTCAGGAGACGCCGATAGGTGCGGCGGCGTGCGTGCGAACTTGTAGCTGCCGACATTGGGATCATCGACATCAACCAAGACACCCCGTTCATGGGTGTGCGGGTCATCGAAAATATCCTTGGTGTCGTATACCGGTCCACAGGGTACACCGGCGTCGTTCAAGGCATTGACGGCATCTTCACGTGAGCGCCCCGCAAACCATGTTTCCAGGATCGGCTGCAGGTAGTCGACGTTCTGGCAGCGCGATGGGCCGGAGTTGGAACTCGGGTCGTCTTTCAGTTCAGGATGGCCAATGAGGTCTGCCATGCGGCCCCAAATGATATTGTCGGGTGTGTTGACCGCGACCCAGCCGTCTGTGCATTCGTAGGCGTCTCGCGGCCAGACGTTCTTGGGTTCTCCACGTGAGTTGACCTGACCACCAACGGAATAGAGCGCCATTTGGGCTTCGTTGAGCGCCACCATGTTATCGAACATCGCGCTGTCGACCAGTTGCCCTTTTCCGGTACGCTCGCGCATAAATAACGCCTGCATAATGCCATAAGCTGTGATCTGACCGGAATAGATGTCGGCCATGCCATAGATGGTCCAGCTGGGTGGTTTATCCTTGAAACCAACCATATGCATGATGCCGCTCATGGCTTCGGCGACGATATCGAAGGCTGGGCGGTCGGCATAGGGGCCGCGGTAGCCCTCCAATTGGCCGAAACCCGAGATGACGCCCCAAATCAAGCGTTCGTTCAACTTGCTCATGTCGGCAAAGCCAAGGCCTTGCTTATTCATGGAGCCGGGCCGAAGGTTTTCCACCACCACGTCTGCGGTTTCGCAGAGCTGTCGGAAAATCTGCTGGCCTTTGGGGTCGCGCAGATTCAGGCCGAGGCTTTTCTTATTTCGGTTGTAGGCCATGAATCCGGCGGCTTTCTTGTGGCCATCCTTTTCGGCAAATGGCGCCATGGCGCGGCGTGGGTCGCCGGGGCCGGGGCGTTCGATCTTAATCACCTCGGCGCCGGCGTCGGCCAGCAGCATGGTGCAATAAGGCCCGGCCATATATTGCTCGAGCCCGATCACGCGGATGCCTTCAAGTGGGCGCATGGATCAGTCGCCGATCCATTCGACCAGCGTCGACACACCCATGCCGACCCCGATACACAGTGATGCAACGCCGTAGAACGGACGCGGCGCATCCTTGGCGCGGCGTTCCATCTCGTTCATCAGCGTCACCATGATGCGCGTACCCGAGCAACCCAACGGGTGGCCAAGTGCAATGGCGCCGCCGTTGACGTTGAGTTTCTCATGATCAATGCCGAGCTGGCGCTGGCAACCCATCACTTGCGCGGCGAAAGCTTCGTTGATTTCGAACAGCTCGATATCATCGACGCTGAGTCCGAAGCGTTTCAAGAGCTTTTGCGTCGCCGGTACAGGGCCGTAACCCATGACACCCGGATCGACGCCAGCCGATGCCGAACCAACCCAGCGCAATTTCGGCTTCAAGCCAAGTTCCTTGGCTTTTTCGGCATCCATCACCAAGGCGGCAGCGGCGCCGTCGTTGATGCCGGACGAATTGCCGGCGGTCACGGTACCGTCTTTCTTGAAGCTGGTGCGTAGCCGGCCCATGTCGGCTTGGTCGGTAGCCAGCACCCATTCGCCGTCTTCATTTTTCATGCGGGGGTGTTCGTCCGTATCGATGACGATGGGGTCACCCTTGCGCTGCGGAATGGAAATCGGGTGAATTTCGTTCTTGAACTTACCTCCCGAAATGGCCGCCACGGCGCGGCGGTGGCTTTCTACGGCATAGGCGTCTTGTTCATCGCGGGTGATCTGCATTTCCTCAGCGATGTTTTCCGCCGTCTGGCCGAGCGATACGATCGGATACATCGCATTCATCTTGGGGTTCTCGTAGCGCCAGCCGACCGTCGTGTCGTACATCTTCGGCGGCGAAAAGGTCGGCACGCGGTCGGGTTTTGGCATCGACCAGGGCGCGCGCGACATGCTTTCAACGCCGGAACCGATGAACACGTCGCCCTCTTCGGCAATGACGGCTTTGGCGGCTTGATTGATGGCTTCGAGCCCGGATGCGCAGTTGCGGTTGACGGTGACGCCGGGAACTTCTGTCGGGAACCCTGCAAGAAGGGTCGACATGCGGGCTACGTCGCGGTTGTCTTCGCCGGCTTGGTTGCCACAACCGGCAAACACGTCGTTGATGATGGCGGGGTCGACGCCGGTACGTTCAATCAGGCCTTTGTAGACCTCGGCCAAAAGATCGTCCGGCCGTACACCACTGAGGCCGCCACCAAACTTTCCAATGGCGCTACGTACGCCGTCAACAATGACTACGTCTCTCATCTTAATTTTCCTCTCGTCTGGATGTCTGTTGTTCAGTTTAATTTTTGTACGGATGGCGGCGCGAGGCTGCCAGGGGATTGTTGTGGTTGCGGCTGACCGCGTGGTGATACGGTCACGGTTACATTAGAACCGGATATGGTCCCGCCTTGAATGGCAATAGCCAGCACGCGGTCGTCCGTGGCGTAGGTCAGGATGGAGGTCGGCGCGCGCACCGACGTCACTTCCTGCCAGCCGTATTGACTCAAATTTTCGCGGTAGAAATCGAACATTTGATTGGCATTCGCCGAAGCTTCTAAAGCCAATTGTCCGTACCAGGGCTTGTTGCCGAAAACCAATGTCTTTTCCATGTTGATTTTGGTGCCGGACGGAACCGGAATATCAGGGAACTGACTATAGGCAGAAACTTTGGCGCCGGTGCTTGCGGCACTTTGATCTGTGCTGTTGGAGGGCGTGGATAGGATCGGCGCCGTGTTGGCACAGGCCGTGAGCGCCCACCCGGCGCTTACCAGGATCAACGATCTAAAGAAATTCATTGCCATTGCCGCGCAACTCCCGACGCTTTCCCCAATGATGCTCTTTATAGCACTCCTCAACGGGCAGGCCAATTCCCACCGGCCAATTCCCACCGAGCTTACTGGGTGGGTTTTCCGCCTCATACAGATGGTTTAGTGTCGCGCATAAAGTTACGGAGGATGGGATGGGGCAAACCCTTTTTGATAAAGTCTGGAATCAGCATGTCGTCGCCGATTTGGGTGACGGCGCCGCACTATTGCACTTGGATCGGGTGTTGTTGCATGACCTCAGCGGCTTTCGCGCGCTACAACAGTTGGATGAGATCGGCGAGGTTGTCGCACACTCGGAATTGGCGCTCGGCTGCCCGGACCATACGGTGCTCAGCACACCTGGCGGGCAGAAGGACGGCGCGGCGTTCGGTCGCGTCGGGCCAAAGTTTCGCGAGCTCTGTGAACGCCACAATATCCGCCACCACGACGTCGGCAGCCCCGGGTTCGGCATCTTGCATGTCATCGGACCGGAATTGGGCGTGACGTTGCCTGGCGCAACATTGGTTTGTGGCGACAGCCATACCTGTACGCACGGCGGCTTGGGCGCCTTGGCGTGGGGCATTGGGTCGAGCGAGTTGGTGCACGTTTTGGCGACGCAAACCCTCATGCAACGCAAACCCAAACGCATGCGTATTCGATTTGACGGCACGCTGCCCACGGGCGTCACGGCGAAAGATTTGATCCTTTATATCATCGGGCGCGAGGGCACCGCGGCCGGCGATGGGCACGCGCTTGAATATGCCGGTTCGGCGATTGAGGCCATGGGCGTCGAAGGGCGCATGACGATTTGTAACCTATCCATCGAGATGGGTGCCAAGATCGGCATGGTGGCGCCGGACGAGCAAGTGTTCAGTTATCTGGATGGGCGTGCGCATGCACCGAAAGGTGAGCAGTGGGATCAAGCTGTGGCCCATTGGCGCGGGCTCGCCAGTGACGACGATGCCGTATTCGATCGAGATTTACATGTCGATGTGGACGACGTGAAACCGCAGATCACCTGGGGCACCAGCCCCGAACATGTGATTGCCGTTGATGGCGTGGTTCCCAATCCTGATGATGCAAGCGATGCTGACCAACGCGATGCGGGGCGCGCTGCGCTCGACTACATCGGGCTTGAGCCCGGGCAACCCATCGAAGGTGTTGGGGTTGATTGGGTGTTCATCGGGTCATGCACCAACAGCCGGATTAGCGATTTGCGTGCCGCCGCACAGGTGGTCAAGGGCCGCAAAGTCGCAGAAAGCGTTACCGCATGGGCAGTGCCGGGCTCGGCGGCGGTCAAGGCCGAAGCCGAGGCTGAGGGTTTGCACCAGGTATTTGAGGCGGCTGGGTTCAAATGGCGTGAAGCCAGTTGCTCGCTTTGTGTCGGCGCCAACGGCGAAACGTTGAAGCCGGGGCAACGCAGTGTATCTACCTCGAACCGCAATTTCGTCGGCCGCCAGGGCCCCGGCGCGCGCACCCATTTGGCTAGCCCGATCACGGCGGCGGCGGCGGCGGTTACCGGTACCATCACCGATGTACGGAAATTGATGGAGTAAATGATGGACGCATTCACCACACTGACCGCCACGGCAGCGCCGCTGTATGTGGCCAACGTCAACACCGATATCATCACACCGATGCAATATATCGTCGGCACTTCGCCCGACAGCATGGGCGAGATTGCTTTCATGCCTTGGCGCTTCAATGAGGATGGTTCCGAAAACCCGGATTTTGTCCTCAATAAAGAACCGTTCCGCGACGCGCAGATTTTGATCGCCGGGCCGAATTTTGCCTGCGGTAGCTCGCGCGAGAGTGCTGTTTGGGCGTTGAAGGGGCTCGGTATTCGAGCTGTTATCGCGCCCAGCTTCGGCGGTATTTTTGCAAACAACTGCTACCAGTCGGGGATATTGCCGGTGGTGCTGCCCGACGAGGTCGTGGCCGGTTTTGTCCGCCAGGCGGAGGCCGCACCGCATACGGCGACATTTACGGTGGATCTGGAAAACTGCGTCGTTATTCCACCGCAAGGCGAGGCGGTGCCGTTTGCAGCGGACAATCTGCGCAGAGCGGCGCTGCTGGAGGGATTGGACGATCTCGGCATGACGAAGCGCCGACATTCGGAGATTGTTTCTTTTCAAGAATCAGATCGAAAAAGCCGACCGTGGATTTACAGATGATGTGGAAGAGTTGATTCCAAGCGATTTATCGCGAAACTGATGTATCCTATAAGCATTCGAAGAAAGATACTGATTCGTTGCCTGACGCCAAAACCCGCATTGAGCCGAACGTCCCACCCATGACTCATGTTGGTGCTGGTGACAATGAAGTATTCGAACGCCTTGCCGACAGCTTGAACCACGCCATTTTGGTGACGCGAAAATTCAAACCGCTGTATGCCAATCAAGCGTTTGCCGAGTTGTTCGGGTATTCGGACGCACGGGAAATTCTAGCGCTAGATTGCGTTGATGTGCTGATACCCGACGATTCGATGCAGATCATGCGGGGATACCATAAAGCGCGGTACCGAGGCGACCCGGCGCCCAACGACTATGTTATTCAGGGTCGGCGGAAGGATGGACCGCTGATTTGGCTGCAAAACCGCCCCATGCGCATGGAGTGGGCGGGTGGTCTGGCGGTCTGCACAACGATGACCGATGTCACCCGCCAAGTCGAAGCCGAGCAGGCCCTGAAAGCCAGCGAAGAGACATATCGTCGGCTGTTTGAGAACTCTCCGGAAGGGATTTTTAGAACGTCTCTTGATGCCAAGCTGTTGGAAGCCAATCCGGCATTAGCCCAAATGATCGGGTTCGAGACGCCCGACGAATTAAAGGCCTCGGTGAACGATTTCGGCCGGGAATTCTATGTCGACCACAAAGTGCGACGCGAATTGGTCAAAAAAATGGAGGCTGAAGGGCAAATCAAGGACTACCAGGTGCAATGGCGGCGGCGTGACGGATCGGTGATATGGGTATCGCTAAGCTCCGCCCTGGTGCGCGATGCGACGACCGGTTCAGTATTTTTCGAAGGCACCGCCGTCGACATCACGGACCGCCACAATGCGGCACAATCTTTGTTGTTCGCCAAAGATCAGGCGGAAATGGCGAGCCGCGCAAAAAGCGAGTTCCTGGCGCACATGTCGCATGAATTGCGCACACCGCTCAACTGCGTGATCGGGTTTTCGCAAATCCTCATGGAAGAAATGTTCGGCCCGTTGGGAGGCGAGAACTACAAGGGATATGCCAAGGATATCAACGTTGCGGGCAATCATCTTTTGAATTTGATCAGTGATATTCTGGATATCTCCAAGATTGAGGCCGGCGAACTGGAACTGACTGACGAGCGCGTTGATGTTGGCAGCATTTTGGTGTCGTGCATGAAAATGATGCGCGAGCACGCCGACAACAGCGGCCTCATCATCAGCATTGAGTTCGCGCACGATCTGCCGGATATCTTTGCCGACGAACTTAGAATCAAACAGATTATTCTCAATCTGCTTTCCAACGCCATTAAGTTCACAAAAGTGCGCGGGCGCGTAACGGCCGGAGCATTCATTGCCGATGACGGTGGCGTTGTACTTCGGGTCAGCGATACCGGGGTCGGTATTCCAATCGGTGAAATCGAGCGTGTGCTGTCGCCGTTCGAACAAGTTCGTGAACATCACATGTTGTCGCATGAGGGTACCGGCCTGGGCTTGTTCCTTACCAAGGCATTGGCGGAAATGCACGGCGGTCGGTTGCTGTTGGAGAGCCAACAAGGAGAGGGCACCGAAGTGTCCATTTACCTGCCGCCAGAACGCACCCTCATGCCAGAGCGTTCATAAACCCACGCAGCACATCGTCGACTTTGTCGGGGTGCATCCATCTGGCAACAATGACCATATCCTCATCGGGAGCGACCCAGACGATATTGGTGCCCGCACCGACCGCCGCGTACGAGGTCTCGGGCAACCCCGTCCAGTGGCTGGCGCGTTTGTTGAGCCACCACAGGAAACCATA
>JABIPG010000229.1 GCA_018698795.1 Rhodospirillaceae bacterium
ATGCGGTGGTCGCCGGCAATCAATACATGGATCAAGTGATCCGTCAGCGCGATGGCGAAAATGATGCTGCCGATAACCATGGAGGTTTGTGGAATCCACAACGGCGTCGCGTCCTGGCCTTGGCTGATATCGTGAAATTTCCACGACCAGTAAGTGGCCTTGCATGCGTAATAGACAAAATACCAGGCAAGCCCGGAAGCAATGGCGAAACACCAGGTTTCCAGCCAGCGTCTCGCACCGCCGCCAACGGCATTCAGCAAGATGCTGACGCGAATATGGGCGCCGTGATTGAGGGCATAGGCAAAGGCGTAGAACGAGGCTGCCGCCATGCAATAACCAGCATAATCAGGTGCACCCGGAAAGACCTCTCCGGTCCAACGGGCCAGCATTTGTACGACGATCAATGCCAAGATTGCGATCAAAAACAATGCGGCGACGACACCGCAAGCAAAGTAAATTCGGTCTAGAATGGAACGAACGCTCAAAGCAAATGTCTTCATCTCAACCCCCACCTCCTCAAAAAAGAACGGGGAGACCGCACTGGCGATCTCCCCGGGATCGTCTTACTTCATGGCTTTGTACGCATCGACAATGGCTTTGCCATCGGCGCCGGCTTTTTTCAGCCAGTCAGCAGCCATGGACTCGCCAATCGCCTTCAGTTCGGCTTTCAGCTTGTCACCGGCAGGGCCGACTTTCATGCCGCCGGCCTTGAGGCCATTAAGCGTGAACTGAGTGTACTCGACCGAACGGTAGTAGGCCGCATACTCAGCCAGTGAAGCGCAGCCATTGATGACCTGCTTGTTGGCCTTTGAGGTCTTGCCCCATACGTCTTTGTTGACCATGACGTAGTTGCGCGGCAGCCAGGCGTCGACCTCATAAAAGTGCGTGAGGCTTTCCCAAACCTTGCGGTCGTAACCGGTGGAGCCGGACGAAACCATCGATTCCGCGACACCCGTGGCGAACGCCTGGGAGATTTCAGCCGTTTCGATGGTCCCCGGCAGCATGCCGGTCAACTCGGCTAAGCGCGAGGTCGTGTTGTTGTAGGAGCGGAACTTAAGCCCCTTCATATCGGCGACGGAATTGACTTCTTTCTTGAAGTACAAACCTTGCGGCGGCCACGGCGCGGAGTACAGCAGGTGCAGGTTCTGCTCCGAGAGAATCCGCGTCATGACAGGTTTGGCGGCCTTCCAAAGTTTGGTCGCATCTTCGAACGACGTCGCCAAGAACGGCACCGAATCGACACCGAACACGGGATTCTCGTTCTGGTGACCTGAAATCAGGCGCTCACCGATCGGGGCTTGGCCGGTTTGGACGGCGCGCTTGATGTCGCCACCCTTGAACAGCGCACCCGACGGATGGGTCACGACCTCAATGTCGCCACCCGTGCCGGTGGTTACGCATTTGGCGAATTCGGCGCCGACGGCGGAATGGAAGTTGGATGCCGAGTAGGCCATGGGCATATCCCATTTTTCCGCCTGAGCGGCACCAGCCGCCATGGTCAGAACGCCGGCCGCAATGGCAAACGTTTTCGTCGTTTTGGTCAAAAAGGTAGTCTTCATTTCTTCCTCCTGTGGTGGGTTAGCAATTCTGGATTGGAATTTATTCAAACCCGCGAGCGCTGTTGGCATTCTTGCCAAACATTTTCTTGAAGCGTTTCACACTCTGCGGGGGGTCGTCAATAAGTTGCACGTCGTGGAGCTTCTCTCCCCCTTGCCGTCTCTTTGCGTTTCTAGTTTCGTTGCCCGGCTGTGAAATGCCGGATTTTGTCTTCATCCATGGCGATTCCCAACCCAGGTGCCGTGGGAACGATAATTTTTCCGTCCGTCACCGGGAATGGTTCTGCCAGCAGATCCGTCTCCAGATAGTAGGTTGCCTGATAGAACTCGCAACCAAGTGAGATGTTCGGTGTCGTGGCGCACATATGGACCCCCGCCAGATGCGCCAGTCCGGTTTCGAACATGTCGCCGCCGTAGCACGGCATGCCATTCGCGGCGCCGATGGCGGCGATCTCCTGGCCGCGGCGTATGCCGCCCGATTTCATGATTTTGACGCTGAAGGCATCGGCAATGCCTTCCTTGGCGGCGCGCAGCGCATCGAAAGGCGTAAACACGCTTTCGTCCGCCACCAGGGGCGAGCGGATGGCGGCTCGGATTTGTTTCATCACTTCCCAGTTCGGCGCACGCACGGGTTGTTCGATAAAGCCGGGCTCGAACGTGTCGATATCGGGCACAAACTTGAGTGCATCGAGCGGCGTCAGGCCCTGGTTGTAATCGACGCGGATTTCGACCTCAGGATAGAGCTTTTTCAGTTTCTCAAGCCGCATGAGATCGAATGCATGGCCCGCGACGCCGGTTTTGATTTTAAACAGCCGCACACCATCAGCGACGATGCGTTCGGCGAGTTCCAAATCTTCATCGAAATTGGGATTGGCGATGGAGACGCTGAGCGGCAGCTCGTCACGGTGTCGACCACCCAGTAGATCACTAACCGATACGCCTAACTCGTGCCCCATTAAGTCATAGAGCGCCATTTCCAGCGCCGCCTTGGCTTCCGGATGCCCGACCAGAGCGGCATCGGCATCGGCCATGATACGGCTCACGTGCGACGCCGACCGGCCCACAACAAGCGGGCGCAGGTGCACGTCCAG
>JABIPG010000249.1 GCA_018698795.1 Rhodospirillaceae bacterium
CGGCGCGCTATTTGACATTCGAATAGGTTATTGGCCGGGACCGATGCTTGCCATTGGGTGAGAGGGTTGGTGTCGGCAGAAAGAAGGAATGACGGGGTGTGGCTTCGACATCGAGACCACTGGAACCACGCGCTGGCCGACCGGCCATCCCCAGCGCGCGGGAGTGAGGTTAAATTGGGTTCGTTCCCCAGATTTTTTTTGATGTCGTTGAAAACAAAAGCGTTTTGACCCCGGAAAAATGGGCGATTTGAAAATCTTCCCGGCACTTGCGCCGTCCATCGGGTCTCTCTCGCCGCCACAACCGCGGGCGTTGGAAGCGCCGCTTTAAATCCCGATATCCATCAAATTATAGTCGTGGATATCGGCTTTGGCGGCTTCGTCCCAATGGTAGTCGTCGGCGTGATCGGCCAAGGGCTGATAGACGTACGCTGTTTCATCAGGGAATCGTTGCCGGCGTGCATCGATGGCGTACATGATCAAGCGTGCGCGGCGACGGATGTAGGCGTCATCGTAGAGCGCCACCGGGTTGTGGATGCCGCCCGACGTCACATCCAACACCGATTTCCGCCGATGGAAACCGGAATTCAATGACACGCGGATGTTGTCGGATGTGTTGGCAAACGAGCCGTGCACCGCCTGGCGGTTGGTGATGGCCAAATCGCCAGGCCCGCAAATCAGCGGAACCCCGGCAGGTAGGCGATCAGAGCCCGTCTCATCCATCAGCGTTGAGATATCCACCTTGCCCATATTGTGTGAGCCCGGCACCACCCACAAGCCATTGGCCGCATCGCAGCCATAAAGCTGCATCATCGAATTAAAACCGTGCGTACCGGCGTCCAGGTCGGGGCTGTCCCAATGGGTCCAGCCATCCTGATGCCAGGCAACGCTGGCGCCCAAATGCGGTGCTTTGACCCAAACACCTTCGTTGAACGGCGTGAAGTCGGGGCCGTTGATCGATTCGGTAATCCTCATCAGCAACGGGTGCGCATGCAGGCGCAAGCAGGCCTCCGAGTGCTGCAGCGGGCCTAACATCACCTGCATGAACCATTCCGGCGCACCGTCGGGCGCATCGGGCTCGAGCATTTTGACCTGATGACGGCTCTCGTTGGTAGCGGTGCCGCCCAAGGGATCGGCCAGCGGGCGGGTCAGGCGAAAGGCGCGGCCTTCGCAATCGTGCGCCATGGCGGGGCGGCCGTGTTTATCAACCTTGGAATCAGGTGATACCGGGGCGCGATCGAGAATTTCGGCGATGTCGCGCTCAATATCTTGGCGCTCTTCTTCGCCAACCACATTGGTGAAGACGTAAAACCCTTGCTTCCAATAGGCATCAAGGATTTCCGGGTCGAGCTGGCCGTCGGGACCGAAACGCGCCGGGCCACGGTTGCCCAAAGCCAAGGCACGCGCCGTGCCCTCTTCTTTATAACGCGCCATTTCGGCCTCATCATCGCCGAAATCGGTCGCCGAAACTTGGGGTAGAGGTAGATTGACTTGCACGTTCGCGTCCTCACGAAAATTTGTAACCGGTCACATCTCAGCGCATTTGCCTGAATTTGTCGAACTGAAACATCAATACCGTCCTCGCTTGCTATTGATTCGCAACGATCCCACGCCTATTTTAACGACAACGTTGAATTCAACCGCCGCTCAGCTTTGGGCGGCATTAGTTATGACACATAAGGAGTTTCAACATGGCTCACGGACCTGACAAACGGTTCTCCCTCAACACCGGTGCCCAAGCCGAGCGGATGACCAGTGCCCAGGCCCATGCGGCTGGCATCGATGCCGGGCTGCGCGCGTACATGCTCAAGGTGTACAACTACATGTGCATCGGCTTGGCACTTACGGGTGCTGTGGCTTTCGCCACCTCTTCGTCACCAGCGATGATGCAAGTCATCCACGGTACGCCGCTGAAATGGGTGGCGATGCTCGCCCCCATCGGCATGGTGTTCTTCCTAGCCGCGCGCGTGCATGCCATGAAAGCTTCCACCGCGCAGGCCGTTTTCTGGGTCTATGCCGGACTTATGGGGCTGTCGCTGTCGTATATCTTTATGGTCTACACGGGTGCCAGCGTGACCCGCGTGTTCTTCATCACCGCCGGTGCCTTCGCGGGGTTGAGCCTTTACGGCTACACCACCAAGAAAGATCTTTCGGGCATGGGGTCGTTTTTGATCATGGGCGTGATCGGCCTTTTGATCGCCAGCGTGGTCAATATCTTCCTGGAAAGCACGGCCATGCAGTTTGCCATCTCGGTGTTGGGCGTGCTGATTTTCGCAGGTCTCACGGCCTACGATACCCAGCGCATCAAATCGATCTACTATGAAGGCGACGGCACCGACGTGGCTGAAAAGAAAGCCATCATGGGTGCGTTGACGCTGTATCTGGACTTCATCAACATGTTCCTCTTCATGCTACAGTTATTCGGCAACCGCGAATAACACTGGCGGAAGTTCAAGTTTTAAGCCGCCCGGATGAAAGTCCGGGCGGTTTTTCATTGCGGAAGTTCAATGGCGGATTTTATGGGGGAAAACAGCCATGCCCAAGGATATCAAGTTGCTGGTCACGCGGCGCTTTCCGGCCGATGTGCTAGCACGCGCCAGGCGCGACTACACCTGCACCTTCAACGATGCTGATGATCTGTGGAACAGTGATGAATTGATCCGCCGCGCGAAGGGCCATGACGCCATCCTTTGTTCGTCGTCGAACAAGTTCCCAAACGATGTTATTGCCGAGTTGCCGGACACCATCCGCATGCTGTCGACGTTTTCCGTCGGCTATGAACACCTGGATCTGGATGCCTGCAAGGCGCACGGTATTGCGGTTTCCAACACCCCGGACGTGCTGTCGGACGCCACGGCAGACATGGCGATGCTGTTGGTGCTGACCGCCTCAAGACGCGCCGGCGAAGCGGAGCGCATGATGCGCGCCGGCGCTTGGACCGGTTGGGCACCGACGCAACTGCTGGGGCCGAGCCTACAGGGCAAGCGCTTAGGGATTCTCGGCATGGGTGGTATCGGCCGCGCCTTGGCCGCACGCGCACGGGCGTTTGGCATGGAAATCCACTACTACAACCGCTCACGTCTCGCGTCTGAGCTTGAGCTTGGCGCCGTCTATCACGAAAGCGCCGAGGCGCTGTTGGCTGTGTCTAATTTTTTCAGCCTGAACTGCCCCATGTCGCCTGAGATGCACCATTTCCTCAATGCCGAGCGTATTGAAATGCTGCCCCAAGGCGCGGTGGTGGTGAATACGGCGCGTGGCGGCTTGATCAATGATGCGGCGATGATTGCGGCGCTGCAATCGGGCCGCTTGTTCGCCGCCGGTTTGGATGTCTTCGACGGTGAGCCGAATTTCAATCCAGCCTACCGCGATTTAGACAACGTGTTCATGACGCCGCACACCGGCAGCGCCACGGTGGAGACCCGCAACGCCATGGGCTTCAAAGCGCTGGATAATCTCGATGCGTTCTTCAACGGCGAGGATCCCCCTGACCGCCTCGTATAATCACTCAATAGAGTGCGACCTCGCCCCGCAAAACGTCCATGGCGCTGTTGAGTTGGCTCATGCGGTGATGGCTCCCATAGTCGCCATCAGGGTGGTGGATCGTCGCCAAAATCCGAAACCGCGCCCGCACTTCGCGCGTATCGGGGCTGGCGCCGGGCGGAAAGCCCAACACATGCAATGCTTCGTCACGGGTCTGTACGCCTTCATCCAGCGGATCGAACGCCAAGGCTGAAACCATCGCCTTCAGTCTGTCCACTTCCTCGGGATCGTGCGTAGCCGCGCTGACGCCGTGGCTTGGGGCATCGAGCAATACCGCCGCTTCGCCCTTGTCCATGGCCAACGCCACGCCCAACGCGCGACGCAATATCTCGGCATCGAACCCCGGTGCCATGCGCACCTGAAGGCGCGGCTTGCGCTGCCAAGGCCGCCCCGCCGACGGCCCTGACTTGATAACAATGATCTCCCGGTCTTGGGCTTCCGGCTCGCCCGGGTCCGGAAATGCCGTCAGTGTTTCCGCCGGCACCATCAACGCCACAGAGCGTGCCAAATCCGCCACATTAACCCCGCGCTTCGCTGCCAGTGCCAAAACGGCATCCCGAAATCTGCTGGCGCAAGGTATGGTGTAGGATTGCTTTGTCGAAGATTCGCTGCCTGTAGACGACATGGCCGGCTCCCGTCTGCGCCGACAAAGCCATTCCCAGAGCCCGGTTGCCGTCGCGCGTATAAGCATATATGTATCAATACCTAGTCTAGAATCATACCCTCAGTCAACTACAATCGTCGGCAAGAC